>CANMDT010000060.1 GCA_947496715.1 Myxococcales bacterium
CCTTGCCGGGCGGTCGGGGGTGCTGCGGCAGGGTGAGGTGGTCATCCCTTTCACGGCGCTGTCGCCGGAGAGCGATGCCTCCTTCGCCTCGTCGCTGCGGACGCAGTATCTCCTCTATCCGCAGGAGGAGCTGCACTTTCTGGCGAGCGAGCGGGAGCGGCAGGTGGCCCGTGTCGCGCTGCAGGCTGCGGCGGCGTTGGCCCGGCTGGCCTCTGTCGATCGGGTGGTGCAGTGGAGCGACTTTCTGCTGTCGACCAACCACCACCGGCCCGATCTTGCGGAGCATGTGCGGGGCGCGACGGCGGCATTGAGCGCGGCCTACCCGGAGCATGCGCTGCTGGTTCGGTCGCTCGATCGTCGGAGCCATGGCGCGGCGATCGCGGCGCTGGAGGCGGAGGGCTATCTCCTGCTGCCGAGCCGGGTGGTTTATTACTTCGATGGTGTGGCAGGCGGCTTCGCGTCGCGGAACACGACGAAGCGTGATCGTCGGATGCTGAGCGACGGGCGGTTTGAGGCGGTCGTTGGCGCGGGCTTTTCGGCTGCAGATGGGGAGGCGCTGGCTCGGCTCTATCGGCAGGTCTACGTGGACAAGCATTCGAGGCTGAACACCCGCTACCTGGCGCCCTTCCTGTCGCGGGCGGTGGAGGAGGGGATGCTCTCCTTCCGCGGGCTGCGAGACGGGTCGGGCGCGCTGGTCGCGGCGATCGGGATCTTTTCCTTCGGCGAGCTCTGGACCGTGCCCTTCGTCGGATACGAGGTGGGGGCGCCTGCAGAGGATGCGCTCTACCGTCGCCTGGTCTCGGGGCTGCTGGACGA
This sequence comes from Myxococcales bacterium, assembly GCA_947496715.1. GTDB lineage: Bacteria > Myxococcota_A > Bradymonadia > REDH01 > REDH01 > CAIWGR01. The sequence continues at coordinate 817 of CANMDT010000060.1, forward strand.
GGTGAAGCGTGAGAAGCTGCTGCTGAACTACAGCTCGGGCGCGGACGACTTCAAACGGCGCCGAGGCGGCGAGCCTGTTGCCGAGTATCACGCGGTCTATGCGGGCCACCTGCCGGCGTCGCGGCGGCTGCTCTACCGCGGTCTGGCGGAGGCGGTGACCCGTGGCAGCGCCTCGGTGTTCAGCGGCCTGCTCGCGGGCGAGATCGGATGAGTCAAAGCAGGCTGCCCCGTCACCTTGACGGGGCCGGTCAAATGGCCTAGATCGCCGCCCCCTTCCGAACCGGGCAACCGGTTCCCTCGTACCCTCCGAGGACGATCATGAAAGAAAAGATTCATCCGAACTACTATCCCGTTGTCTTCGTTGACGGCGAGCACGAAGTCATCTCGATGTCGACTTCGAAGTCGGGCAAGACGCGCGAGATCGAAGGCGTCACGCACTACGTCATCGAGACGGGCATCAGTTCCTACACGCACCCCTTCTGGACCGGTCAGACGCGTATGCTCGACACGGCTGGTCGCGTGGAGCGGTTCAACCGCCGTTACAACCGCGGTTGATTCAGTCGGCCGCGCGACGGGTTGCCTGAAGGTAGCCGGCCAGTCGCGGGCGATGAAGTTCGAGCCGGTAAACCTGAGGCCTGCACTGTTGGGTCGCTGGAAGCTGACCGCCGCGGGGAAATCCTGCGGCGTTCGTGCGTTTTGGAGGCGGGAAGGTGGGCTGCGAACTTGCGCGGTCGCCCCTGCAGTTGGTACGGAAGAGACCCCTCGAGAGGGGCAGCTGGCGCGGTCGGCGGGACTGGCGTCGCAGCCTTTCGCGTAGGTTTGGAGGATGAGCGATGTTTGGAAGGCTTGCGAGCGTTGAAGGACGGTATGTTGAGCTCGAAGAGCGGATGGGTGACCCTGCGGTTGCGGTCGACCATGCGGCCTTCACCAAGCTCAATCGAGAGCTGGCGTCGATGCGGCCTGTGGTCGAGGGCTACCGCCGCTGGGTGGCGCTGAACCGCCGCCGGGAGGAGAGCCTCGAGCTGCTTCGCGAGGGCGACGCAGAGCTGCGTGAACTGGCGAAGATGGAGATGGAGGAGGCCGAGGCTGCGATTCCCGAAGCAGAGCATGCGCTGAAGCTTGCGATGCTTCCTTCGGACCCGCTGGATGCCAAGGATGTTATCCTCGAGATCCGTGCCGGTGCAGGTGGGGACGAGTCGTCCATCTTCTCGGGCAATCTGCTCGAGATGTACCAGCGCTATGCGGTGCTCCGCGGCTGGAAGTTTGAGATCGCCTCGGTCAGCGAGGGTACCATGGGGGGCTTCAAAGAGGTGACGGCGACCATCACGGGCGACGCGGTCTACTCGGGGCTCAAATGGGAGAGCGGCGTGCACCGTGTGCAGCGCGTCCCCGCCACAGAGGCGCAGGGTCGCATCCACACCTCGACGGCCACGGTGGCGATCCTGCCAGAGGCCGAGGATGTGGAGGTGCATATCGATGCCAACGACCTCAAGATCGACACCTACCGCGCCTCGGGTGCCGGTGGTCAGCACGTCAATCGGACCGACTCGGCGGTACGCATCACCCACCTTCCGACCGGGACCGTGGTGGCCTGTCAGGATGAGCGGTCGCAGCTCAAGAATCGCGATCGGGCGATGAAGATTCTCAAGAGCCGCATCCTCGATGCGGAGCGTCAGAAGGCGGCGGCGGAGCGTGCCGATGCGCGCAAGAGCCAGGTGGGTACGGGCGACCGGTCGGAGCGGATCCGGACCTACAACTTTCCGCAGAACCGGCTCACCGACCACCGCATCGGGCTCACGCTCTACAAGCTGGACCGGGTGATGATGGGCGAGGTTCAGGAGCTCATCGACGCCATGAACGCGGCGCACCAGGCGGAGCTGCTGCAGGCGACCGAGAAAGAGGGGATCTGGTAGCCTTCAGCGCTTCTCGAGGTCGGTGATCTGCCAGGTCATGAACTTGTCGTCCCAGCTCCAGGTCTCGACGGTGGTCTCGGCCCGCATGGTGGTGCTGGGGAGCCTGTAGGACTGGATCCAGACGACGACCTGGGCCTCTTTGTTGGGCTCGGTGACGGTGACCGACTTCACCTCGAAGTCGGTGATCTGGTAGCCCTCGCCGCGCTGTTCGAGCTCACCGAGAAACTCCTCGCGCTCGTCTTCGGCGAGGTAGTTGACGGCCTCGTCGAAGCGGCCCCAGCGGAGGTGGGCGTGGTAGGCGTCGAGGTCGCGCTGGAAGGTGTCGGCGGGCGACTGTGCGCCCGCGCAGGCCTGAAGCCAGAGCGGCGCCGCGAGGAGGATGAGGCCGAGTGCCGAGGTGTTTATGCGTCTGCTCATGGCTGTCTGCTCCTGTCGATGTAGTCGCGGACGTTGCGGTTGTGTTCGTCGAGCGTGGCGGCAAAGCGGTGGCGGTTGGAGCCGTCCGCGATGGCGACAAAGTAGAAGATGTCGGACTCGCCGGAGGGGTTGAGTGCGGCGCGGAGGCTGCTTCGTCCGATTGCCGCGATGGGTGTCGGAGGGAGTCCGGGGAGCAGATAGGTGGAGAAGCGGCTGGCCTTGTCGCGGCACATGGCTGCGGTGGGCTGCTTGTCGAAGGTTGCCGGGCCGTAGGCGCAGGTGGGGTCGGACTGTATCCGCATGCGGGTCTTGATGCGGTTGTAGAAGACCTGGGCGATGCGTGGCCGTTCGTCTGCGACGATTGCCTCGCGCTCTACGAGGCTGGCGAGGATGAGAATCTCGTAGGGTGAGAGGCCGTAGCGCTCTTTGAGATCGGCGAGCCGTTCGGGCGTGGCCTCTTCGGCCCAGACCTCGTCGAACCGGTTGCGCATGCGTGTGATGAGTGTCTTGCGTGGCTGGTCGAGGCTGACGGCGTAGGTGTCGGGGAAGAGGAGCCCTTCGGTGGAGTCGCGCAGCGCGCCGTCGAAGGTTCGGAGGGCTGCGTCACCCTCGTTGCCCGTAGCTCTGACGAGGTCGGTTCTGCTGCCCAGGTGGGCCTGTTCCATGGCACGGGCGAGGTGGAAGCGGGTCCAGCCCTCGGGGACGGTGAAGGTGTCGCCCTTGGAGCCGCCGTCGGTGCAGAGCAGGCGGAGGAAGTCGAGTGAGGAGGCGTCGGAGGCGAGGGTGTGTTCGCCCCGCTTTATGCAGCGTGCGGTTTGGTGCTCGCGGATGAGGATCTGCCAGAAGGCGCTGCGTCGGAGCCGCCCCTCGGCATTGAGTTTGCTGATGACGAAGGCGGGTGTGGCGCCAGCATCGATAGTGAAGGTGATGGGGTCGCCATCGGGCGTGGCGGGTGCCTGCTGGAAGCTCTGGTAGCGGACGAAGAGGGCCGCGCCGGCGATCAGCAGGGCGAAGAGGAGGAGCAGGAGGAGCCGTCCGAAGCAGCCGCTGCGGGGTCGGGAGGCGCGGGCGGTCATCTTCCTGCCCGGTGGTCGAGGAAGGTCTGCAGGAGGATGGTGGCGGCGGCTTGGTCGATGACCTGTTTGCGCTTGCTGCGGGAGACATCAGCGTCGCGGAGTGCGGCCTCAGCGACGACGGTGGTGAGCCGCTCATCGATCATGGCGACGCGGCAGGGAATGAGCTTCTGGAGCTGCGCGGCGAAGCGGCGTGAGCGCATGGAGGCTGTGGCCTCGTCGCCGTCGAGGGTGAGCGGAAGGCCGACGATGACCTGCGAGGGGCGCAGCTCGCGGGCGTAGGTGAGGATGGTCTGGAGCGCGGCTTCGCGGGGCTTTGCAGCGATGGTGGCGATGGGGAGCGCGATGCGGCCGGAGGGGTCGCTCTTTGCGAGCCCGATGCGGACGGTGCCCACGTCGACAGCCATGATGGGCGAGGTGCTGGGCATGCGTGCTGGCAGCGGAGCGTCGCCCTGCTCAGCCATTCGATCGCGTGGTGTCGCCGCCAAGGTAGGCGCTCTGGATGCGCGGGTCGTCGCGAAGGTCTTCAGCGTTGCCGGAGAGTGCCACTTCGCCTGTGACGAGGACATAGGCGCGGCCAGCCGTCTTGAGCGCGAGGCGGGTGTTCTGTTCGACGAGCAGGATGCTGAGACCGTCGGCCGCGATGACGCGGATGGCGGCAAAGATCTCGCCGACGAGTTTGGGAGCGAGGCCGAGGCTGGGCTCATCGAGGAGGAGGAGCTTGGGCTGCGACATCATGGCCCGTCCGATGGCGAGCATCTGCTGCTCTCCGCCGGAGAGGGTGTTCCCGTCCTGCTTGAGGCGCTCGGCGAGGCGGGGGAAGAGGGCGAAGACGCGCTCCATGTGGTGCTTGCGCTCGAGGGCGTCGCGGTGGAGGAAGGCGCCCATCTCGAGGTTCTCGCGGACCGACATGTTGCCGAAGATGGCCCGCCCTTCGGGGACGAGCGAGACACCGAGGGCAGCGATCTGGTGTGTGGCGCGGCCACCGGCCGTTGCGCCGAAGAAGTCGATCTGGCCCTGGCTCGCGATGAGCCTTACGATGGCCTTGAGCGTGGAGGTTTTGCCCGCGCCGTTGGCGCCGATGAGGGCTACGATCTCGCCCCTTCCGACGGTGAGGGAGATGCCTTTGACGGCCTGGATGCCGCCGTAGTTGACCTTGAGGTCTGTGACGCGGAGGGCGTCTGTCATGACTGCCTCAGCGTGGACTCGTCGACGTCTGCGCCGAGGTAGGCGGTACGGACGGCGGGGTGGTTCTGGACATGGAGCGGCTCGCCGCTGGCGATGGTCTGGCCGTGGTCCACGCAGTGGACCTGCTCGCAGACATTCATGACGACCTGCATGTTGTGCTCGACGAGCACGATGGTGAGGTCGAAGGTGTCACGGAGCCAGCGGATCTGATTTTTGAGGGAGTCGGCTTCGCGTGAGTTCATGCCTGCGGCGGGCTCGTCGAGGAGGAGCACCTTGGGGTTGAGCATGAGGGCGCGCGCGATCTCGAGTTTGCGCTGCGAGCCGTAGGGGAGCGACTTGGAGAACTCGCCTGCGAGTCCGTCGAGTTCGAAGATGCGGAGGATTTCGTGTGCGCGGGCGGCGAGCCGCTCCTGCTCTTCGGCCTGCTTTCGAAGCCGGAACATCGCGGCGAGCGGTCCGAAGCCGATGGTGGCGTGGCCGGCGACCATGACATTCTCGAGGACGGTCATGTCGCCGAAGAGTCGGATGTTCTGGAAGGTGCGGGCGATGCCGAGCGCAGCGATTTCGGAGGGTGGGCGCCCTGCGATCGACTTTCCGAAGAAGGAGATTGTCCCCTGCTCGGGTGTGTAGACGCCGGAGATGCAGTTGAAGGCGGTGGTCTTTCCCGCGCCGTTGGGGCCGATGAGGCCGAAGATCTGGCGTGGCGCGACCTCGAAGGAGACGCCGTCGACGGCGCGGAGTCCACCGAAGATTTTGGCGATATTGTCGAGCTTGAGGGCGGGCGTCGTCATGCGGCACCTCCGCGCTTGCGCCTGAGGAAGGCGGGGAGCCGGAGCTCGCGGCTGCCGAGGAGGCCTTGGGGGCGGGCAATCATGAGGCCGATGAGGAGCAGGGAGTAGGCGAGGAGCCGATACTGCTGGATGTCGCGCATGGCCTCGAGGGTGACCCCGACAAAGATGGCGCCGATGATGGCGCCGGAGACGCTGCCGAGGCCGCCGACGAGGATCATGACGATCATGGCGACGGAGCGGTCCATCTTGAAGTCGTCGGGTCGGATGGTGCCCATGAGGTGGGCGAAGAGGCCTCCGGCAACGCCGACGGCGGCCGCGCTGATGACGGAGGCGAGGACCTTCATACGGGTGGTGTTGATGCCGAGTGCTTCGGTTGCAATCTCATCTTCTCGGATGGCGCGGAGTGCGCGACCGTAGGAGGAGAAGGTGAAGTTGCCGATGAGGGTGATGAGGAAGATGGCCCAGAGGAAGACCCAGAAGAAATTGGTGTAGACAGGGAGACCGAGGGGTCGTCCGCCGGAGTAACCGGTAGCGCCGCCGAGTGCTTCGGTATTGGTGAAGATGAGGCGGATGATCTCCGCGAATCCGAGGGTGACGATGGCAAGGTAGTCTCCGCGGAGCCGGAGGCTTGGTGCTCCGACGAGGAGGCCTGCGAGGCCGGCGAAGAGGGCGCCGAAAAGGAGTCCAACGCTGAGGAGGAGCCCCTGCATCCAAGGGGCGGGGATGTTGCTGGCGTTGAAGCCTAGCCAGGACTCAAGGTGGATGACGGCGAAGGCAGTGGCGTAGGCGCCAACGGCCATGAAGCCGGCGTGGCCGAGCGAGAACTGACCGGTGGTGCCGTTGATGAGGTTGAGCCCGACCGCGAGGATGGCATTGATGCCGCACTGCATGATGATGCGGACGATGTAGTCGATCACATACTGATCGAGCGCCCAGTTGATGCCGAAGAGCAACGCGATCAGCGCAATGGAGACGGCGGTTCGGTAGGTCCAGACCATGGTCAGACCTTCTCCTGTCGGACGACGCCAAGGAGACCCTGGGGGCGGAAGAGCAAGATGACGATGAGGATGACGAAGGTAATGGCGTCGCGGTAGCCGGAGGAGATGTAGCCGGCGGTCATGAGCTCAGCGACGCCGATGAGGAGGCCGCCGATGGCGGCCCCTCGGATATTTCCGATGCCGCCGAGCACGGCCGCGATGAAGGCCTTGAGGCCGATCATGTTGCCCATGAGGGGTTCGAGCTTGGTCTGATCAAGTCCGAAGAGGATACCTCCGGCTGCTGCGAGTGCGCTGCCGATAGCGAAGGTGAGGGAGATGACCCGGTCTGCGGGGACGCCCATGAGCTTGGCGGCGGGGAGGTTGAAGGAGATGGCCCGCATGGCGCGGCCCGTCCAGGTCTTCTTCACGAAGAACTCCAGCGCGAGCATGAGGAGAATGGAGACGGCGAAGATGAAGATCTTGATGTTGGTGATCGTGACGCCGGCGAACTCGAGGCGGTGCTCGGTGATGATGCTCGGGAACTTGCGCGGGTTGGCAGAGAAGGCGAGCACGGCGATGTTCTGCAGCAGGAGCGAGACGCCGATGGCGGTGATGAGCGGCGCGAGCCGGGGTGCGCCGCGGAGCGGGCGGTAGGCGAGTCGCTCAATGAGCATGCCAACGATGGCAGCACCGGCCATGGCGAGGAGCAGGACGAGGGTTGCGCTCATGGGCGAGAAGGAGGCGGCGGCGAGAGCGTCGTAACCGAGCCAGAAGGCAGCGTAGAGCCCGATGTAGCAGCCGATCATGAAGACCTCGCCGTGGGCGAAGTTGATCAGGCCAAGGGTGCCGTAGACCATCGTGTAGCCCAGCGCGATGAGGGCGTAGATGGAGCCGACGGATAGCCCGTTGACGAGCTGCTGCAGAAAGGTGCTCACAGAGGGACCTCGTGGCCGGCAGGCCTACTTGGCCGCGCCTGAACCTGCGGCGGGCGCGGCTGCGGCACCCGAGCCAGGTGCAGCGGGTGCCGCGGGTGCAGCGGGTGCAGCGGGTGCAGCAGGTGCAGCAGGTGCCGCACCGGCGGGCTGGATCTCGGTGACGAACTTGTCGCCGGTCGCGGTGACCTGCAGGACGACAGCCGGCTTCACCGGGTTGCGGTTTGCATCGAAGGTGACGGCGCCGGTGATGGCGGGGAAGGCCTTGGTGGCCTCGAGGGCGTCACGGATGGCGGCGGGCGTGGGCTCACCCTTGGCGCGGCGCATGGCGTCGATGATGAGGGCGGTGGCGTCGTAGCCGAGGGTGGCGAGCGCGGTGGGCGGCTCGTTCCAGCGCTTGGTGTAGGTGGCGATGAAGGCGCTGGACTTCTCGTTGGCGTTATCGGGCGCGAAGTGGTTGGAGTAGAAGCTGCCGACGATGTCGTCGCCGCCGATCTCGCGGAGCTTGGGGCTCTCCCAACCGTCGCCGCCGAGGAGGGGGATATTGAGGCCGAGGCGGCGGGAGTTCTTCGCGAGGTTACCGACCTCGGTGTAGTAGCCGGGGACGAAGAGGGCCTGCGCGTCGAGTGCCTTGATCTTGGTCAGCTGCGCCGAGAAGTCGGTGTCGCCTTCGTTGTAGCTCTCTTCGGCGATGATGGTTCCGCCGTTCTTGGTGAAGGTCTCGATGAAGGCCTTGGCGAGGCCGATCGAGTAGTCGTTGCGGACATCCTTGATGACGGCGATGCGGGTGAAGCCCTGCTTCTCCTTGGCGAAGGTGGCCATGACTTCGCCCTGGAAGGGGTCGATGAAGCAGGTGCGGAAGACGAAGTTTCCGATCTCGGTGACCTGGGTGTTGGTCGAGGAGGGGGAGACCATGGGGATGCCACGGCGCTGCGCGATGCGACCGCCAACGAGCGAGAGGCTGGAGGAGACCTCGCCCATGATGGCAGAGGCATTCTCGACGTCGATCAGGCGGGTGACGGCGTTGCCAGCCTCGTCTGCGGTGCCCTGGTCGTCGAGGATGACGAGCTTGACCGGCCGGCCACCGACGCCACCGGCTGCGTTGGCTTCGTCGATGGCGAGAAGAGCGCCCTGCTGCGTCTTGATGCCGAAGTCGGCCTTGGAGCCGGTGAGGGAGAGGTAGGCGCCGATGACGAGTGGACCGGACTGGGCTCCGCTGCCTTCTCCGGTCCCGTCGCCGGCCTTGGGCTTGCAACCAGAGGCTGTGACGAGCGCGAGGCTCATGGAGGAGAGGAGCAAGAGGCGGCGTGCGGCAGAAAAACGGGTCATCGGGTTGGCTCCGGCGGGGGTTACATTTGAGCAGCGCGAGGCCGCACCTTGAAGGTTACCACCGATGGGGCGGAGTGGGAAGAATGTTAGGGCTGTCGTGATGTGCCGATGGGGTGTAGCATGGTCGCGGTTGTGCGATGCGGTGGTCATCACTAGCGTGAGTTCTGGAGCGGGTGCTGCAGTCTTCGTGCGGCATTCCGAGTACCCCGCCCGAATGTTACATTCTAGGGATCTCCCGTGCAGGACCGGTGTGCAAGCTCGCCTCGTAGCGAGAAGCCTAATGGGCCTCGGGGAGCAACCCACCTCGCATCACAGCGAGGCGGGGCCCGCGGGCCAACATCGGGACAGGCGGCCCCGCTCCAACCTCTTCACATCTCGCCGACTGCCTAGCCCGGTGGCCACTGCATGGAGCGGCCGCCGAGGAGGTGGAGGTGGATGTGAAAGACCGACTGTCCGCCGAGCGAGCCGCAGTTCATGACGAGCCGGTAACCTGACTCCGCGAAGCCGAGCTGTTTGGCGAGCTGCGTGGCGACGAAGACCATGTGGCCGAGGAGAGGGGCGTCGGTCGCGTCGAGCTCGTCGAGCGTGGCGATGAAGCGTTTGGGGAGGATGAGGAGGTGGTGTGGTGCGGCGGGCGAGATGTCGCGGATGGCGATGCAGTGCTCGTCGTCCCAGAGGCGTGGCGCGGGGATTTCGCCGCGGAGGATTTTGCCGAAGATGGTTGGGTTTTCGCTCATGGGGGCCTGCTGCGTGAGGGTTAGCGATTGCGGCTGTCGAGCCAGAGCGTGACGGGGCCGTCGTTGATGAGTGCGACCTTCATGTCGGCGCCGAACCGGCCGGTCTGGACGGTGATTCCGCGCTCGCGCCAGGCCTCGGCTGCACGGTCGACGAGCGCGCTGGCTGGCCCGGGCTGCATGGCGCCAACGAAGCTGGGTCGGCGTCCGCGGGAGAGGTCGGCGTAGAGGGTGAACTGGCTGACCAGGAGGATGGCGCCGCCCGACTCTTCGAGGGAGCGCCCCATGCGGCCCTGCTCATCTTCGAAGATGCGGAGGGCGGGGATTTTGGTGGTGATGAAGGTGAGGTCGTCGTCGGTGTCGCCCTCGCCGATCGCGAGCAGGACGAGCAGGCCCTGGCCGATGCTCCCGATGCGCTCGTTGTCGACGGTGACAGAGGCCTCGCCGACCCGTTGGAGGAGGGCCCGCATGGCCTAGCCTGTCGGCAGGTCGACCCAGTTGGGCGCAAGGCCGCTGAGCCGGAGCTGGAGCTGGTTTCCAGAGGCGCCGCCGAGGTGTGCCATCTGGTAGACGGGGAGGTGGCGCAGGCGCTTTGCGGCGTCGGTGGCGGCGTCCGGGAGGCGTCCCGAGCCGACGAAAAGGATGAGGTTGAAGCCTTCGCTGCCGCCCGCCTCGTGGATGGCGTCGAGTGCCGCTTCGAGCGGCATTCCGAAGAGTGTGGCGTCCCAGCCGTGCGGTTGAATCTGCGGTAGTTCGGGGCTTCCGAGCCAGCCGGCGTTGCCGATGGCCGGGGCGCTGGCGTCTGCTTCGAGCCAGCAGAGTCTGGGTTGGGCAGGGTCGAAGGCCAGCGCGAAGTCGGGGTGCATGAGCAGGCCGAGTAGCTCGATGACGATGGGGGTGGAGGCAGCGGCGGGCTCGACGACGAGCGCGATTCGGCCGGGCCCGAGTGCGGGGCTCGGGATGGCGAGTACCTGACGGAGGAGGTGGTCGAGGCGGAGCTGCCAGGGGAGGCGCGGGTCTGGGGTGAGCAGGCGCGGCGCGTCGCCGCCGAAGGCGCCGCCGGCGAGCGTAGCGAGGCGCTCGGGTGACAGGAGTGCGGTATCGTCGGGCGGCGCGGTCTCGGTGGCGGGTGCTTGAGGCGTCATCCCCAGGCTCTCGGCGAGTGCGCGGCCGCGTCCGAAGCCCGGCTCGGCGTCGAGCACGGCGCCGATGTCGTCGGCTGCGGCGGCCGGCTCTGTGCCGGCGAGGAGGCGTGCGCGCTCAAAGCGGAGGCGGAGTGCGGTGGCGGGGGTCGCCACAGGTAGCGCCTCGTCGATGGCTGCGCGGGCCTCGGTGAGGGCGCCTTCACGGGCATGCGCCTCGACAAGGAGGAGCCTCGCCTCGGTGTGGGCGGGGAAGTCTTCGAGGATGGCCTCGGCGCATGCGCTGGCGATGCTGTGACGGCCGGCGCGGAGGTGGATCATGGCGTCGTCGTAGGCGAGCTCGACCATGTCGGCATCGAGCCCGAGGGCTCGTTCACGCTGTCGTGCGGCGGCCTCTGGCTGGCCGAGGAGTGCGTAGAGTTCGGCGAGCTCGTCGTGCCAGTAACGGAAGTAGGGGTGGAGACCGATGGCACGGAGGTAGCCGTCGCGGGCGCTCTCGAACCTGCCGAGCCGCCTGCGGAGTGCGGCCTGGCGGACCCAGAGGTTTGCATCGAAGGGGTCTTCGAGGAGGAGGTCTGTGTAGATGGCGTCGGCCGCGGTGTAGTTGCCGGCGTCGAGGTGGAGCGCGAGCAGGTTCTGGGCGGCGGGGAGGAGGGCCCGCGAGTGGTCCCAGGCCTCGTTCCAGCAGCGGAGTGCTGTCTGTGCATCGCCTGCCGCGTGGGCCAGGAGGCCGGCGTTGAAGGAGGCTACGGCGTCGCGCTCGGCATCGCGGAGAGAGAGGGTGATGGGATCCATGGGCCGTTCTCGGTTGCAGGGTGTGGCGGAGGATGCGTGCGGAGGGACTGTTGTCAGCCTGTCAGCGACGGGACTTCTTGGAGATGGGGGCGGCTTCGGCGCGTACCTCGAGTTCTCGCTCCATGAGGCCGTGTTGCCAAGACCATCCTAGCGCTTCGTAGAGTTCGAGGAGCAGGGAGATGGACTCCATGGCGGTTTCGGGTTTTTGGGCCGTGAGGTGGAGTGCGTTTGCGGCGAAGGTGACGCCCTGTTCGAGCTGCTGATCGTTGGCTGCCTCGACGGCGGCGTGGAGCCAGGGCTCGGGTTCGTTGGGGTCGTTGTCGAGGATGAGTTCGAGGGAGGCCCACTCGCCGTAGGGGTCGTCGAATCCCGGGTCGTTGGCTAGTTTTGTGGTGAGCTCCTCGAGGTCGAGTTCGGGGACCTCGCTGAGGAAGGGCATCATGCTGTCGCCGCTGTAGGTGAGCGGTGAGCGGAGTGCGCGACGGTAGGCCGCGTGGGCCTCTGCGCGGTCTCGGTGCAGTTCGTGGATGCGCCCTACCGCGAGTGCCGCTGCACCGAAGTGAGGGAACACCTCGAGGGCGTGTTCGGCCTCAGCGAGCCCCCGGAGTTCGTTTGCGGACTGGCCGAGCCTGCAGGCTGTGAGGACGAGCGAGGCGGGGGCCTCGGGGTCGATGCGGAGGAAGGCGCGGCTGACCTCTGTGTTGCTCGGGTAGGGTTCCGGCAGGAGCACATGAAAGTCGGTGGCGAGGTCGAAGCGCTCGAGCAGCGGGAGAATGCGGAGGTCGTAGGCAGCCGCATCGAGGATGGCGATGTTGCCGCGTCGCACGGCGGCAAAGGAGGTGATGCCGATCCAGGCGACGAAGAGGTCGAAGGAGGAGGCGACAGGGACGCAGCGGTAGGTCTCATACATCCAGAGGACGACGGCCTGGGTGTCGCGCATGGGGGCCGCGGCGGAGAGGACGAAGCAGAAGAGGTTTCCCGCGCCGTCTGCTGCGAAGGGGACGAGGTCGGGGTGCATGCCGGTCCAGCGTCGCCGCGCGAGCTGAATGATCCAGGACTGGAGAAGGTCTGTGGAGCGGGGCACGAAGAAGCCGACATCTCCGAACCAGGCTGTGGTCTCTGCCCCCGTGACCTCGCGGAGGTGGTTCGAGAAGCTGAGGTAGGAGTCGGGGAGGAGGGGCTTCATGGGCGCGTCGCCGTTGGGGGGCGTGCGATGGCACGGATGCCGCTCGGGTCTGCGACGAGGTGCAGATCTCCAAGCTTCAGGAGCTTTGCGTTCGGCTGGGCGGTTCCGGCTGCATCGCAGCCGTCGGGCCTGCCAATGGCGATTCTTCCGTCGGCATAGCGCAGGAGGTCGAAGCCGCCGTCCGTGAGGCGCTGTGCGAGGCCCTTGGCGCAATCTGCGGGGAGGGGTCCCATCGCCTGTTGCCAGGTGGGTTCGGTGGACGAGGTAGTGAGGCGCCGGAGCGTTCCGTCATCGGCGAGCGACCAGCGGCCCCCTCCCTCGTGCCACTGCAGGCGACCTGCGCCTGCGGCGATTGCGGGGGCTGCGGGCTGGCAGGCGGTGGCGCTGCAGGAGAGGGTGGCGCCTTCGGCAAAGAGGAGGAAGTCGGCTCCAGCAGCGAAGAGCTGCTTGAGGGTGGCGGGTTGGCTGGAGTGGTGGATCCAGGCGCCCTCGGCGCGGCGGAAGACTTCGTGCTCGGAGATGGCGACGAGGGTGCCGTCACCAGCCTCGTCTACGGCGAGGATCTCCGTTGGGCGCAGGCCCTCTGCATCGAGGCGGGTGGCCTGCCAGTCGCCGCCTTTGCCCATCCAGACCGTGGCGAGACCGGCCTCGGAGCCCGCGATGAGGAAGGTTCCGTCTGCCATGCGGAGGCCGTCGCGGAGGATGACGCTGACGCCCGAGGGGCGCTGCAGCCGAAGGAGGCTCGGCGGGTCGTAAGGCTGTGCCGGGAGCGCAGTGACGGCGACGAGCAGATCTGCGGCCGCATGGAAGAGGAGGTCAGCGCGGAGCGGCGGGGGCACTTGGTTGCGCAGTTCCGTTCCGGTCCAGACGAAGCGGGCGCCGTCGGCGTCGATGAGGGTGAGCTCGCCGAGATTGGAATCCGGCGGGATGACGCCGACGAGGTTGCGCGGCGTTCCTGCGACGAGGTTTAGGCTTCCGTCGCGGAGGATTGCGAGGCCCTGCGAGGTAGGAATGTAGTGGGTGTTCGGGTCGCTGCTCCGCGAGGCGCTGCGGCCGATGCGGAGCGGGGTTCCGTCTGTGACCGCGGCTTGGTCGAGGAGGGTGGTCCAGCCTCCGACGGCGACGCTCCGGATGCGGGAGGGCTCCAAGACCACAACCTGCCCGGGGGTGGAGGCGATGATCTCCAGGATGCCCTCAGAAGGCAGTGGCTCGGTGGTGGCGGTTAGGGGTCGCCACTGCATGCCGGCGCGGTCGGCAGCGACGGTGAAGACCTTGCCGGAGTCGCAGATGGCGAGACCGACCGTGAGAGAGAAGCCGATGGCGCTGAGGCGCTCACAGCCATCCTCGGCTGCGAGGGGGGAGATCATCCGGAGGAGGTGCTGGGTGTCGCCAATCCAGACCGCGCCCGAGGCGTCGACGAGGTGGGTGAGACCGAAGGCATCGGCCTGCAGGCTCTTGAGCGGGCCTGCGGGGTGGGGCTCAGCAAGCGTGGCCTGAAGTGGGGTCCAGGCTGCCGCCTTCTCCGGAGGGTCGATCTTGCCGGCGGGCGCGGGGACCAGGATACGGCCCTCGTTGGTGAAGAGCCATGGTTGGCCGGCGATGCTTCCGGCAATCTGGAGCGTGCCGCGCAGGCCGGAGGGAATGATCTGTTTCGTGTCGGTCAGGATGGCGCCGTTCGTCCCGCTGCAGAGCAGTCCTTGGCCCTCGCGCCAGAGACAGTCGGTGAGGTGTAGTTCGGGGCTGCCCGAGGGCCAGCTGGTCCACTGCGGAGCCTGCTCCACGGCAGAGATGGTTCGGGTTGCAGAGGCGAGCCCTTGCGGGTCGAGCGTCCGGATCGAGATGATGGGATCTGCGATCGCCGAGGTAAGGATGGCCTCGTTGGCGCCGGGTGGCGACATGAAGCGTGCGGCCTTGTCCTCCGCGGTGCTGTAGGGCGAGCTGGAGAGGATGATTTCGACCTTGAGCTGGTCGACGGGGCTCTCGGGGTCGCTGCCCCGGGTCCAACTGAGATGGAGGCGTCCTCCGGCATCGAATCGGGCAGACGGCCTGTCGGGTGGCTCAGGAGGCCGGTTTGCCGCCACGTGCGCCGCGGGCTGTACTTGCGGCTCCTTGCTGCCGCAGGCCGCAAGGAGTGCGCCTATGAGGCCGCAGGCAAACGCTCGCCGGCTTCCCCGCATGGCGCTGTGGGTCAGTGGTTGTTCTTCGAACCAATCGGCTCGACGGTAACGGTGAGGGTACGACCCTCGGGCTGCGGCGGGCCGGCCGACTCAGCGACATCGCTCATGGCCTGGACCATGAGGTTCATCTTCTCGATCCAGAGGTTCATGTGCGAGCTCTCGCGGCCACGCATACGCATGACGAACTTCACACGATCGCCCTTTTCGATGAAGCCGCGCGCCTGGTTGAGCTTGGTCTCGAGGTCGTGCGTGTCGGTCTTGGGCCGGAGCGTGATGGTCTTGAGTTCAACGCGCGTCGCCTTGCTCTTGGACTCCTTCTTGGAGAGTTCGTAGCGGAACTTTCCGTAGTCCATGATGCGGCAGACGGGCGGCATCGCCTTGGGCGCAACCTCGACGAGGTCGACGCCGGCATCTTGCGCGATGTGCCGTCCCTCATCGGGCGTCATGATTCCCAGCTGTTCACCGTCGATTCCGATCACGCGGATCTGCGAGATGCGGATCTGGTGATTGATGCGATGCATTTCTGCAGTCTGCTGTGGCTTAAGTGGGGATGACACGCTGAGAGACCTCTGGAGAATGAAGCTGGAACGGCTGCCGAGCAACCGCAAGACGGGGCGCTAGGTAGGCGATCACGAGGGATTCTGCAACTTGCTCGGTCGGGGGCGGGAACGCTCTCTGGAGGCTCGTCAGGCTGACGGGGTCGCGCGGAAGAGGGCGCGGAGCGGAGTGCGGAGCATGGCGCCGCCGTCGGCCTCCTCTTGGAGTGCAGCGAGCCGCTCTTCGAAGGGGCCGATGGTCCAGCAGGCCTCGTCGTCAAGGGTCTCGGGTGCAACCTCATCAGCGTTGAGGGGGCAGATGTCGCGGAGCTCGACGATCTCCTCCTCTTCGTCCTCCTCGAACCAGCGAAGCGGCAACCCTTGGGTGCGGCAGACGTAGGGGCGGGCCTCGTAGATTCGGCAGGCGCCAGCGCCGTCGAGGAAGGCGCAGGCGCCCGCGGGGCCCGGCTGCCCGGCCTCGAGCAGGTCGGGGAAGGTGTCGCGGATACGGTCGGCCTCGACCTCGAAGACGGTGAGGTCGTCGACGCAGCAGGAGGAGCAGCCGCGCCGGCAGTGGAGGTTGTGCTGCCCCGCAACCCCTCCCGCGATGAGGTCGATTTCGCGGTGGAGCGAGAGGAGGCGTGTGCGGCGGAGCTCTGACATGGGCGACTCGAGGCGACAGGCCGCTGCTGCGCGGCGTTCGGGGCTACTCGGTGGTGCGGAAGAGGGCGACAACGGGGCGGTCGTCGCGGGCCGAGATGGTGATGCTCTGCGTGCGCCCTGAGCTGCTATTGAAGGTGAGCTGCTGCTCGCCGACCGGAAGCCGGAGGGTGGCCAGCGAGATCCGAGCCGGCATCATGTTCCAGGTGCGGGTGTCGGGTGTGTCGGCGGCCTGCATCACCCCCTGCGTGACGAGGCTGAGAACGAAGAAGGCGGTCGCGGTGCTGCTGTTCTTGCCGCCCGCGGCATCGCCAACGGCCTGCACGGCCTCGCGGGCGATGATGCGGGTGATGGCGCGGGTGAGGGCTGCCCAGGCGATGGCGGACTCTTCGGACTTCCACTGTGCGAGGGCGAAGTCTGCGAGGTCGGCGATCTCTGCGGCCTCGGCGCTGAACCCGCCCGCGGTTGCGGTGAATCGGGCAGCGCTCGCAGGGTAGCGAACGAGGACGGGGTAGTTGACCCAGGTGAGGAGGTTCTCTGCGGAGGACTTCGCCATCTGCGCCTGCTGCTCCTGTGAGAGTTGGTAGCGGCTGTCACGGCCAACGGCGTCGAAGACGACGCCAATGGGGTAGCGCTCTGCGCGGCGGTAGGGGGCGAGGCCGGAGAAGACGACGGCGAGCACCAGCCCCTTGCCGTCGTCGGGGCTGCCTTCGCTGGTCTGTGCAGGCATAAGCCCCGACTCTGCGATGAGCTTTTCGCCCGTGGCATCGCCGCCCGCTGCGAAGGCGAGGCCGGCGAGGAGGCTGGCTGCTTGGATGGCCGGGTGGCCGGCGAGGTCGGTGCCGTTGAAGTAGTCGATGAGGATGGTGAGTCGCCGCGCCTCGACGAGCGCGCCGGGCAGGTCGTTCGCGGAGAGATAGGAGAGCATGGCAGAGGCGTTGACCATGAGCTTTTCGTAGACGGGCAGCTTGTAGATGCCTGCGTCGTCGGAGAAGAGATACTCGGCTGCGGAGCCTGCGCCGTCCGGCGTCAGGTCGAGGAGCTCGAGCATGGGGTCGGCGTCGGTGAAGTCGGCGATGGCGGCTTCGTGGTTGCCGAGTGCCTGGCGGACGCTGGCCCGTTCAAGCAGGAGCAGCGGCATGTCTTCGTTGGGTGCCGCGGCCACCTGGCCCGAGCCGTCGAGCAGCGTTGAGAGCTTGGCCTCAGCAGCGGTGAGGTCGCTGGCCGCGATGGAGCGGCGCACATCGTCGAGCCGGCCGGAGTAGCCGGCGGAGCAGCCCTGAAGCAGCCCCACGACCAGCAGTAGCAGGCCGAGGTGAGCCGTCACGAGCGACCGAGCGGCTGCCCGGATCTCTCTCGGTGCCGCAGGAGCGGCGGGGCATCGAAGCATCGTCGGCTCCCGATTACTGCTGGACGAGGGCCTTGGTGATGGCCGCCTCGTTCTGCCAAACGATGGCACCGGTGGCGACGTCGAGGGCCTGCATGAACATGAAGTACTGCACGCGGCGGGCGTCGGCGGTGCGCTCGGCGTTGTCAACGACGCGGCCGGTGACGAAGTAGGCCACGCCGAGCTGGCGGCCCATGGTGACGGCGCGCGCCTGGTCGAACTCCTTGCCCTGCTGCGTGCGGAGCTCGGCGAGGAGCTTGTCGCGGAGCGCGGCGGAGACGACGGTGAACTTGCCCGAGTTGACGAGCTGGGTCTCGACCATGCCGAGCAATGCCTGAAGCTGGGGCTCGATGTGCTCGGAGGTCCAGTTCTCCATGGTCATGATGGCGGCGGTGGGGGGCTGCCCGTTCTCGTCGCGGAGGTTGTTGTAGAAGCGCGACTGGACGAAGGAGTCCATGTTCTCGAGGAGCGCCTGCTCGA
>CANMDT010000061.1 GCA_947496715.1 Myxococcales bacterium
CCACCTCTGCGGAGTGTGGCGACTTCGGCTTCTGCGTGGATGGCGCCTGCGCCAGCTACCGCCCCTGCGACACGGGCGACGACTGCGCCGCCGGCGCCATCTGCCGGCTCGGTATCTGCCAGGCTGCGCCGGACTGCCAGACCGACAGCGAGTGTCGCAGCAGCGAGCGGTGCGATCAGAACCGGTGCGTGCCGACGAGCTGCAGCACTGCAACGCCCTGCCCCTCGGACTGGCAGTGCGTTGACGCGACCTGCTGGCCGCCGCTGCTCTGCGGCAGCAACGAGGGTTGCGCCTATCTGGGCGCCACCGCGATCTGCACGGACGGCCGCTGCGAGGTGCCGAGCGGCTGCAGCGCATCGAGCGACTGCGGGGCGGGCTGGAGCTGTCTTGCGGGTGCCTGCATCCCGCCGTCTGCATCGACCTGCGCCGTCGATACCGACTGCCCGCCCGGCGACCGCTGCGAGTTCGGCAGGTGCGATGCGACCCCCTTCTGCAGCACCGACTTTGACTGCGGGCCCGGCCTTCGCTGCACCGGCGTTGCCTGCGTCTGGGGCGGGCTCTGCACGGGCGACAGCGACTGCCCGACGGGCGACAGCTGCACCGACGGTGTCTGCCGCTCGACGACGGCCTGCCGCGCCGATCGCGACTGCGCCGCCTCCGACCACGCCTGCCTCGACGGGCTCTGCACCTGGGCTCCCGCCTGCACCACCAACGACGACTGTGGCGGTGCGCTCTGCCTCCGCAACGGCCGCTGCGATGTGATCCCGGACTGCCTCAACCTGGGCGACTGCCCCGCCGGCTTCATCTGCGGCACCGACCGTCGCTGCTCCCGCGTGGGCACCTGCCTCACCGACGCGGAGTGCGCCAGCGGGTCGCAGTGCGTGGCCTACCGCTGCGCCCCCACGGGCTCGTGCGGCAGCGATGCGGACTGCGCGACGGATGAGTTCTGCAACCGCTTCTCGGCGATCTGCGAGACCATCGCGGCCTGCACGACGGGCGCCGATTGCGCGACGGGTGAGACCTGCGTTGGCAGCCGCTGCACCACGATCGCGGCCTGTGCCAACGATGTGGACTGCGAACCGGGCACCATCTGCAGCCAGGAGGCGGGCATCTGCGTGGCGACCCCCGACTGCATCTCCGACGCGGAGTGCCCCGCCACCACCCGGTGCGACGGGTTTTCCTGCCAGCCCTTTGTCTGCGCAACCGACTCGGACTGTGCTGCCAACGCTACCTGCGTGGCCGACCGCTGCCTGCAGCAGCTCTTCTGCGGCGACGCGGCGGACTGCATCTTCGGCCTCGCCTGCGAGAACTTTGTCTGCGGCAACGCTGGCGGCTGTGGCACCGACGCCGACTGCCCTGTGAACCAGAGCTGTGTCTACGGCGGCTGCTACTTCTTCCCGGAGTCTGTCTGCGACCGCGACATCGACTGCGCGGCGAACGAGAGCTGCGAGTTCGGCTTCTGCAACGCGCGGGGCTGTGTCATCAATGCAGACTGCGCCGCCGGCGAGCTCTGCGTGGCCGGCAGCTGTGCTGCGGGCCGAGAGTGTCTGACCAGTGCTGATTGCGGCCCGGGCCAGAACTGTGTGGGCGGCAGCTGCCAACCCTAAGTCAACTGCGGAGGCGAGATGGCGTTCGACAAAGAGGTAGAGGAGCGGCTCGAATCCATCGGCCTGCCGTTCAATCGCTACGGCATCGACCCGTATGGCATCTCGCGCGAGCACCTCGCCTGGTTCTACAGCACCATCAAGCCACTCTACCGCCACTACTTCAAGGTGCAGGTCGAGGGCATGGAGAACGTGCCCAAAGCGGGCCGGGCGCTGCTCATCGGCAACCACTCGGGCGGTCTTCCGCTCGACGCCGCGATGGTGGTTGCCTCACTGTTTTTTGACCACGACCCGCCGCGCCACGCGCACGGGATGGTGGAGTATTTTGCGCAGAAGTGGCCCTTCATCTCGCCGCTCTTTTCGCGGCTCGGCCATGTGACCGGACTGCCCGAGCATGCAGATCGCTTCCTGCGCGACGAGCGCATTGTGCTGGCCTTCCCGGAGGGCGCGCGGGGGACGGGGAAGCTGTTCCGTGACCGCTACCGACTGGTTCGTTTCGGCACCGGTTTTGCGCGGCTTGCGATGCGGACGAAGAGCCCGGTCATCCCCTTCGCCTTCGTCGGCGGCGAGGAGGCTGTGCCGACGGTGATGCATGCCAAGCGGCTCGCAAAGCTGCTGGGCGCGCCCTACCTGCCCATCACGCCCTACCTGCTGCCGATTCCGCTGCCCGTGCCCTGCAAGGTGGTCTTCGGGCAGCCGATGTACCTCGAAGGCGACGGCAGCGAGCCCGATGATGTGATTGCTGTGCAGGTTACGGCGGTACGCGATCAGATCGAGGAGCTGATGCGGGTTGGGCTGACAGGGCGCGACATGCCCTTCCCCTTCTCCAACGAAATGCCCAACCACCTCCGCTGAGCAGAACAGGAGTCGCGATGAAGGTTCTGATCACAGGCATCACGGGCGCGCTGGGGAAGATGGTCGCGGAGCTGTTGACGGCGCGTGGCCACACGGTGCTGGGGCTCGACCGGCGGCCGTGGCCCGATGCACCTGCAGGCATCACGATGTTTCAGGCCGACATTCGCAAGCGGCCGGCCGAGGAGGTCTTCCGCGTGCATCGGCCCGACGCGCTGATTCACATGGCGACGGTGACCCACTTTTCTGCCCCGCATGAGGAGCGCTACCAGACCAACCTGGGTGGCACGCGGCGGCTCTTTGACTACTGCGAGGCCTACGGGGTGAAGCAGGCGGTCTTTGTTGGCCGGCACACCGTCTATGGCGCGGCGGCCGACTCGACGCTCTATCACACCGAGTCGGACCCGCCGCTGGGCGGTTCGACCTTCCCCGATCTGGCCGACCTTGTGGCCGCCGACCTCTTTGCGGCATCGGCGCTCTGGCGGATGCCGAAGATGAAGACGGCGGTCTTGCGCATGGTCTACACGCTGGGGCCGTCGCGGCGTGGGACCTTGGCCGGATTCTTAGGCGGAAAGCGGGTGCCGGCGGTGCTGGGTTTTGATCCGCTGTTTCAGTTCATCCATGAGCACGATGCGGCAGAGGCCGTGGTGCTGGCGGTAACCAAGAAGCTTCGCGGCGTCTTCAACGTGGCGGGGCCCCATCCTGTGCCGCTGTCGGTGCTCTGCCGCGCCGTGGGCAAGCCGCACATCCCAATCCCGGAGTCGATGTTTGGACACCTGACGGGCCGGTTCGGTTTTTCGAACTTGCCTGCTGCAGCGGTCAATCATGTAAAGTATCCGATTGTGGTGTCGGCAGAGCCGTTCGTCGCAGCCACGGGATTTGCGCCTCGCTGGGACGAGGCCGCAACGATGGAGTCGTTTCGATGGGCGTGACCAGGCTGTTTGACGGGCTCGATGGGCGCCTCTCGATGCTGCTCTGCACTGGCCTGTTCTTGGCGGCCTGCGCTGGCGGTGAGGTCATTGGCGAGGCTGACGCGGAGGGTGATGCTATCGAAGACGGTGGCGCCGATGATACCGGCAGTGGCACCACCGACACGGGTGCAGCAGACACCGGTGCGACCGACGATGCCGACGCTGCCGACACGACCGTGACGGACACAACGACGGCCGACACGACGGTGGCAGACACCACCGACTCCGGCGTGGAAGACACAGCCGTGGCCGACACGACGCCCGAGGAGACCGACGCTGCGGTGCCGGACCCTGCGCTCTCGGGCTGCGGCAACGGCATCGTCGAGGGGGCAGAGGCCTGCGACGACGGCTCGGCAAATTCGAACAGCCGGCCCAACGCCTGCCGCACCGACTGCGCTGCGGCGCGCTGCGGCGACCTGGTCGTGGACCTGGGTGAGACCTGCGACGACGGCAACCTCAACGACGGCGACTTTTGCAGCAACGTCTGCGTCGCGGTGAGCAGCTGGATCTGCTCGGAATGTGCGACCGATGCAGACTGCGGCGGCATCGCTGACCAGTGCGTACAGCTCACGGACGGCCTGCGCTGCCTGCGCGCCTGTGCGACGGTGAACGACTGCCTCACCGGCCAGAGCTGCGCGATTCCGACGGGCCAGACGATTCGACAGTGTGTGCCGACTTCGGGGAGCTGCGGCGGCTGTGTGGACAGCGACCGCGACGGCTACGGCATCGGGACGGACTGCGCCGGCCCGGACTGCAACGACCTCGACGCCGCTATCCACCCGGGCGCGCCCGAGAACTGCGACCTGCGCGACAACGACTGCGATGGCGCGATCGACGATGGGCTTCCGTCGGCGCGGCTCTGGCCCGACACCGACGGCGATGGGTTCGGCAACGGCGCCGCGCTCTCGTCGCGCTTCTGCAGCAGCCAGCCGGGCATGGTGGCCAACAACAGCGACTGCGACGATACGCGGGCGACGGTCCATCCCGACCTAACCGACAGCTGCGACCTGCGCGACAACGACTGCGACGGCGAGGTCGACGAGGATGCAGCGGTGCTGCAGACGTGGCCCGATGCCGACGGCGATGGCTTCGGCGATGCCGCTGTCGCGCCCGTAACGGGGTGCGTGCCCGGCGAGCCGCGCGCGACGGTGGGCGATGACTGCGATGACCTCAACGGCGCCGTCTATCCGGGCGCGACGGAGGCCTGCG
Organism: Myxococcales bacterium; assembly: GCA_947496715.1. Lineage (GTDB taxonomy): Bacteria > Myxococcota_A > Bradymonadia > REDH01 > REDH01 > CAIWGR01. The sequence goes on from CANMDT010000061.1 coordinate 4,637, forward strand.
ACGGCATCGACAACAACTGCGACACGCAGGTGGATGAGGGCGCGCCCACGACCCCCTTCTGGCCCGATGCGGATGGCGACGGCCGCGGAAACGGCGGCGGCGCAATCGTGGAGAGCTGCGCGCAGCCGCCCGGTTACGTTACCTCGACGAATGACTGCAACGACGGCGCGGCCAACATCTTCCCTGGCGCGCCGGAGGGCTGCGACGGGCAGGACAACAACTGCAACGGTCTGCGGGATGACGGGGCGACGGGGTGTCCTTGCACGACCGCGAGCTACGGGGGGCACAACTATCTGGTCTGTGGGTCGCAGTCGCTCTCGTGGAACGATGCGGAGAACTTCTGCCTGGCCTCGGGCTACCACCTGGTGACGGTGTCGGACGGCGGCGAGAACAGCTGGTTGAGCGGCGGCGCAGGGCTCGGAGCGGCATGCACGGATGGTTGTTCGGACGCCTTCGATGGCTGGTGCGATGATGGCGGTCCCGGATCCGACTATTCCATCTGCGCGCTCGGTACCGATTGCGGCGACTGCGGGCCGCGGGGCGGGTTCAGCGGTAACTTCTGGATTGGCTACAACGACATCGCGAGCGAGGGTACGTTCGGCTGGTCGAGCGGCGCGCCGGCGGCCTTCGCGAGTTGGAACAGCGGCGAGCCAAACGACTCGAGCAACGAGGACTGCACCGAGTTCCGCCTTGGCGGAAACAACTGGAACGACCTGAACTGCGGCGCAGCCAAGGCCTTCATCTGCGAGACGCGGGATTGAGCATCGCCGACCCCACACTGGCCGACCTGCGCCGGAGCTACGAGACCGAGGGGCTGCGCGAGGCCGATGCGCCTGAGGCACCGATGGTGCTGCTGCGGCAGTGGCTCGACGAGGCCATTGCTGCGGGCTGCCTAGAGCCGACCGGCATGGCGCTCTCCACGGTCACCGCAGAGGGGCGGCCCCGGGTCCGGATGGTGCTCTGCAAGGGGGTCTCGGGAGAGGGCATCCGCTTCTTCACCAACCATGAGAGCGCGAAGGCGATGGAGCTGGAGGCAAGCGGCTTTGCAGCGGTGGCCTTCTGGTGGGACAAGCTGGCCCGTCAGATCCGGGTGGAGGGCAGCGTTGAGCGACTGCCGCGCACGGAGAGCGAGGCCTACTTCGCCGGGCGGCCGCGCGAGAGCCAGCTCGGGGCCTGGGCCTCGCCGCAGAGCCAGCCCGTGGCTTCACGCGAGGCGCTCGATGCGCTGCAGGCTGCGGTGGAGGAGCGCTTTGCCGGCGGGCCTGTGCCCTGCCCTCCGCATTGGGGCGGCTACCTCATCCGGCCAGCGCGGGTGGAGGCCTGGATGGGCGGTGTGGGCAGGCTGCACGACCGGCTCGTCTGGGAGCAGGAGGGCGCCGGCTGGCGCCGCTCGCGGCTCGCGCCATAGCTGCTGTGCGCACCTGGATCGTAGGCGACCTTCACGGTTGCATGGACTCGTTGCAGGCGCTCCTGGCGCGGCTCGACTATGGCCGCAGCGCCGACCGGATCTGGCTGGTGGGCGACCTTGTGAACCGCGGTCCCGCGAATGTGGAGGTGCTCCGCTGGTGCATGGCGGAACAGGAGCGGGTGACGGCGGTGCTGGGCAACCACGACCTTCACCTGCTGGCCGTGGCCGCAGGCGCGGTGAAGCAGGGTCGGAGCGACACGCTCAGCGACGTGCTGACCGCGCCCGACTGTGCTGAGCTGCTGGACTGGCTCCGGCGTCGACCGCTCCTGCACCGGGCGCAGGGGGTGACGATGGTGCATGCGGGTGTTCCGATGCGCTGGAGTATGGGCGAGGCTGAGGAGCGGGCGCGCGAGGCCGAGGCCGCGCTCGCCGGCGACGACTGGGCCGCCTTTGTGGTTGGCTGGCGAAGTCGCCAGCTGGCGGAGACGGCGCAGCAGGCCCGAGACTTCGAGACGCTGGACCACCTCACCCGGATGCGGACCGTGGACGGCGATGGGCGCATGGTGAAGGGCTACACGGGGCCACCGGCCGAGGCAGGCGAAGGGACCTTTCCCTGGTTCGATACGCCCGACAGCCACGAGCGGGAGCCCATCTACTTTGGTCACTGGGCGCGGCTCGGACTCTTTCGCGGAAAAGGTGTCTGCTGTCTTGACGCGGGCTGCGTCTATGGCAACGGGGTGGCGGCCTTGGGGCTGGAAGATGAGACGCTGATTGTCCAACCATCGGTTGAGCCAAGGCTGCTAGACAACGACGACACTTGATGGGCCGGGAGGCCCGCGGAGGATGAGATGTCAGAAGGAACGATGAAGATTGCAAATGATGTTGTGGCAGCGCTGGCCTACACCCTTACGAACGACGAGGGCGAGGTGATGGATGAGGCGAGCGGCGAGGATCTGCTCTGGTATCTCCACGGCCACGAGAACCTGCTGCCGGCCGTTGAGGGCAACCTCCTCGGCCTTGGCGTGGGCGACCATGTGAAGTTCACGCTCGAGGCCCACGAGGGCTACGGCGACCGCGACGAGGCCAATGTACTCCCGATCGACCGCGACATGCTTCCGCCGGAGATGCCGGTGGAGCTCGGTGAGGAGCTGCTCATCGACCTCGGTGATGGCCCGCAGATCTGCACGATTGTGGAGGTGACGGAGACGCAGGCGATGGTTGACCTCAACCACCCGATGGCCGGCTTCCGCCTCCACTTCGACATCACCGTGCAGACGGTCCGCGAGGCATTCGCCGAGGAGATCGAGCACGGTCACGTGCACGGTGCCGACGGCACCGAGATGCACGAGGATGATGAGGAGTACGAAGACGAGGGCGACGACGAGGGCGACGACGAGCAGAAGTAGGCTGCTTGCGCCGCTGCTAGGCTCATCCTAGACGGCCCAGAGGAACGATGGGAGCGAGTGATCCGGATGAGCAACGATTCAAGCGGCAGTCGGGGTCCAGTTTCCAAACGTGATCGCTTCTTCAAGCTCGCCGGCATGACGGCTTCTGTGGCTGGCGAGTATGCCAAGTCGCAGATCAAGTCGGCCTTCCAGAACGCCGAAGAGATGGCGAAGGATCGGGCCATCTCTCACGGCAAGACGGGGGAGCGGATCGCCGCGACGCTCGGCGAGCTAAAGGGGGCGGCGATGAAGGTGGGCCAGATGGCCTCCATCGGCTCCGACCTGCTCCCCAAGGAGCTGACCGACGCGCTGGTGAAGCTTCAGCGCGAAGCGCCTCCCATGCCCTACGAGGTGATCGCGGCGCAGATTGAGCGCGAGCTCGGCTTGCCCGTGGAGCAGCTCTTCGGCCGGTTTGAGCAGCGGCCCTTTGCCTCGGCCTCTATCGGTCAGGTGCATCGTGCGACGCTCGACGACGGCCGCGAGGTCGTGGTGAAGGTGCAGTATCCCGGCGTGGACGAGTCGGTGGACTCCGACCTGAGCCACCTCAAGTTTGCGCTTCGGGCCTCGGGCATGGTGCGGCTCGACAAGCGGGCGCTCGACAGCCTCTTTGCGGAGCTTCGTGCGCGGCTCGTAGAGGAGCTCGACTACTGCAACGAGGCCGACAACGCGCGCGCCTTCCGAGCCTTCCACAAGCGGCACCCCTTTGTGGTGGTACCGGAGGTGATCGGTGAGCGGAGTTCGCAGCGGGTGCTGACGCTGGCCTTTGAGCCGGGCGACCAGTTCAAAGACCTCGACGCGCGGGGCTACACGCAGGAGCAGCGGGACCTCATCGGACGAAACCTCTTCACGATGCTGGCGAGCCAGATCTTCGAGTTCCGTTCGGTGCATGCCGACCCGAACCCGGCCAACCTCTCGGTTCGCCCGGACGGCAGCATCGTGCTCTACGACTACGGCTGCACCAAGAAGATCTCCGACGAGGTGGTGCGTGACTACCGCGGACTCGTCGTGGCGGCGGTCGAAGGCGACTGGGAGGCGGTAGACCGGCTCATGATCGCGCTCGGCGCACGCAACCCGGCCTACCCGTCGCCTGGCGGAGAGTTCTACAAGGGCTGGCGTGACATCTTCCTGCGCCCCTACACCAGCGTGGAGCCCTACGCCTTCGGAGAGTCGAAACTGCAGGGAGAAGCGATGAAGCTCATCCCCGACTTCCTCCGTATTGTGCACCACTTCAACCCGCCTGTGGAGCTGGTCTTCATCGACCGTGCCGCGCTCGGCCACTACGGGAACCTCAAGACCATCCGGGCCAAGGGCAACTATCGGGCTCTTCTGGAGCACTACCTCGAACTCGCATCCTCCATCGCCTGATCGGGGTCCTATGGCATCGCGCGACCGCAGCTGGCAGCTCCCCGAATCTGAGGTCACGCCGGAGGCACTCTACCGCTCGCGGAGGCGCTTCCTGCGCGGTGCTCTGGCAGCGGCGGCGTTACCGCTGACAGGCTGCTTGCCGAATGAAGAGGAGAGCGTCGCGACAACGCCGCCGCTCGACCGGTGGTGGGCGGAGGGGAGCGGAGGCGTGCCGTTGAACGACCGCTACCCCGCCGGGCGGGCAGTAACGCCCGAGGAGACGGCGACGACCATCAACAACTATTACGAACTGGCGCTGAGTCGGAACGGACCGGTAACGTTGGCAGACCGGCTCGTGACGCGGCCCTGGACCGTGGAGGTTACAGGGCTTGTGGAGCGGCCGCTGACGCTTGATGTGGACGCGCTGATCGCCCGCTTCACGCTGGAGGAGCGGATCTACCGGCAGCGCTGCGTGGAGGGGTGGGCGATCACGGTACCATGGCTCGGTTTTCCGCTGCGGAGCCTGCTCGATCTGGTGTCGCCGCTCGCCTCGGCAACGCACGTTCGGTTCGTGAGCGGGTTTGATGCGGAGGTGATGGAGGGGGCGGCCATTCTTTCGGACTACCCGTGGCCCTACCACGAGGGGCTGACGATTGCCGAGGCGGCGCACGACCTGACCTTTCTCTCCGTGGGGATGTATGGCCGGGTTCTGCCGAACCAGAACGGAGCGCCGCTGCGGCTGAATGTGCCGTGGAAGTGGGGCTACAAGAGCATCAAGTCGATTGTGCGCATCGAATTGACCGACCGGGAGCCGCCAACGCTCTGGAACACGGTCGCTCCGAGCCGCTACGATTTTGTCTCGAATGTGGATCCGAGTAGTCTGTCGGTTCCCTGGTCGCAGCAGCGCGAGTTTCTGCTTCCGGACGGCCCCTATGCGGCGACGGAGCTCTACAACGGCTACGGCGCCTGGGTCGCAGACCTCTACCGCTGAGCCCATGCCAAACCCCCGACGTCCCGATAAGTACCAGCAGCAGGCGCGCGCGGACGGCTATGAGGCGCGCAGCATCTACAAGTTGCGAGAGATTGACGACAAGTTGCGGGTTATCCCGAAGAAGGGAGGCATCCTCGATCTGGGTTGTGCTCCGGGCTCCTGGTCTCGGTTCGCACGGGAGCGGGGCGGTCCGGCGGTGAAGATTGTGGGCATCGACCTGCAGCCGGTGGAAAACTACGTGGGCGAGGCCATCGAGGGGTCGATCATGGATGTGCCTGCGGCGCGTTTCCTCGAGCTGCTGGGCGGTCGACCGCGGCTGGTGATGTCGGACATGGCGCCGTCTACGAATGGCAACAAGAGCTCCGATCACCTGCGTCAGATCGAGCTGGTGCGGATGGCCTTTTCGGTGGCGCAGGAGGTGCTCGCCCACGACGGCGCCTTTGTTTCGAAGGTCTTCGATGGCAGCGAGGTGCCAACGCTGATGGCGGAGCTCAAGCCATGGTTCCGTGACATGAAGCGTATTCGCCCGGAATCGGTGCGTCAGGAGAGCCGTGAGTTCTTCATCGCCTGCCTCGGGTTCAAGCGGCCGGCCGGGCCGGCGCGGGATGAAATTGACGCTCCCGCAGCGGTTTCGTAGGTCCCTCTCATGAGCACGACTCACCTCCCCTCTTTCCTCGCTGCGACAGCAGAGCGGCTGCAGCCCGGCGCGGCCGTTGTCGCTGATGGTGTGGCATGGCGACCGCCGTTCGAGGGCGCGGGGTTTACCTCCTGCGTGAAGCCGGCGCTGCGCGGCGGCGTGTCGGGAAGGCAGAGCGATGGTCGGGGCCAGCGAGAGGTGTCGGGCATCCGTCCGTGGCCGGCCTTTGTGGCGTCGGGGCAGGCGACACCTGTGAATCCTGCCGCGCTGTCGGGTGCAGGGTTGAGCCAGGCGCGGAACCTCGTGTTGGATCTGGCAGGCGACGCAGCGTCGGTGCTCGACGAGCAGTGGAAGACGCGTGAGATGGCGGCCATCGCGTCGGCTGTGGTTCAGGCGCGGGAGCCCGCTGTGGCGGAGGAGCCGAAGTCGAGCGAGCAGCTCGCGGCGCTCTTGGCTCCCTCAGAGGTCAGCTCCCTGACGGCGCCGCCTGCTGCTACGGGCGAGCCGGTAGCCGTGCCCACGGAGCGGTTTGCTGCGGTCGCGCCCCGGACCGCGAGCGTGGATGATGCACTCGCTCGTCTGGGTGCGGCACCGAGCCGCGGGACGGGTTCAGCGGCGCTGCTGCGGGACATGATCGCGACGCTCGCCAACCGCGACAGCGCGACGATGCGGGCGCTCTCGCCGCCGCCGAAGCCGTCCAACACCACGCTGACGCCTACCGACCTTCAGCGGTCGACGAGCCAGACGAAGATGCCACCGCCACTGCCGGCAGGTGCTCGGAGCGGCGCGAGCAGCAAGGGGATGCCGAAGTTCCCCGCATCAGGACCGCCAGTGGCGGCAAAGAAGCGGTAGCATCAGAGGCGGGCGTTGCGGCCCGCCTGCGGATCAGCGTTCGCGAACCGCCGGCTCGGCATACTCGTTGATCATGCGGAGCGGCGGCGTGGCGCGGGAGCGTCGCACTTCTGCCGGCGTCGTGCCCGTCCAGCGGCGGAAGGCACGGTGAAAGGCCGAGGGCTCGGAGAAGCCGAGCTTGTAGGAGATGGCACCGATGGGGACGGAGCGGTTGTGGAGGAGCTGCATTGCCACCTCGTACTGCGCCTGCCGGAGGATGAGCTGGTGGCTGGTGTTCTCGTCCTGGAGGCGGCGCTGCAGGGTGCGCGGCGTGGTCGCAAGGCGATGGGCGACCTGGTCGAGCGAGGAGTCTCCACCGTCGAGCTCTTCGCGCAGGATGCGCCGCACCTGCTCGCCGACCGACTCAGAGGCGACGAACTGGGCCCGCATGCTCTCCGCCTGCCGCTCGAGGATGGCGCAGAGCATTGCGTCTCCGCCGGGGATCTTGGCCTCGAGGACGCTGGCGGGGAAGATGATTTCGTCGCGCCCCGCGCCAAAGTAGACGGGGCAGCCGAAGAACTGACGGAATGCCGCCTCGACCCCGTAGGAGGGGTGGGCGAACCGGATCTCGGTGACCTGCAGGTCGACGCCGGCAATGCGGGTGAGCCGAACGAAGAGGATCGCGATCGCGAACTCCGCGGAGAAGCGGCTGGCGTCGGGGTCGGGGGTGAGGAGCCAGTGCGAGAAGTGTGCGTGGCTTCCGATGACCTCGATACGACCGCCTACGCCCTCGTGGAGGAGGGGGGTGTATCGGATGCTGCGGGCCATGCCTTCGCCGACGGTGGTGCTCCGAACGAGGAGGTAGTCGAGGACATCGAGGCTGCCGAAGGGGAGCCAGGCGGAGACATGCAGACAGAGGAGCGGGTCGCGCGTGACCCGGACTGCCTCGTGGTGGGCAGCGAGCCAGGCGGTACGCGAGATGCGCTCCGGCACGGCTGCTTGCGGGTTGGGGTGGAGACCGGCCGCCGCGAGAACGCTGGAGGTATCGACACCCATGGCCGTCAGATAGGAGACGAGGCCCATGACTGACCGGACGTTGAGTTCCGGTGTGGGGAGCTTCAGCATGCGCAGGCCCGCGAGGAAAAGTTGTTGGAATGATTCATCCGATACCGCGCAACCCTTGTCAAAGGCAAGGGGATCGAACCAGATGGGGAGTGTTGGCGACCGCACACTGCCATCGTCCATGACTCAAACACTTCGTGCCGAACCTCTCTCAACCTTAGATTCAGGAACCTCGATGAAGATTGTGCTTTTTTTCTATCCGAAGACCCGCGCCACCCGCGTCCGCTGGATGCTGGAGGAGGTTGGCGCTGACTACACCCTGCAGACACTTGATGTCCGAGGAGGCGAGAACCGAATGGAGCCCTACCTTGCGGTTCATCCACATGGCAAAGTCCCTGCGGTGACGATTGATGGCCGTCCGATGATTGAGTCGGGCGCCATCTGCGGCTGGCTGGCAGATGCCTTTCCGGCCTCCGGGCTGGCACCGGCGCTGGATGCGCCCGAGCGGGCGGACTACATGCAGTGGCTCTTCTATGCCTCGGCGACGCTGGAGTCTGCGCTGGGCGAACTGTTCCTGGCCAAGCGCAAGGGCGAGTCGGGCGAGGCCCAGGCGGCGGCGCTTGTTCCGATGGTGGCCTTCGCGGAGCGGGCGTTGGCAGACCGGCCGTGGCTCACGGGAGAGGCCTTCAGCGCCGCTGATGTCATCCTCGCAAGCTCGTTCCAGTGGCTGCGGGCGATGGAGCCGGAAATGCTGCCTGCCATGCTGAGCGAGTATTCGACCCGTGCCTTTGCGCGGCCGGCAGCCCGCAGGGCAATCGCAATCTAGACGGGCGCAGCGATCGTTTCTGGCCGCGGGGGACGCGGCGGGGTATGGGAGCGGATGCAACCCTTTGCACGGTGACAGGATGAGTGTTCACAACGGGGTGGTGCGATCCGCCTACCACCCGCCAGCATGGAAGGCCGTTGATGCGGTCGCCGTCGAGGCCCGGGCTGCGGCCCTCGGCACCCGCTCCATCAAGAAGGCTGCCAAATTGCAGGGGCTGCTGTTGGCGGTCTCGATGATCGACCTCACGACGCTCGAGGGCTCCGACACGCCAGGCAAGGTGCGTGACCTCTGCGCGAAGGCGATGAGGCCGCTGCCCGGTCGGAGTGACATCCCGTCGACCGGTGCGGTCTGCGTCTATCCGCCGCTTGTGGCTGTGGCCAAGGAGGCGCTGGCCGGGTCGGGCGTGAAGGTTGCCGCGGTGGCGACCTACTTCCCGTCGGGCCAAGGCGACCTTGCGATGAAGCTCGAGGAGGTTCGACGGACGGTCGAGGCGGGCGCAGACGAGATCGACATGGTCATCGACCGGCGCGCCTTCCTGATGGGCGACTATGCCAAGGTGTTTGATGAGATCGCGGCGACGGTCGAGGCCTGCGGGCCCGCGCACCTCAAGGTGATCCTGGAGACGGGTGAGCTGCAGACCTACGACAAGGTTCGGTTTGCGAGCCAGCTCGCCATCGATGCGGGCGCCCATTTCATCAAGACCTCCACCGGCAAGGTCCAGCCGGCTGCGACGCTGCCTGTGACGCTGGTGATGCTCGAGGTCATCCGCGAGCACTACTTCAAGACCGGCAAGATGGTCGGCATGAAGCCGGCGGGCGGCATCCGGACCGCCAAGGATGCGCTGAAGTATCTGGTCATGGTGAACGAGACGCTGGGCGATGCGTGGATGTCGCCCGACTGGTTCCGGCTGGGTGCCTCGGTGCTGCTCAACGACATCCTGATGCAACTCGAGAAGGAGCGCCTGGGCGCCTACGACTCACTTCGCTACCACACGTTGGGCTGACCGATGGCGACCAAGAAACAGACCCCCAAGACAACCGCTGCGCCTGCCGCGGGCTGGAAGTATGAGCCGGCGCTCGAGTCGACCGACCATGTGCGGTTCGAGAAGCGGTACGGCCACTTCATCGACGGCAAATTCACCGCGGCGAAGAGCTACTTCGGTGCCATCAATCCTGCGACCGAGGAGCAGCTGGCCGAGTTCGGTCAGGGGAGCGCGGCGGAGGTCGATACGGCGGTGAAGTCGGCGCGTCGCGGCTACGAGAAGTACTGGTCGAAGACGCCGCCTTCGGAGCGTGCGAAGTATCTCTACCGCATCGCCCGCCTGCTGCAGGAGCATGCCCGAGAGCTGGCGATTCTGGAGACGATGAACGGTGGCAAGCCGATCAAGGAGTCGCGGGATGTGGACCTGCCGCTCGCTGCGGCCCACTTCTTCTACTACGCGGGCTGGGCCGACAAGCTGCAGTATGCCTTCGGAGGCGCGCAGGTGGCGCCGCTCGGCGTGGCAGGCCAGGTGATTCCGTGGAACTTCCCGCTGCTGATGGCGGCCTGGAAGATCGCGCCTGCGTTGGCCTGCGGCAACACCGTGGTGCTGAAGGCGGCCGAGACGACGCCGCTGACGGCGATGAAGCTGGCGGAGATTTTTCAGGAGGCAGACCTCCCGCCGGGCGTGGTCAACTTTGTGAACGGCGACGGGCGCACAGGCGCCGCACTGGTGAACCACCCCGACATCAACAAGGTGGCCTTCACGGGGAGCACCGAGGTGGGACGCGCGATTCAGAAGCAGCTCGCCGGTACGGGCAAGCGGCTGACGCTGGAGCTGGGCGGCAAGGGGGCCAACATCATCTTCGATGACGCTGCGCTCGACCAGGCGATCGAAGGCATCATCTCGGGCATCTTCTTCAATCAGGGCCATGTCTGCTGCGCAGGCTCGCGGCTGCTCGTGCAGGAGAGCATCCACGATGAGGTGGTGCGGCGTCTGACCCACCGGCTCTCGACGCTCCGCGTGGGCAACCCGCTCGACAAGAACACCGATGTGGGGGCCATCAACAGCCGGGCACAGCTCGACAAGATTGAGGCCTACCTCGGCTATGGCGTGGAGGATGGGGCGGTGCGCCACTCTGCGCCCTGCCCGCTCCCCGGCCGCGGCTTCTTCGTAGCGCCCACCTTCTTCACGGGTGTGGCGCCGGCGCATCGGATTGCTGCCGATGAGATCTTCGGGCCGGTGCTCAGCGTGATGACCTTCCGGACGCCCGAAGAGGCGGTCGCCAAGGCCAACGCGACTCCCTACGGCCTCTCTGCCGGCATCTGGACCGACAAGGGCTCCAAGCTCTTTGCGGTTGCGAGCCAGCTCAAGGCGGGCGTCATCTGGGGCAACAGCTTCAACCGTTTCGACGCGACGAGCCCGTTTGGCGGATTCAAGGAGAGCGGCTTCGGCCGCGAGGGCGGTCGCCAGGGCCTGCTCCCCTACCTCGAGGTGCGCGGATGAAAACCCCGGCGCAGACCAACATGCGACTGACCGTCGCCAAGACCTACAAGCTCTTCATCGGTGGCGCCTTTCCGCGCACCGAGTCGGGCCGTTCCGTGGCACTCCGTAACCGTTCGGGGGAATTTGTGGCCAACGCATCCCGCGCATCGCGCAAAGACCTCAGAGAGGCCGTTGTGGCCGCTCGCAAGGCTGCAGAGAGCTGGGCCGGCAGGACCGCCTATCTCCGCAGCCAGATCCTCTACCGGGCCGCCGAGATGATGGAGAGCCGCCGCGAATCGCTGACGGCTACGCTGGTCAAGGCGCACGGCAAGACGGCGAAGGCGGCGGAGGCGGAGGTGAGCGCCTCCATCGACCGGCTGGTCTGGTATGCGGGCTGGTGCGACAAGCTCACGCAGGTGCTGGGCAACCAGAACCCGGTGGCCGGCCCCTTCTTCAACATGAGTTCACCCGAGGCGACGGGCGTGGTTGTGCTGTTCGCGGGCGAGAGCTCGCCGCTGCTCGGCCTGGTCTCGATTGTTGCGCCGGTCATCTGCGGCGGAAACGCCGTGGTGGCCTGTTCGCCCATCGCGCACGCGCCGATCGTCATCGACTTTGCAGAGGTGCTCGCGACGAGCGATCTGCCGGCCGGCGTTGTGAACCTGCTCACGGGCAACCGGGACGAGTTGTTGCCGACCGCTGCGAGCCACCGCGACATCGACGCCATCGGTGCGGTCGGGCTGTCGATGGAGGAGCAGGTGCTGCTCGAGGGCGGCGCCTCGGCGACCATCAAGCGGGTCTGGATCGATACAGACCGGACCTCGTCTGCCTGGGCGCTCGCTGACCATCAGAGCCTCTACCGGATCACTCCCTTCCTCGAGGTCAAGACCTCGTGGCACCCCATGGGCCTCTAATGCTGGCGACGATTCCCTTCTTCGAAACCTTTCCCATCGTCATCATCAAGGACATCATCGAAATCCATGTCTTCGGCATCCTCGTGGGCATCGGCGTGGTGCTGGCAACCTGGCTGGCGCAGAAGCGGGCGACCGAAAAGGAGCTTTCGCCCGTGATCGTGGGCGACCTGGGCCTCTGGCTGGTCATCACCGGCTTCATCATGGCGCATCAGGTGAGCCTGTTTGCCTACTACCCCGACCGGGTCTTCGGGCCCAATGGGAGCTGGCTGGAGGTGTTCAAGATCTCGTCCGGCATTTCGTCGTTCGGCGGCTTTCTTGGTGCGGCGATGGGCATGATCTGGTTCTTCAATGTGGAGCGCATCGTGCTCATCCCGAAGATGCTGGAGTTCCGCGGCGGCAAGGGACGCCCGGTGCTGAAGTATCTGGACGTGATGGCCTACGGCTTCACGGTGGGATGGTTCTTTGGGCGCATGGGCTGCTTCTCGGCACACGACCATGTTGGTCTGGCGTCGACGTCGGCGCTCGCTGTGAACTTTCCGGACGGCTGGCGGGATAGCGTCCCAGCCATCGCGGGCTACGGTGCCCCTGGCTTTACGCCCCGGTTCGATTTGGGCTTTCTGGAGATGTGGTACCCCGCGGTGCTCTACCTCTTCTTTCGGTTCTGGGCCGACAGGCAGACGGGGCTCCGGCCGGGCTGGTATGCCGCCATCTTTATCCTCTTCTACGCACCGGTCCGCTTCTACCTCGACACCCTCCGCGCGACCGACATTGACGGCGCAGACAAGCGGTACTTTGCGGAGCTCTTGTCGCCGGGTTTCACGCCCGGTCAGTTTGGTGCGGTGGCGGTGCTCGTCCTCGGATTGGTGATCTGGGTGCTGGGCGGCATCCGCGCCAAAGACGCAGCCTACATGGCGCAGGTGGATCGCGACGACCCGACGGACGCCATCAAGGGCTAACAGCCCTTCCCCCTGCTGCGCGCGACGGCTAGTCGCCATTGCCACGCACTCCTCGCCCCGATCTATCCATGACCGTCGTTCAAGACAGCCTCGCCCCCGGACTCCTCGTCGCGGCCCCCTCCATGCAGGATCCCGACTTTGCCGAGGCGGTGATTCTGCTCGCTGAGTCGAGCGAGGATGGCGCGGTAGGCTTCGTATTGAACCGGCAGTCGCCCTTCTCGATGAAGGACCTGGCGGAGGACCTCTCGCTTCAACTGCAGCTGCACCAGGAGGGACAGCCCGTCTACCGCGGTGGTCCTGTCTCACCGGAGCGCGGTTGGGTGCTCTTCCGCGGCGACAGCCAGGATGCGTCGGCCGAGCAGGAACATGTGTTCTCGGTGGAGGGTGAGATCCGGATTGCAGCGACGCTCGAGGTGTTGGGTCGGTTCCTTCAGCCTGAGACGGAGCAGCCCTTCCGGCTGCTGCTCGGCTACGCGGGATGGGGCCCAGGACAGCTCGAGGGTGAGATCCACCGGGGCGACTGGATCCCGATGGAGGTCGACGACTCGCTGGTCTTTGATGCCGACACGGCGGCGCTGTGGCGGAAGGCCCTCGACCGTCTTGGCCTGCACCCAGGCGGGTTCATGGTCGGGCCCGGCGGAAAGGCGTGAGCATCGCTGAAGAGTCTCTGCTGTCGTCCGTCTGCTGATTCGTAACCCGTCCCGACGAGGATGTCTCATGGTCCGACGAAACCTCTTTCTGCTCTTCGCGCTCGCCGCCGTCATGGTGGCCGCGCTGCTCGGACGGGCCCCCGCGGCGGTGGGTGCAGGCGACAGCGCTGAGCCCACCTCGCTCATCCTGTTGCCCTTCCGCGGCGACGACGCGACGCGCAGCGCGCTGGGCGTGGGCAAGCGCATCTTCGAGGCGCGGGTGACGGC
>CANMDT010000062.1 GCA_947496715.1 Myxococcales bacterium
CGCAGACGCCGCTGCCACCGTCGCGGCGGTTCGCTGGTCGCTCGGCTCCGTCGCCACCGTCGGCATGGCCAAGCCCGCCGCCCTCGCACCCATCGCGGCCGTCGCCATCGCCTGGCTCTCCCTCCGCGGCCGGGCACTGCAGACGCTCGCAGCCGGGCCCGAGCGGGCCGCCTCGCAAGGCGTCGACCTGGTCCGTCTCCGCATGGAGGTGCTCGCGGCCGGCTCGCTCGCCGTCGCCGGCGCCGTCGCCTTCGCGGGCCCCATCGCCTTCGTCTGCCTTATCGTCCCCCACCTCGTCCGTCTGACGCTCCATCCCCCCGTCCGTTGGCTCGCTCCGCTCTCAGCACTGGGTGGCGCAGCCTTCCTCGTTGCCGCCGATGCAGCCGCCCGGCTCATGCTCCCCGACCGTGAACTTCCCGTCGGCGTCGTCACCGCCGCGCTCGGAGCACCCGCCCTCATCCTCCTGCTCTGGCGCAACCGATCGCGGCAGCCGCACTAGCTTTTGCTCATACCGTCTTCGGTTGACTTCTACGCCGCCGCAGCCTAGCCAACGCGCCCTGCAGTTGTGCAAAATCGCGGCGGCGAGGCAGCCATGTGGCGCCCCCCTCCGCAACGCACCAAGCGTCAACACCGGCAGGTATTATGGAAGCGCATCGCGATTCGAAGAAGTTTGTCTTTGTCACGGGCGGTGTCGTCTCCTCCCTCGGCAAGGGCATCGTCGCCTCCGCGCTCGGCGCCATCATGGAGGCACGGGGGCTAAAGGTCAGTTTCCTCAAACTCGACCCCTATGTGAATGTCGACCCCGGCACCATGAACCCCCTGCAGCACGGCGAGGTCTTCGTCACCGATGACGGCGCAGAGACCGACCTCGACCTCGGCCACTACGAGCGCTTCTGCTCCACCCGAATGACGCGGCTCAACAACCTGACCACCGGCCGCATCTACCACTCCGTCATCTCCAAGGAGCGGCGCGGCGAGTATCTGGGCTCCACCGTCCAGGTCATTCCCCACATCACAGACGAGATCAAAGCCCGCATCGTGGATGCCTCTGAAGGCAACGACATCCTCATCACCGAGATTGGCGGAACCGTCGGCGACATCGAGAGCCTGCCCTTCCTCGAAGCCATCCGGCAGATGCGCTCCGACTTTGGCAGCTCCAACACCTGCTACATCCACGTCACGCTCATCCCCTACATCGCCGCTGCCGGTGAGTTGAAGAGCAAGCCCACGCAACACTCTGTCCGCGAGCTCCGCGCGATCGGCGTGCAGCCCGACGTCCTCGTCTGCCGCTCCGACCGCGAAGTCTCCGACGACATGAAGCGCAAAATTGCGCTCTTCTGCAACGTCGAGGCCCCCTGCGTCATCTCCCTGCCCGATGTCGCAAACATCTACGAGGTGCCCGAACGGCTCCACGCTGACGGCCTCGACAACCGCGTCCTCGAACGGCTCCGCATGACCCCCGCCGAGCCCGACCTCGGCACTTGGACCAACCTCGTCCGCGCCATCCACAACCCCACGCGCGAGGTCACCATCGGCATCGTCGGCAAGTATGTCGACCTGACCGACGCCTACAAGTCGCTCAACGAGTCGCTCCGCCACGCAGGCTACGCCCACCACGCCAAGGTCAACCTCAAGTTCGTCGACTCCGAGGAGCTCGAGCGCACCGGCGCTGAGGCCATGCTCGACGACGTCGACGGTGTCCTGGTTCCGGGCGGTTTCGGGCGCCGCGGCATCGAGGGCAAGGTCCTCGCCGTCACCTACGCCCGAACCCACAAGAAGCCCTACTTCGGCATCTGCCTCGGCATGCAGGTCGCGGTTATCGAGTATGCCCGAAACGTGGCCGGCCTCGCGGGCGCCCACAGCCAGGAGTTCGAGCCCGAGGCGCCGCATAAGGTCATCGACCTCATGGCCCACCAGCGCGACCTCACCGACATGGGCGCCAGCATGCGGCTCGGCGCCTACCCCTGCCACCTCCAGGCCGGCTCCCTCGCCGAGAAAGCCTACAGCTCCGCCGACATCGCCGAGCGCCACCGCCACCGGTATGAGTTCGCCACCGAATACCGCGACCGCCTCACGGAGGCCGGTCTGATCCTCTCTGGCACCAGCCCCGACAACGCGCTCGTCGAGATCATCGAGCTCTCAGACCACCCCTGGTTCCTCGGCTGCCAGTTCCATCCCGAGTTCAAGTCGCGCCCCACCGAGCCCCACCCGCTCTTCGTCGCCTTCATCGACGCCACGCTTCGCAACTCCTCACAATCCTAGATCATTTTGCGATTGGCATAATTTGTGCAGACCGTGTAGTGTAGGGTATCGAGTGCGCCCCAAATCGGGGCCCGCCACGAACTCCCGCGAGACCGGCACTTCATGGGCGCGAACCTCAGACAGACACAGCGACAAACGCAGGACCTGCGCTTCACGCTGCAGCTCCAGCAGGCCATCAAGCTGCTGCAGCTCAACCTGCCCGAGATGCTCGAACTGGTGCAACAAGAGCTCGTCGAGAACCCCTTTCTCGAAGAGTCGACCGAGGGCGGCGATGTCCCTGCCGGCGGCGAAGCGTCGACCATCGACCAGGTTTCGGATGTCGGCGAGCCCGATGCGTCCGAGCCACTCAAGGCCGACAACCTCGAGAAGGCGATCGCCGAGATCGACTGGGACTCCTACGTAGACAACTTCTCCGCGCCGCTGCCGGGTGGCGCCTCCGCGAGCACCTCGGACGACGAGCAGCAGACCTTCGAGCGGGCGAACGACAACGCCGAGTCGCTCACCGCACGGCTCCTCTTTCAGCTCCAGACCTCCGGCGCCTCCGCCGAGGTCAAGCTTGCCGCTGCGGCCGTGATCCATAACCTCGACGAGAACGGCTACCTCGTCGACGTCACCATCGAGGAGCTCGCGGAGGAGCAGAACGTCTCCACCGAGGCCGTCGAAGAGGCGCTCGCCCTGGTCCAAGGTTTCGACCCCGCCGGCGTCGCTGCACGCGACCTCCGCGAATGCCTTATGCTCCAGGCCAAGGCCGCCGGAGAGACCGACCTCGTCCTCCTCGAGATTATCGAGCACCACCTGCACGACATCGAGCGGCAGAACTACGCCGCCATCAGCCGTGCCCTCGCCGTGCCGCGCGACCGCGTCGCCACCGCCCACAAACGGCTCCTCAAGTTCGACCCCAAACCCGGCCGTCAGTTCACCCCCGACGACGGCGGCAACTACATCATCCCAGACATCTTCATCGAGAAGATCGGCGCTATCTGGCATGCCCGACTGAACGAGGAGGGGCTCCCCCGACTCCGCGTCTCCGACGACTACCGGCGCCAGATGGGCCGCAACGCTGCCAAGGAAGACAAGAACTACGCCGCCGAGCGCATCCACAGCGCTCGCTGGCTCATTAAGTCCATCGACCAGCGGCAGCGCACCATCCGCAGGGTCACAGAGGCCATCCTCAAGTTCCAGCGCGGCTTCCTCGACCACGGCGTCGACCACCTCCGCCCGCTCGTCCTCAAGGATGTGGCCGAGGAGATCGGCGTGCACGAATCGACCGTCAGCCGCGTCACCAGCAACAAGTATGTCGAGACACCTCGCGGCACCTTCGAACTCAAGTACTTCTTCGACAGCTCCGTCCGGCAGAGCGGCGGCGACGATGTGGCCGCCGAGGCCGTCAAGCACCACATTCGCGCCCTCATCCAGCAGGAGCCAAACGCCAAGCCGCTCAGCGACGACAAGCTCGCCGACCTGCTTCTGGCCAAGTTCAACATCGAGGTCGCCCGCCGCACCGTCGCCAAGTACCGCGAGGCCATGGGAATCCTTCCCAGCGCGAGACGAAAGCGGCGCGGGTGATGCTGCCCACTTTCCTTGACGCGCGCTGCTACCCACTGCACGCTGTGGCCCTGCAGTTGTTACACCGTCGCACCCTTCGGCCCGCATGAGCGAAGTCGTTATCGTCACCGGCATGTCCGGCTCCGGAAAGACCACCGCCCTCAGGTCGCTCGAAGACCTCGGCTACTTCTGCATGGACAACCTCCCCGTTGTCCTACTGCCCAAGGTCGTTGATCTCGCCGGCGCCTCCAGCGGCAAACTCAACCGCATCGCCGCCTGCATCGACGTGCGCGATCAGGCCTTCATCGCCGATGCGGGCGTGGTCATCGATGAGCTCCGCAGCCACGGCGTCACCGTCCGAATCCTCTTCCTCGACGCCTCTGACGACAGCATCATCCGACGGTTCAGCGAGACACGCCGACCGCACCCGCTCGACCAGGGCGGCGACCTCCGCGCCGCCGTCCGTGCCGAGCGCAATCTGCTCGACGACATCCGCCATCGCGCCGAAATCGTCGCCGACTCCACCGCGCTCTCCACCCACGAACTCAGGGCGCTCGTCCAGACCAGCTTTGCCGAGGCAGGGCGCCCCCACCTCGCCATCCGCATCATGTCGTTCGGCTTCAAGTATGGCGCACCAACCGAAGCCGACCTCCTCTTCGATGTCCGCTTCCTCCCCAACCCCTACTTCATCCCGGAGCTCCGGCAGCACTCGGGCTCCCATCCCAGCGTCGCCCAGTTTCTCCTCGAGCAGAGCGATACGACCGCCTTCCTCGACCACCTCGAGCCACTCCTGCTCTTTCTCCTTCCCCGCTACCAAGCCGAGGGAAAAGCCTACCTCACCATCGGAATCGGCTGTACGGGAGGCAGGCACCGCTCCGTAGCGATCGCAGAAGCCCTGCAGGCCCGGCTCGCAGCCCACCTCCACAACGCGACCATCCACCACCGCGATCGAGCGCTGACCTAACCCATGGACCCTTCCGAATTCCGCGTCATTCTCGACGACCGGCTCCTCCACGAGACCGCCGCTGCTGCTTGGTGTGACGCAGGCGACATCGATGTCGTCTGGTGGTGCACCACCGCGCAACAGACAGATGCAGAGACCCTCGACAGCCTACCTGCGCCCGTCCTGCTCATGTCGCCCATCGATGTCGCAGCCGCCAGCCGCGAGGCGCCCTCCGACGGGCTCCGCGTCCTCATCCTCATCGACGATATCGCCCTGCTAATGCAGGCCATCCGACTGGGCCTGCCGCCCATGCGCCTCGTCGTTGCCAACTATTGCTCTGACGCCAACGGACGACGCATCTCTCCGGAGGTCTCACTCGACCCCGACGACCATCGCCACCTCGCCGGCCTCTTCGCGCAGGGCTTCGAACTCATCCTGCAGTCACGCCCCAATGTGACGGCGCGCCCGCTCCCGCATCCAGAGGCAGGTTGAATGGCGAAGCGCTCCTCACTAAGGAACCCATCCTTCCCATGACTGGTGAAACCATGAAGCGTTCTCTGTTCGGATTTGCGCTGGCGCTCTGCCTCCTCGTCGCCTCCACGGCCCGCGCCGGCGCCAATGATTTTGACCTCAAGATCGGCATCCGTGGCGGCCCCAACTTCAGCATGCTGCTCAAGCCGACCGACAGCAGCGACTACAAAACCGTCCCCTATCCCAAGTTCATGTTCGACCTTGGTTGGAACTTTGGCGGGGCCCTCAACATGCGCGCATGGGACCTTATCGGCCTAGAGATCGGAGCCATCTACGGCATCGACTCTCTCAAGGGCAGCAGCTTCATCGACAACGTCGTTGCCCAGGGGACCAGAGAACGGATCAAGAACAACATCTCCTTCTCCCAGACCACGCTCCACATCCCCATCGTCGCGCAGATGACCCTGCCCTTCACCGTCATCCGCCCCTTTGGAAGCCTGGGCGTGGACCTGGTCGTGAACCGCTCCTCCCGCACCTACGAGCAGAACTTCGATACCTTCGTGGCGCCAGGCGAGGACGACGTAACAGACCCCGATCACGACGAGTTCTACCGTAGCGCCCTCGCGCAGGGCGCCTACAGCTCCGTACTCAACGAAGACGACCAGCAGATCTACGGCGGCTTTGTTCTGGGCGCCGGTGTCACCATCGCCGCGCCGCGCGTCGAAATCCCCCTCGAGGCACGCATCATCTACTACCCGAGCACCGGCTGGGACATGACCGACCGCCTCGGCGACCCTGCCGCGAACGGCCTCGGCAAGTGCGACACCACCGACGTCGAACAGGAGCCCTCCTGCGCGGTACTCCCGTCCGGCTCCCCGCCGGCGCTGCTACGCTACAACGACCGCCCCCAGTTCCAGATTCTGATCACTGCAGGATTCGATAACCTCCTGCTCTAACGACAAGGACCCGAAAATGACTCCCTTTCCCGGTGAAGGCCAACTCTACGCCACCCTCGAGACCACCATGGGCTCGATGACCGTCAAGCTCTTCGAGACGCTTGTGCCCAAGACCGTCGCAAACTTCGTGGGCCTCGCCACCGGCGAAAAGCCCTACACCGACCCGCGCACCCGCCAGCCCGGCTCCGGCCCCTACTACGACAACACGGTCTTCCACCGCGTCATCCCCAAGTTCATGATCCAGGCCGGCGACCCCACCGCCACCGGCACGGGCGGCCCCGGCTTCCGCTTCGAGGATGAGTTCCACCCCACCCTCCGCCACAACAAGCCCGGCATCCTCTCCATGGCCAACGCCGGCCCGGGCACCAACGGCAGCCAGTTCTTCATCACCGAAGTCCCCACGCCCCACCTCGACAACCGCCACTCCGTCTTCGGCGAGGTCGTCGAAGGACTCGAACTCATCGCCCAGGTCACCGGCGTCCCCCGCGACGGCCGCGACCGCCCCCGCACCGATGTGACCCTCAAGTCGGTCACCATCTACCGCAAGTAGGCGAGAGCCCGGGCGCCGCTCCGCTTGGGAGCCGCTGCCCGGGCCTTCCGCTACCCACGCCGCCGCTGCTTCGCCTACTTGGCGTTGCCGAGCGCGGTGAGCGACTCCACCAACCGCTTCATGAAGCCGTCTGCAGAGGCGCCGTCGATGATGCGGTGGTCAAAGGAGAGGCACATCATGCACATCGAGCGCACGAGGATGTTGTCGTTGTCGTCCGCGACAACCCGCTTCTTGATGCCGCCAATGTTCAGGATGGCTGCCTGGCCCGGCACCAGAATCGGGATGCCGTAAAGGCTGCCGAAGATGCCCGAGTTGGTGATCGTGAAGGTCCCGTCGGTCACGTCGGCGGGCTTGAGCTGCCGGTTCTTGGAGCGGAACGAGAGGTCGTTCACCGCGCGGGCCACGCCGAGCAGGTTGAGCGAGTCGGCCTCCTTGAGCACCGGCACAATCAGCCCCTCTTCGATGGCCGAGGCGATGCCAAGGTTGATCGAGCCGCGGAAGATGATGTTGTCGCCGTCCACGGTGGCGTTGAGGATGGGGAAGGCCTTGATTGCCTCCACGACAGCCGCGACGAAGAAGGCGGTCAGCGTGAGGTTCACCCCCTTGGCCTCATACTCCGGGACCAGCTTCTTGCGCGCCTTCATGATGGGCGTGACGTCGGCCTCCCAGACGGTGTGGGCGTGGGCGGTCGCACGGCGCGACTGCAGCATATTCTCTGCGATGCTCGCCCGCATGCGGCCCATCGGCTCTACGCGGTCGTTCGCGTAGAGGTGGATGCGCGGCGTCTTCACAAACGCCGGCTCATACCCCGTCGGGATGGCAAAACCGCCGGCTACGGCCGCCTTGCGGCCACCCATCGGGGCAACGGGCGCCAAGGTGCCGGCCTTCGCGATGAAGCTGAGCAGGTCGCTCTTGGTCACGCGGCCAGAAACACCGGAGCCGGTGATGCGCGCCAGGTCGGAGATGCCGGCCGCCGCCGCCATCTTGCGAACGAGCGGCGTGGAGCGGGTGCGGCGGAGCTCTTCGAGGCCAGCCTGCGGCGCGGGGGCTGCAGCAGCCTGCCCACCCTTCGCTGCCGCGGGGGCCGCAGCGGGAACTGCTGTTGCCGGCGCTGAAGCCGCCTTCGGAGCGCCCGACGCGACGGCCGTTGTCGCCGCCGCTTCGTCGGTCTCGAGCCATGCCACGATCGCGCCAACGACGAGCGTCTGACCGACGCTCGCAAGCAGCTCAACCAGCACGCCATCCGACGGGCTCGGAATCTCCGCATCCACCTTGTCGGTCGAGATCGTGAAGATGTCTTCGTCGCGGCGGACCTTGTCGCCCACCTTCTTCTTCCAGGCAACGACCGTCCCTTCCACAATCGACTCGCCCATCTGGGGCATGATGACCTGTACGCGCATCGACGCTCTCCGGATTAGGCGTTGAGGGGGGCGCCAAGGAAGGCTGCGGCTGCGGCCTCGCCCATGGCTTCGGCGAGCGTCGGATGCGGGTGCATCGCGTGGAAGAGCTCCTCCACCGTCGACTCAAGCTCAAGCGCGAGGACGGCCTCGGAGATCAGCTCCGTCGCCTTCGGCCCGACGATGTGTACGCCGAGCAGCTCGTCGTGCTTCTTGTCGGCAACAATCTTGATGAAGCCGCCTTCCGAACCCATGATGCGGGCCTTGCCGTTGGCAGCGAAGGGGAACATGCCCACCTTCACGTCGTAGCCCTTCGCGCGGGCCGCCTTCTCGGTGAGACCGACCGAGGCAACCTCAGGGTCGCAGTAGGTGCAGTTGGGGACCCGGTCGTAGCGGATCGGGTGCGGGTGCTTGCCCGCAATGTGCTCGGCGACCAGTACGGCCTCGTGGCTCGCGACATGGGCCAGCCAAGGCGTCTTGATGATGTCGCCGATGGCGTAGACGCCGGGCTCGCCCGTCTGGCAGAACTCGTTCACATCGACGAAGCCGCGCTCATCCACCTTCACGCCCGTGCCGGCCGCTCCGATGTCGCCGGTCACCGCTGCGCGACCCGCCGCAACGAGCAGCATCTCGGCCTCGATGACGACGCTGTCGCCGCCGGCCTTCGGGGTGAGCGTGATCTTCACCACATCGCCTGCAACCTCCGCCTTGGAGATGGAGGTCGCGGTGCGCACATCGATGCCCCGCTTCTTGTAAATCTTCTCGAGCTCCTTCGAGACCTCTTCGTCCTCGATGGGCAGGATGACGTCGGCATACTCTACCAGCGTTACCTTGGCGCCGAAGCTGGCGTAGACCGAGGCGAACTCCGAGCCCACGGCGCCCGCGCCAAGGACAACGAGCGACTTCGGGACCGACTTGATCTCGAGGATGTCGTCCGAATTGACGATCTGCTTGTGGTCGATCGTGATGCCCGGGAAGTCCTTGCACTTTGAGCCCGTCGCCAGGATGACATGCTTTGCGGCGACCGTCGTGACAGTGCCGTCGGCCGCGGTCACAGAGACCTTGCCCTTGCCAGCGAGGCGGCCGTGCCCCGAGAGCACCTCCACCTTGTTCTTCCGCATCAGGAACTGCACGCCCTTGGAGTTGGTCGCGACCGTCTTCTCGCGGTAGCCCTGCACGGCACCAAAATCGAGCGAGACGCCCGTCGTGATCACGCCATACTTGGCCGATTCGCGGGCCTTGTCGTACACATGGGCGCACTCGAGCAGCGCCTTGGTGGGGATGCAGCCGCGCAGCAGGCAGGTGCCGCCCAGCCGCGTGTCGCGCTCCACGATCGCAACCTTGAGGCCGAGCTGCGAGCAGCGGACCGCAGCCACATATCCGCCGGGACCGGCGCCGATGATGATCACATCGTAATTCGCTTCAGACACAGCAAACCTCGCACATGCAGGAATCTTCGGGATCGCGTCGAGCGCCCTTTAGTGGCCGTCTACGAGATGCGTCAATGAAGGCAACGCTTCCCTGTCGCCGCACCGCCGCTCGCGCGAGCGGCCCTCTTAACGGCCCTGAAGAACGAACTCGACCCGGTTGTTGCGGCGCCGATTGCGGTCCGAAAGGTTCGGGAACTTCGGCTCTGCGTCGCCCACGCCCTCGCCTCGCAGACGGCTGGCCTCAACCCCCTTGGAGGTCAGGTAGGTAATGACCGCCTTGGCCCGCTTCTGCGTCAGCTCCACCGCCTTCGAAGCATCGCTCTGCTCGTCGGTGTGGGCCCGCACGATGAAGCGGAGGGCGCCATCCGCCTGAAGGAGCTTCACCACCTCGTCAAGCAGGGTGCGGCTGTCGGCCGTGAGCAGGTCGCCCTCAAAGGAGACCTGCGCGTCGGCGGCGTCCACTTCATAGGCGTCGCCCGTGAGACGCATCCGCGTGCCGGCATCGAGCGGGCGAAGCTGGAAGCTGTTCTCCTGCCGGCCGTTCAGAATCGAGATAGTCTCGCTCACCGAGATGTGGCCGGGCGCCGAGACCACCATGCGGTAGTCACCGGGCTTGACGTCAATCTGGAAGGCACCCGTCGCGGGGTCGACCTTCGCCCGCTTCTCCTCTTCACCGGAGAGCCAGACACTGGCCTCTGCGGCGCCCGCGCCCTCGGCGGTAACGCGACCTGCGAGCCGGCCGCCGATGATGGCCTGCTGCATCTCGATGGTTCCGGCGATGGGCGCCTCGCTGACCGTCATCCGAATGGAGCGGTTGGTGTAGCCCGGCGCGCTGAGCTGAATCGTCACCTTCGTCCCGGGCGCAAAGTCGATGCTCCGGAACTTGCCGTCGGCGCTGCCCACCTGGTCGGAGAACTCGGTCTCGAGATACTTGATGCGCACATCGGCGATCGGCCGCTTCGTCGCCGCATCGACAACCGTTCCGGTCACATGGGAGAGCACGGCCGCGACCGGGGCCGCCTCGGGGGCAACCTCAACCTCCACCTCGACCAGCCGCTCGATGATCACCGGCTTCGGGTTGAGCGCGTAGCTCGCGCCAAAGACGAGGTTCCAGGCAGGCACCGCAGGCGTGCCCTGCGACTCTTTCGTTGTCACGCCGAGCTCTGCGCCAAGGTCGAGCGAGACGCCATCCGCAGGCGC
The DNA here is from genome assembly GCA_947496715.1 of Myxococcales bacterium. Taxonomy (GTDB): domain Bacteria; phylum Myxococcota_A; class Bradymonadia; order REDH01; family REDH01; genus CAIWGR01. Next base: position 10,755 of record CANMDT010000062.1, read on the forward strand.
AGCCTTTACGCCGATCGTAAGCGTGCTCGGATAGGCCGAAAAGCCCACGTCATCGATGCAAGGAATGATGTCGGCCTTGTTACATGGCGCTCCAACGGGCAGGTTCAGCGCCCACTCGATGCTCGGCGTGAAGAAGGTGAGCGGCAGGTCGGCTCCCAGCCCGAGGCGCGCCACATCGTAGCCGCGCACGCCGTGGCCGAAGCGCTCAATCTTGGTCAGTTCGCTGTTGAAGAGCGACTCCTCGCCGTCCGCCGTGTAGCCAACGAGGAGGTGGGCACGGAGCGGAGCCAGCTCCTGTTCGCGGAGGTCAAAGGTGGCGAGGCCGAGGATGTCGATCGCCGAGGCACCAAAGTCCACGCCGACGTCGGCAGCTGCGGCAGGGAGCCCCAGGCCGAGCTGCGCGCCGACGCGGAGCCCATCGCCCAGGTCCTGATGGTACTTGGCACCGAAGTTCAGGTTGCCGACGCTCTGAATCAACGTCGGAGCGGGCGGCAGCGTTGCAGAGTTGAAGTTCGAGTGGGCGCCGAGGCCCGCTGTGAGTTCCACGTTGTCGGTCGCGCCGTAGGAGAGCGCAATCCGGCCGCCGAAGCGGCGGTCCTCGTCGCCAAGGATGATGACATCCTTGCCGCTGAAGAACTCGCCGTGGGCCGACAGCAGGAACATTCCTGTATCGACGCCGTTGGCCACGGGCATGGAAAAGAGGCCGGTACCGCCATCGAACGCAGCAGACCGTTCGTTGCCTGCCGTCGAGGCCGTCGCCTCCTCCGAAAGCTCCGTCATCATCTCTGTTGTGGCCTCCTCCTGCGCCCTACCCTTGGCGGGCAAGAGCACCAGTGCAGCAAGCGAAACAACCCCGACAGAACCGATTCCAGCACGCTTCATGACCAACCCTTGGGCGAACATCGACAGGAGGATGCGGCGGACGCCACACCGTGGGACCTCACACGCAAACACTGGTTCGCATGAAGGCGGCAAAATCGTGTCGCAGATAGGGGCGAGCGCCGTCAAGCGCCGCGAACCCTCATCGCGGCGACAGGGGTGCGAGATCGAACGGCAGGTCGACCCAACCCTCCCCGCTTCCGTACAGCCAATGGTAGACCCAGTAGGAGGTCGTCACCCGCTTCACATACTCGCGCGTCTGGGCAAACGGGATCTCCTCCACCCAGAGATCGAGCGGCATCCGGCTCCGGTCTTTGAGCCACTTGTCGATGTTGCCGCGGCCACCGTTGTAGCCGCCGATGATCAGCGCCGGGTGGCCGTCGTAGGACTCCGATAGCACCTTCATGAACATCGTCCCGAGTTCGATGTTGACCGATGGCTGAAAGAGATCCCGCGGCGCAACCGTACCGCGCCCCGTCTTCTTGGCCATGTCGTTGGCGGTTGGAAGCATGAGCTGCAGCAGCCCATAGGCGTTCGCATAGGACTCGATCCCGGCGTTGAAGCCCGACTCCTCGCGCATGATGGCGTAGATAATCGCAGGATTGAGCCCCCGCTCCCGCGCCCGCTTCGTCACCTCTTCGAGATAGGGCTGCGGGAAGGCAATCTTCCACCGCTCCACATTGGAGCCAGCGGGATAGGCGAGGTGCATGTCGAGACGAGGCCCCGGCACCGCGTGGCTCCGCTGGTAGTTCCCCGACCGGTCGAACAGTTTGGCAACCAGCCAGCCTACCTCGTCGCGGTTTGGAAACTCCGCCCGCAGCGCGCCGAACTCCTGTGCCGCAAGTTTGAACAGCGACAGCCGCAGCAGCAGCACGCCCGCCACAAAGTGACGGTTCTCTGCCACCTCTGGCACCATCTCGATGAAGCCCTCCGTCTTGTCGTTCGGCCGCTTGAGCTCTGCCACCAGCGACCGCGTCCCCTCTTTGTCCATCGCCGCCAGCCGGTTGAGCGACAGCAGCGTGTAGAACCCCATCGGGTGGTTCCTTACCACCTCCGTATAGGCAGACTTGGCATCGCTCGGCTGCCGCATCTCCTCGAGCGACCGTGCTCGGAAGTAGGCAATCCGGCCACGCGTGTAGATGTCGTCCTCGCCCGAAGTGCCGCTCACCCGATCGGCCAGCGCCACGGCACCGCGGTAGTCGCGCGCGACATACCGCTCGAACATCATGGCCCAAAGCGCATCGGGCAACATGTCGCCCTTCGGATAGGTCTCGAGCTGGCGCTGGAACATCGCCTGCGCCTCGGCCTTCTTGCCCTGCCCGTCGAGCACCTGCGCGGCATAGTTCATCGCATCGTCGGCGAGGTTGCTCTCGGGGAATCGGGTCCAGACCTTCTCGAAAGCCGCGATGGCCTTCGCATCTTCGTCCACCGTCCACATGCCCTTGCCGAGGTGGTAGAGCGCCTTGGCAACGAGGACGGGGTCGCTGCAATCGGCGGCGATGGCCTCGTAGTGCGGCGCCGCCTCGCGATGCACGCGCAACTTGGTCTGGCTCTGGCCGGCATAGAAGTGGGCCGTGCAGGCGGTCGCAGACCCCTTCGCCATCTCCGGGATGACCTCGTCCAACATCGCGATGACCTGGTCGCTCCGATGCCGGCCGAAGAGCACGCCGGCCCTGTCCACCTTCTCTGTCAGGCTCTGGCTACCAACCTCGCGGCGAACCGCTTCGCTCACGCGCGGCCGCAGCTGCGCCAGCTTCCGCTCTGCCGACTTCTCCACCGTGTCGCCCGGATGGAGCACCGAGATGCGATGGTAGAGCCGAGCCGCGTCGTCGAGGTCTGCCGTCTCTTCGTAGGCTCGGCCGAGCATCATCTCCACGTCGTCGCGGTAGGTCGCCTGCGGATTGGCGGCGAGGAAGGCCTCGAGCTGTTTCACCGCGCTCGCGGCATCGCCCCCCTCCAACGTCGCACGTGCCCGCAGCCAGTCCGACCGGTCTGCAAAGACGCTCTCACGCGCCACCGCCGAGGCCAGCGTCGCTGCCTGTCCGAACCGGCCCCGCTTGAGCGCGATCTCGGCCTGCCAGAAGGTGCAGTGGTCCGCGAGCGGATGGGCAGACGCGGCGCAGCGGGTGAGAGGCGCCATCGCATCATCAAACCGCCCCTCCACATAGAGGCCGTAGCCCAGCGCAAAGTTGGCAGCGAGCGCGGCTGGGTCTGTCGGATGCTCCGATAGCCAGAAGCCGAGCGCATCGATGGCCGGACCGCCATCGCCCGACTCCAGCGCCTTGAGGCTCCGGGTCACGCCAGCGTCGAACAGCGGCCCGAGCTCCTCGGAGCCCACGCCCACGGGGCCAGCCGCCTCCGTCTCGCGCGCTAGCACGCGGCGGCTGTCGCTCTCCGCGCAGGCAATCGCTGCACCGCCAATCGCGAGCCCGAACACCGTCACCGTACGCAAAACCGCAGCTCTCATCGACGCTCCCCAAAACTTCCATAGGCTACCGCAGTTCTACCCACCCCCGCCTCTGCCGCTAGTTTTTCACCTTCCCGTCCGCCACTTCGCGACTACCATGAAGGCCTCGTCGTCCCTGTCGAAAAAAAATCGACCTGCCTCGCTGCAACAAACCGCCAGCAACGACGAGAAGTGGGTATCACCCACGCTCGGAGCGAACATGTTTCAGATTGGTTCCATCATCGATAACTCCTACCGCCTCAACCGTGAGCTCGGCCGCGGAGGGTTCGGCGTCGTCTACGCCGCCGACGAGCTCGGCAACGCCGAAATCCTCGGGCCCCGCGACACGGGAGAGAGCCAGTCGGTCCTCCGCACCGTCGCGCTCAAGCTGCTGTCGCTCGACCCCTCGCAGTGGCGCCGGTTTCGCACCGAGGTCCACGCCCTCTGCCGGCTCAACCACCCCAACATCGTCCAAGTCTACACCTACGGCCGCGCCGGCGTGCCCTACATCGTCATGGAGCTGGTCGAGGGGCGTGGCTGGAACGAAATCCTCAAAGAGCCCGGCCGCACCATCCACCCGCAGCAGACCCTCCGCACCCTCATCCAGGTCGCAGACGCTCTCAAGCATGCGCACGAGCGCGAGGTCATCCACCGCGACCTCAAGCCTCACAACATCCTCATCACCCCCGACCGCGAGCCCAAGATTGTCGACTTCGGTCTCTCGCTCCTCATGGAGCGCGAAGCCGGCGCGACCCAGCGCATCGGAACACCCGGCTACCTCGCCCCGGAGATCATCGAAGCCGACCCCACCGCCTGCGACCACCGCGCTGATATCTACAGCCTCGGCGCACTCATCCACGCCGCCTTTGCAGGCAGCAGCCCCTTCTCAGGCGGCAACGCGCACGCCATCGTCCGCGCACAGTCCGAGGGCAATATCACCATCAGCAACCTGCTGCCTACCGCCCTCCATCCCCTGGTCCGCCAGTGCCTGGAGCGCGACCGCGCCGCACGACCGCGCACCGCCTCGCTCGTCGCTGACGAGCTACGCCGCATCCTCGCCACCACCGGCATCGTCCGCATCCCGCGCGAAAGCGGCGACCCGCTCGCTGCAGTCTCCCTGCGCTCCGACACCGCCACCGACCGCAAGGACCTCATCAACCTCCGCATCGGCTTCATCGAAGACATCGAGCATGCCCAGCGCGGCGCCGGCGTCCGTGGCGAACTCATCGGCAGCGCAGAGGAGGGGAGCCAGCGCTTCTTCGCCTACGAGGCCGAGTTCAGCCGCATGCCTGGCGATATCTACGACCAGCTCCGGCGCCTGACGCCCGGTACCGAGGTCTCCATCCTCGGCGCCGTCACCCGCCACAACCAGAAGGGAGACACCTTCTACTCCGTCGACACCCGATCGGTCCTCGTCGTCGAGCCCTACTTCCCCCTCACCGTCACCAACATCATCAAGGTCGAGGGGGTGCGTGCAGGTGCCTGCCCCAGCCGCCACTTCGTCGACCTCCGGCAGCAGGAAGACATCGGCAAGCCCATCGTCGTCGGAAACCTGGTCCACCAGCTCCTGAGCGACCTCTTCGAACTCAACATCGACCCCGGCAACACCCGCGCACTCCACCAGCGCATGGAGAGCGTGATCGCTTCGCAGCGGCTCGAACTTGTTGCTGCGGGCATCTCCGATGCTCGGCTCCCCGACCTCCGAAACGAGATCCTCGGCCACCTCGCCGCGCTCGCCGAGTGGGCCTCGCCCCAGCACACCCTCCGCTCCGGAAACCTCACCGAGGCACGCCGCTTCTCGCCCCGCTACGGCCTCGACGGCAAGTTCGACATCATGCTCGAGGGCGAAAAGCACCTCCGCATCCTCGAACTCAAGACCGGCAAGCACGCCATGCCCGATCATGAGCGCCAGCTCCGCGCCTACATGCTCATCTGGCAAGCCTACGCCGAGGCGCGCGACAAAGATGTCGAAGGCCGCCTGCTCTACTCCGGCTCCAAGAAGGAGCTCGCCATCACCCGCGTCACCGACGACGACATCCGTCAGCTCGCCTCGTCGCGCAACGAGATCGTCCTGCTCCGCAAGCGGCTCGCAGAGGTCGGCACCGAGGCCGAGATGCCCCGCTACGACCAGCACCCCGCCCTCTGCCGCGACGACGTCTGCCGCTACCGTGCCACCACCTGCAAAGACCAGCAGGCCGCATTACCGCCCGCGTCGCGCATCACCGGCGCCGTCACGCTCCTCGCTGCCCGCTACTACAGCCACTTCGTCAAACTGCTCGAGCGCGAGCACTGGGCCATCTCCAAGCGGCGCGGCGACATCTTCCGCGAACACTGGGCCGATCAGGAGCCCGGCGACGTCCGCGCGCTCCGCGATGTCCCGCTCAAGAGCGTCAACGAGAAGACCGGCGAACTCACCTTCGACCTCGCCGACGAGGGACTCTTCAACCCCGAAGACACCCTCCTCCTCCACCAGCGCGACTTCGCCTCCGAACCCATGGTCCTCGGCCGTGTCCGCAGCTCCGAGGGCGCCTCGCTCGTTGTCTCCGTCGACTCGGTCCGACCCTTCCTGCAGTCGGGCCACAAGGCCTGGAGCATCAGCCGCGACGAGCGGCCACCGAGCGACAAAATCACCCACGGCTCGCTCTTCGCCTTCGTCGCAGCGAACGACCCTGCGCGCCGCGACGCCATCCTCTCGCCGGGCAAGCCCAAGCCCCTCATTGGAGCCGATGCGCTCAGCGCCGAACTGCAGCAGCTCCTCAACAAGGAGCAGGCCATCGCCGTCGCCAACGCTCTGCGCGAAGACCTCCCCGTCTTCCGCATCGAGGGACCGCCCGGCACGGGCAAGTCGCAGGTCGTAGCCACCGCGATCGCCGCGCTCGTCGCCTCCGGCAAGCGGGTGCTCCTCACCGCCAACACCCACACCGCCGTCGACAACATCCTCCCCCGGCTCGTCCGGCTCGGGGTACCCGGCCTGCTCCGCGTTGGCAGCCGCACGGCACCCAGCGCAGAACTCGCCCAGGCCCTCCACGACAAGGGGCTCCCGGACGACGCGCTCACCCTCGAACTCCTCGCCGATGACGCCGCCGGCCTCGACGACCTCCGCGCCAAAATCCTCGCCAGCCGCGTCATCGCCTGCACCACCCATGCCTGCGCGAAGCACCCCGTCTTCTCGGTCCTCCGCGCGCAAGACGGCCCGCCGCAACAGCGCGGCGCTGCACGCCAGCCCATCTTCGACGTCGCGATCATTGACGAGGCCTCACAGCTCATCGAGCCCCTCTCTCTGGCCGCCATCAACCTCGCGCGTCGAACGGTCCTCGTCGGCGACCAGCAGCAGCTCCCGCCCGTGGTCACCGCCGACGACGCCCTCTCCTCGGCCTTCACGGACGACGAAACCTCCATCACCCGCGACCTCGCCGCCATCGGCGTCGCCGGCCTCGACCGCTCCCTCTTCGCACGCCTCGCCGGCCGCGTCCCATCGGTCATGCTGCGCACGCAGTACCGCATGAACAACGCCATCCAGGCCTTCCCCAGCCGCTCCTTCTACAGCGGCCTCCTGCAGCCCGACGCCAAGGTCGCAGAACGCAACCTCCCCATCCCGGCCGAGGCCCTCGCGGCGCTCGACCCCGAGCTCCGCAGACGCCTCGACCCCGAGCGCCCCCTCGTCTGGGTCGACGACCCCGGCAAGCCCAAGGCACGCTCCTGCGCGCAGCAGGCCGCCGAGGTCGCCCGCACCGCGGCCGCCCTCTGGCGCCTCTGGCAACACCGCACCGAGGAGGTCCCCCGCGACGCCTGGCTCGGCATCGTCACCCCCTTCCGGAACCAGTGCACCGCCATCCGCAACGCGCTCGTCGCAGAGCTCGGCGAAGAGGCCGCCCTCATCGAGGTCGACACCACCGACAAGTTCCAAGGACGCGAGAAGGAGGCCATCCTCTTCAGCCTCGTCCGCAACACCTGGTCCGACTTCGTCTTCGACGAGCGCCGCATCAACGTCTCGCTCACCCGCGCCCGCTCCAAGCTCATTGTCTTCGGACCCAAAGAGCTTGGCCGCCGCATGCACGAGGTCTTCGCGCCCGCCGACGCGCCCCGAGTAGACCTCCAAGACTGAGTGCACCCCTACGGGAAGGCTGACGCACCGCGATGCCCGCGCCGCTTGCCCAACCCTGCGCCGCGGCCTAAACTGCGGCATCGGTTCCATCACACGACCCAGCGCGGTCCCTCGCCCACGGCACAACGCATGACCCAGTCCGT
>CANMDT010000063.1 GCA_947496715.1 Myxococcales bacterium
CTCTCCGACAGCACCGACCCGCTCGATACCACCGACCCGCTCGACACCGCGCCTGGCTCCGGCTCCGGCGGCGACGACACCGGTGGCGCGCTGACCGATAGCGGCCTCTCCGACAGCAGCGCCGAGGACACCACGCCCGACGCTCCGCCGCTCGATGTAGACAGCGACGCGGTCATCGACGGCGGCGGCGTCTACGACGATGCGACCGGCGATGTCACGCCCAACCCCGACCTCTGCCCGGCCTCTGCCCAGGTGCCCACGCTCTGTGTCACGGCCCTCGCCAGCGAAGACGATGCGCGGCTCTGCGACGGCTACGACAACGACTGCGATGGCGAGATCGACGAGGGCTGCATCTGCAAGCTCGGCGAGGCGCAGGCCTGCTTTGCCGGCCCGCCGGGTCGCGCCAACGTGGGTGCCTGCGAGCTCGGCACCCAGGTCTGCACCTCCGGTACGGGCGTTGAGCATTGGGGTCCCTGCGAACGTGGTCGCGGCCCCACGACCGAGGTCTGCGATGGCCTCGACAACGACTGCAACGGCTGCACCGACGAGCTCTTCGGCTGCAATCCCGACGTGCAGTGCCCCGGCCCCGGCGACCCGCGCGTGCCCGACGGCCGCCCCTTCAACGACTACCCCCTCCGCGGCGGAGACTTCTTCGGCGGCGCCGCCCGCACCTGGTCCTGGACCATCACCGGCGGCCCCTGCGACGCCATCCTCCCCACGCCCAGCTACACCCTGACGGGCGCCAACACCCAGAACGCCACCTTCCGTCCGCTGCTCTCGGGCAGCTACACCGTGACGCTCACCGTCGTTGATACAGAGGGCGGTATCTTCACCTGCACCTGGGTCGTTCAGATCGTCGGCCCCGGCGTCCGCATCGAGATGTGCTACCCCGAGAGCACCGTCTCCGACCTCGACCTCTACCTCATGGGCCCCGGCTTCACGAACCCCTGGTATCCGTCGCCCTTCGACACCTTCACGCCGAGCCCCAACGCCTGCTCATGGGCCAACTGCGAGGCCAACGTCCGCGGTGTCGATGGCCGTGTGAACTGGGGCTACCCCGGCAGCCCGCTCGACGCCTGCGTCGGCGGCCCGCTCGGCGCAGACTGGCGGTTCCTGGGCTTCTGCACCAACCCCCGCCTCGACATCGACAACAACCTCTCGGAGGGCATCGGCCTGCCCGAGAACATCAACGTGGATGTGCCCAACAACGGCGACCGCTTCCGCGTCATGGTCCAGAACTTCACCGGCACCGCGGCCCGCCCCATCGTCAACATCTACTGCGGCGGTCGCCTCACCGCCTCCTTCGGCACGGCGCCCGACACCATCACCGGCTACCGCGGCTCGCGCGGCTCCATCAGCGTGGGCGCCATGTGGCGCGTGGCAGACGTGACCGCAACCGTCGACGCGGCTGGCGTCACCACCGGCTGCGTGGTCAACGCCATCCACCCGCCCGGCGCCGCGACCGGCTACTACATCACCAACGACGACCCCTCGTTCTAGCGCGGGCCTGCGTCACGGCGCCGGAGTCATTCCGCCGGCGTGATGATGCGCGATACAATCGCCTCTTCGGATGGAAAGGCCACCTTGGGAGCCTCGGCGGCATCGAGCAGCCGCGAGGTGACCCGGTCGACGATCTCGCGGCCAAAGAAGGCCTCCAGCTCTCGGGCATCGCGCAGCGACGCGACGCTGACCCGCACCTGCTCAAGCAGCTCCTCGTCCAGGCCGAGCGGCTCGCCATACTCGTCGCGGACGGCAGCTTCGAAGGCGGTAAGCCGCGCCTCGAAGAGCTCGCTCATGAGCGTGCTGTCGGCCTCGTCGGCGCCGCGGAAGGTGACGGTCTCGAAGGAGAGGGGCCGCAGGCGGGTGGCGAGCGCCGGGTCGATCGCGCGCAGCATAGCACCCGCCTCTCCCTCGCGCGAAGGGCCGAAGCCGATGTTGCTCCCGCTCTTGATGTCGGTCTCTACGGTCAGCACGAAGATGGCGTGGCTGGCGTCGGCGCGGAGGCCGCGTGTGTCGCTGATTTCGCCGTCCGACATGAGCCGGATGAGCCGGTCCTGCACCCGCGGATGGGCGAGGTGGAAGTCCTTGAGCAGCACCACGGAGCTCGGCCGCCTGCGCAGCGGCGAGACGAGCGCATCCTCGTCCTGGTAGCCCACGTAGCCCGGCGGCGAACCGATCAGGCGCGACAGGGAGTGTACCTCGGCGTAGTCACCGAGCTCGATGCGGATGAGTGACTTGCTGCTGCCGAAGACCTCGATGGCGAGGCCGCGCGCGAGGTCCGTTTTGCCCACGCCCGCAGGCCCGGCGAAGAGCATGACAGCCTGCGGCCGGTTGCGCGACGCGGCCCGCAGCCGGCCGGCAACAAGATAGCGCGCCGTCTTCCGTACCGCCTCGCTCTGGCCCACAAGGTAGCTGCCGAGCCGCTCCTCCACGCCGGTCCACCACTGGGCTGCAGCGCGTGAGATCCGCTCAAAGGGGACGCCGGTCTTCTGGCTCACCTGCCGCGCCACATCGAGCCGCGTCACAACCCGCTTCATGGGGGTGTCGCCATGCCGGCCGAGGAGGCCCGTGTGCAGGGTCACCTCTTCGTCGCTGTCACGGGTCGAGGGCTGGCTGCCCGACGCCGCGGCGATCTCCGAGGCGACCGCGATCGTCGCATCCATGAGCAGCTTCTTGGCCTTGTCGGGCAGCGACTGCTCGGGCATGAACCGCATGGAGAGTTCGATGGCCGCATCGACGGCATCGGGGCTCACAGGCACCTGGTAGGTGCGTTCGAAGGTCGGGGCGAGCTGCCGGAGGATGTCGCGGGAGACGCCGGCCGAGAGTTCGGGGATCTCGATGCGCTCAAAGCGTCGGCGGAGGGCTGGATCCTGCTCGATCCAGCGGTGGTACTCCATCTCGGTGGTGGCGGCGACGACCGCGATTTTGCCGGACGCCAGCGCCGCCTTGAAGTGGTTCGGTACCTCGGCCGGCTGGCCTGCGCCCGAGCGGGGCGCGAAGACCGCGTGGGCCTCGTCGATGAAGAGGATGACATCCTGCTCTGCTTCGCTGAGCAGCGCCTTGATGCGGGCCTCGAGCTCGCCGCGGTAGGAGGTGCCGCCGATGAGGCTGGCGCCGTTGAGCTCGATGACCCGGAGGTTGAGCAGGGCGGCTGGCACGGAACCGTCGTGGATCCGCTGCGCAAGCGCGGCGGCCAGCGCCGTCTTGCCCACGCCCGCCTCGCCCGTCAGCAGCGGGTTTCGCTGCTCGGAGCGGAGCAGCACGTTGATGATGCGCTGCAGCTCATGGTCGCGCCCCTGCACCTTGGGCAGGCGCCCAGCGGCAGCCTCTGCGGAGAGGTCGCGGCCGACGAGGTCGAGCGTCGGTGTGTCGCTGGCGGGGAAGTCGTCCGGCCGGTCTTTGACCGTCAAGCTGCTCAGCGGGTCCGAGACCTCTCGGGTCATCACGCGGCCATCGCCGATGGCGGCCCGCAGGTGGGGTTCGAGGCCTAGGCTCTTGACCAGGTCGAGGCTGGAGCCTCCGTCCGAGAGGAAGGCCTCCAGCAGCTCCGCTTCGCCAATCGGGTGTCCGCGCCGCTCCGCGAGGTCGGCAGCGCCGGCGAGCATCCGCACGAGGCGGGGCGTGAGCGAGCGGCGCGTGAGCACAAAGTGGGGCGGCTGCGGAAGCCGCGTGCCGACAATGCGTAGCAGCTCCTCGGAGAGCCGCTTGGGGTCGAGCCCGGCTGCACCGCAGCTTCGTACCAGCAGACCAATCCGGCTGGAGCAGAGCGCGGCCATGAGCTGCGGCGTGCCCACAAAGGCGATGCCGGCATGACAGGCCAGCTCCGTCGCCGACTGGAAGATCTTGGCAAACTCCGAGGTGAAGGCCGCGTATCGGAGCGAACCGTCTACCGAAAAGAGGTAGTCACCGCCGGGTTCCGCGAGCTGCTTGATGGCCCAGCGCACCGAGGCGCTCTCCTGCAGCTCGATGCGCCACTTCAGCGCCCGCGAGATGTCGTCGTGGCCAATCTTGGTTCGGCCGGCCTCGAGCGCCCAGGTGCGCGCATCCTCGAGGATGCCGACGAAGCCGAGCGAGAGCTGCTGGATGTGGAGCCGCGGCTGCCCGCTGCTCTTGCGCTCGACCCGCCGCGCCAGGAGTTCAAGCGAGGCGAGCAGGTCTTCCACATCGTCCGTTCCCCGGATGGCCCGTGCCAGCGACCGCTGCGTGCCCTCGTCGCCGGCCTGCACCATGACCAGCAGCAGGTCGACCGGAAGGAAACTCGGACGGTCCATCGCACGGAGCGCCCGCAGGCAACCCTCGAGCAGCAGCCGACCACGGTCGTCAAACAGCCCGAGGTCGAGGTCGCCATCCGGCAAAAAGAGCGACGATTGTGGTGCTGGCTGCATGGCGAAAACCTGCCGAAGTCGAAACTCGACCTAGAGGGGTTGGAGCAGCCGCGCAAATCCTCGCACAGCTCTGTCGCCAACGCAGTCGGCTGTCACCAAACGGCCCACCTCTTCGGTTGCATCGACGCCTCGATGCGGCTAGCCATGCCCCGCCTGAGACTGCACCGGCAGGGCTCGATTGGCACCCGCGTTGCGGGCCCCTCTCTCCTCGGTCTGCCTCCAGATGCCAGCAGCTCCCCAGGATCTCAAGCGGGCGGTGAAACTCTTCAACCGCTGGCAGTTTGAAGAGGCCGTCGTGGCCTTCCACGCGCTCGCAGAGGCCAACCAAGGACGCGACCGCGACTTCCTCGAGGCGCTCTCGCAGCTCTCGGGTGGCTTTCACCGCATCTGGCACAAGGGCGGCGAATCGAGCGCCATGGTCGCCATGGTAGAGCGCAGCCGCGCCATCCTCGCCGGATTCGTGCCCGGCCACCTGGGCGTCGACCTCCGACGCCTCGACGGTGAACTTGCCGTCTGCCTGGCAGAGGCCATCAGCTGGCGCCGCGGCGACACCGAACTCTTCAACCGGGATGTCATTCCCCGGCTTGAGCATCTCCCCGAACCCTGACGCGCCCTGCGTCCAGCACCCTGAGCCGATCATGAGACAAGGATTCGAAACCCCGTCGTTGTCAGTGGACCAGTCTGCCCATCTTGCGGAGCTTCGCCGCAGTGCCGCAGCAGACATCGTTCGCCTGGTCTCGCTCTCCGCCTCCGGCCATCCGGGCGGCAGCCTCTCCTCGCTCGATGCGCTCCTCGTCCTCTACGCTTCTGCCGCGCTCGACCCAGCTGCGCCCCACCATGCCGACCGCGACCGCCTCGTCGTCAGCCACGGCCACATCTCGCCGGGCGTCTACGCCACGCTCGCGGGCTTCGGATACTTCGATATCCGTGAGGCTTTCCGCGGCTTTCGCAGGGCCGGCAGCGTCTTCGGCGGCCACGTGGAGAGCGTTGTCCCCGGCGTCGAGTGGAACACCGGCAACCTCGGCCAGGGCCTCTCGGTTGGCGCCGGCTTCGCCATGGCGGCCCGCGCCCGCGGCGCCTCCTTCACCACCTTCGTCGGTATGGGCGACGGTGAGCAGCAGAAGGGCCAGATCGGCGAGGCCCGCCGCTTTGCCGCCAAGTACAAGCTCAACAACCTCGTCGCCTTCATCGACTTCAACGGACTCCAGATCGGCGGCAAAATCTCCGATGTCATGCCGCAGGACATCCGTGCCTCGTGGGTCGCCGACGGCTGGAACGTCCTCGATGTCGATGGCCACGACCACGCTGCGCTCTACGCCGCCTTCCGCGCCGCCGTCCGCCACGAGACCGCGAACCCCGACGCCCCCACCCTGCTCCTGCTGAAGACAGTCATGGGCAAGGGCATCTCCTTCATCGAGAACGACCACAACTACCACGGCCAGGCGCTCACCGACGAGATGGCCGACCGCGCCTTCGCCGAGCTCGGTCAGACGAGCAACCTCGCCGAGCTCCGCGCCGACCGCGCCGCCAACCGCGACAGCTTCCACCATCACATCGTTGTCGACCGCGACATCAACCTCGACCTCGGCGAACCGCTCACCTACACGGAGAGCAACGACTGCCGCTCCGCCTATGGCAACGCGATGACCGACCTCGCCAAGCGGAACGTCGACCGTCCTGGCAGCTGGCCCATCGTCGCCGTCTCGGCCGACCTCGAGGGCTCGGTCAAGCTCGGCGGCTTCCGCAAGGCTGCCCCCAACTGGTTCTTCGAAGGCGGCATCGCCGAACACTCCTCCGCCGCCATGGTCGGCGCCGCGAGCAAGGAGCGGGTCGTCCCCGTCTTCTCCACCTTCGGCATGTTCGCCTTCGCCGAGACCTACAACCAGAACCGCCTCAGCGATCAGAACGGCGCTGCCCCCAAGATCATCGTTACCCATTGCGGCCTCGATGTCGGCGAAGATGGCCCCACCCACCAGTGCATCGACTATGTCTCGCTGCTGCGAAACCTCTACGGCTTCGAGCTCTTCGTGCCGGCCGACCCCAACGAGACCGACCGCATCGTCCGGCACGCCATCGGCCGATACGCCCCGATCGCGGTGGCCATGGGCCGGAGCAAGCTCCCCATCCTCACCGACGAGGCAGGCGCCCCGCTCTACGGCGGCAGCGCCACCTTTGAGCCCGGTCGCTGGTCCACCGTCCGCAACGGCACCGACGCGGTCGTCTTCGCCTATGGCTCCATGGTCTACCGTGCCGTCGCGGCCCACGATCTGCTCAAGGCAAAGGGCATCTCGCTCAAGGTGGTCAATGCCTCGAGCCTCAAGCCCCACGACGAGGCCGCCATTCTCGAGGCAGCCCGCTCCGTCGGCACGCTGCTCACCTACGAAGACCAGTGCGTGCACACAGGCCTCGGCGCCATCGTCGCCGCCACGCTTGGCGACAACGGCATCGCAGCTCGACTGCGCCGCCTCGGCGTGAAGCAGTATGGCACCAGCGGCAAGCCCGACGACCTCTACGCCGAGCAGGGGCTTTCGCCCGCCGACCTGGTGCGGAATGTCGAGGAGCTCCTCGGCAAATAGTCTGCGCTTCTGCCCCTTCGACTTCTGGCACGCAATGCGAGGTTGCGTTAGGAAGGTGGAGAAACTGTCTCCATTCTTCTCCGTGCTGAGGAAATCGTCATGCAATCGCTCCGCTCCAGGTATCTCCTGACCGCGTCTCTCCTTATCCTTGCGGCCTGCGGCGAAGACGCGATCCGGCAGGTCGAAGAGACCGACACGAGAAGCGACACGACCGTCGAAGATACCCAGGGCTCTGGCACCGACACCACCCCGGACGGCTCTGGCTCGGGTGCCGATACCGGTTCCGACACCGACACCACCGTCTCCGCGAGCTGCGGCGACGGCAAGGTGGATGAGGGCGAGACCTGCGACGACGGCAACCGGACCGACGGCGATGGCTGCAACGCCTCCTGCTTCCTCGAGACCTGCGGCGACGGCGCCGTCAACGCCTCCTATGTTCGCGTTGATTTTGAGAGCCCTGTCGTCCGTAACCCCTTCGGTTCGGCCGGCCATGTCTGCTCGCAGGGCGCCACCTGCCCCGGCGAGACCTGCGATGTCTCCACCAACCCGACGGCGCCCGAGCATGGCATCTGCGAGGCCCTCGGCTACGACGCGGCTGTCTCTGCCACCTGGGGCAACGGCGCCCGCGTGCTCGGCGAGCCCAACCCCCGCGCCGCCAACTGGGCCTGCGATAACTACGACTGCGGGCAGGGCGCAGACCGCACCTCCACGGGCGACTGCCTCGACCGCGAGATGCTCGCCTCCATCACCTGCGTGAAGCTCGCGCAGGAGACCTGTGACGACGGCGCCGCCAACAGCGACACCGCCGCCGACAGCTGCCGCACCGATTGCACCGCCGCCCGCTGCGGCGACGGCGTGGTGGACACGGGCGAGACCTGCGACGACGGCAACACCGTGGCTGGCGACGGCTGCGCGCCCGCCTGCCGCCCCACCGTCTGCGGCGACGGCGTGCTCGACCCCGGCGAGGGCTGCGACGACGGCAACACCGTCGATACCGATGACTGCACCAACAGCTGCCAGAGCCCCCGCTGCGGCGACGGCGTCGTGAGCTCCACCTTCGGCAGCGAGATCTTTTCCGGCCCCACCGTTACAGGCCCCACCGGCGCCACCGGCCACATCTGTGACGACGGCAGCAACTGCTTCGCCGGCACCTGTGACGTCTCCCTTGACGGCTCCGCCCCCGAGCATGGCATCTGCCAGTCGCTCGGCTTCTCCCGCGCTGTCACCGTCACCTGGGGCGGCGGCCCCGGCGAGGCCGATTCTGCAATGCCCCACGCCTACAACTGGGAGTGCTTCGACTACGTCTGCACGGCTTCCACGAATTCCTTCGACACCGACAACTGCAGCGCCGGCGAGATGCTCAACGCCATCACCTGCGAAGGCGGCATTCAAGAGCAGTGCGACCTCGCCGGCGCCAACAGCAGCGCCCCCGACGCCACCTGCCGCCCCGACTGCACAACGCAGCGCTGCGGCGACGGCGTCACCGACACCGGCGAAGCCTGCGACGATGGCAACCTCAACGAGTTCGATACCTGCACCTCCTCCTGCGAGAACATCATCTGCGGCGACGGCGTGATCAATGGCCGCGAGCTCTGCGACGACGGCCTGCTCAACAGCGACCTGCCCGACGACATCTGCCGCACCGACTGCACCGTCCAGCGCTGCGGCGACACCATCGTCGACACCGAAGAGCAGTGCGACGACGGCAACACCGTCAACACCGACGACTGCAGCAACGCCTGCACCACCCCTGTCTGCGGCGACGCCATCGTCCAGGCCGGCGAAGAGTGCGACGACGGCAACCTCGAAGACACCGACGCCTGCCGCGTCGGCTGCATCGCCGCCCGTTGCGGCGACGGCATCACCAACGCCGCCAGCGGCGCCCTGATCGCCCCCATCGTCACCGATCTCACCGGCACCACCGGCCATGTCTGCGACGACGGCGGCTCCTGCTTCGGCCCCTGCACCATCGACGTCTCGGAGAACGGCTCCGCCCCCGAGCACGGCATCTGCCAGTCGCTCGGCTTCGCCCGCGCTGAATCGGTCTCCTGGGGCGATGGCCCCGGCGAGGCCGACGCCGCCATGCCCCACGCCTTCAACTGGGTCTGCACCGACTTCGTCTGCGTGGTCTCCGAGTTCACCGGCACCACCGACAACTGCTCGTCCACGGAGATGCTCAACTCCATCACCTGCGTCGGCAGCGAGGCCTGCGACCTCGGCGACGCCAACAGCGACGCCCCCGACGCCCTCTGCCGCTCCAACTGCCAGCCGGCGCGCTGCGGCGACTCCATCCTCGACACCGGCGAGTTCTGTGACGACGGCAACAACGACGACAACGACGGCTGCACCAGCGTCTGCCAGCTCCCCTACTGCGGCGACGGCGTCATCAGCATCGGTGAGGACTGCGATGACGGCAACACCGACGACTCCGACCTCTGCCTCACCAGCTGCATCGCCGCCAGCTGCGGCGACGCCATCATCAACAATGGCCGTACCACCCGCACCTTCACCGCGCCGCGTGTGACCAACCCCTTCGGCGAGACCGGCCCCGTCTGTCAGGTCGGCGCTACCTGCCCCGACGGCGGCTGTAACCTCGGCGACCTCCCCTTCGCCCCCGAGCACGGCATCTGTGAGGCTCTTGGCTACGAGCGCGCCGACGCCGTTGTCTGGGGCGGCTCCACGGGCGCCGCCGTCGCCACCACCCCCCACGCGGGCAACTGGGGCTGCGACAACTTCGACTGCGCCCCCGGCACCGATGTCGAGGCCACCGACCTCTGCGGCGACACCCAGATGCTCGACACCATCACCTGCTCCAAGGCCATCGAGCAGTGCGACCTCGGCACCGAGAACTCCCTCGCCTCCGACGCCACCTGCCGCCCCGACTGCCTCAACCAGCGCTGCGGCGACGGCGTGCGCGACACCGATGAGGTTTGCGACGACGGCAACGCCAACAACGGCGACCTCTGCACCAGCTCCTGCCAAGAGGCCTTCTGCGGCGACGGCTTCCGCCAGTCCGCAGCCGGCGAGCAGTGCGACGACGGCAACTTCCTCTCCGGCGACGGCTGCGACGCCGCCTGCCAGCGCGAGGCCGGCTCCTGCGCCATCCTCGTCGTCTCCGACCCAGGAGTGCCCGCCACCTCCATCACCGCCCTCCAGACCGTCCTGCTGGATGCCTCGCTCCCCGCCGAGTTCGTCAGCAACACCGCGACCACCTTCTCCACCGCAGACAGCGTCCTGCTCTCCGGCTACTCCATCGTCATCCTCAACAAGTCCGACCGCGAGCTCAGCGCGGGCGAGCGCGTTGCCCTCGAGGACTTCCTCGCCGGCGGCGGCGTCTTCATCGCCACGGGCTACGACAGCCTCGGGAGCCCCACAGACGCTGTCCTCGCCGGCCTCCTCCGCATCACGACCACGGGCGATGCCTTCCCCGCCCCCGCCTGCGAGGTCACCGACAACAGCGACCTCGCCTTCGACGGAACCTACGGCACCTTCCCCCTCGGCTACACCTTCACTTCGCTCGGCGGAGACTTCGACGGCGCCAGCGCCTCTGCTGCGCTCGGCTCGCGCGAGCTTATCCGCATGGGCACCGCCGGCGGCACCACCTTCGCCAAGCTGACCGTCGCAGACAGCCTCCCCGGCACCGCCTACTACTGGAACGGAAACCAGAACTATAACGATTGGACGACGCCCTCCGCCTCCACCGACATGCAGGCGATGTTCCTGAACATGCTCGTCGGCTACTGCTTCTAGGCGATGATGACCGGCGCACTCACCGTTCCATCTCGGACGGTCCGCGCCGGATTCGGCCTCGCGCTGACGCTCCTCCTCGTCGGCGCCCCACCGGCTGCCGCCCATAACCCGGCGGTGCCGCTCGGCGTGCTCAGCGCAGGCCCGGAGCTCGGCCTCTGCGATGAGGCCGCCGGCGGAGACCTGCCGCTCCTCATCCGCACCAACATCGGCTTCGCCCGCGCACAGACCGACGGCACCTACGCCTTCGGCTGCCCCACGCTCTGGTCGGCCTCCGAAGGGGGCGCCACCCTCTCAGCCCGCGCCAGCTCCGGCCTGCTGGGCGTCATCGGCAACCAGCGCCTCTCGCGCTCCAGCGATGGCGGCTGCTCCTTCAACGAAGTGCCCGCGACCGGCGGGCGGCAGGCCTTCGATGTTGCCGCCGGCGCAGACGCGATCTGGTTCCTCGAGCGCGGCGGTGCCGACCCCGCGGAGAGCCGCCTCGGTCGCGCGACCGACTGCACAGACAGCCGCATCGTAGGACCCTGGTCCGACACCCTCCCCGATACCGTCCGCGAAGGCGCCTGCGGAAGCGACCGCTGCCTCTTTGTCTCGGGCGCCCGTCCCACGCCCTCACTCTGGTTTGCCCCCGTCACAGCGCTCTCCGGGGCGATGGAGCAGGGCGCAGATGCGCAGCCGCTCTGGCAGCAGATCCCGCTCCCCCCAGACCTTGGCGCGCAGCGGCTCGCCCTCCGCGCCGCAGCCGACGGCCTCCTCTGGGTCGCGCTCACCTACGAGGGCGGCCGCGACCTGCTCCGCTTCCAGCATGGCGGCGACGGCGCGTTTGCCT
Source organism: Myxococcales bacterium (assembly GCA_947496715.1). GTDB lineage: Bacteria > Myxococcota_A > Bradymonadia > REDH01 > REDH01 > CAIWGR01. The sequence goes on from CANMDT010000063.1 coordinate 11,538, forward strand.
TCGTCCAGCGCGCCCCCGCGGTCGTCTTCGGTGCGACCGCCAGCGACGAGCTCCTCGGGCCCGTCAGCGCCAAGGGCGCCTGGGTCGCAGCCGCAGGAACCCAGCTCTGGCTGCTCCCCGAAGGGAGCGACCCTGCACGCGCCTGGCAGACCGTCGGCGAGGCGCAACTCTCCTGCCTCGACGCCATCAACGACACACTCTTCGTCTGCAACAACTACTACGATGTGGCCCGCCTCGACCTCCCGCAGCCCGGACAACCGCTCGTCTTGCACCGGGCCTTCGCTGTCGACCTGATGCAGGGCCCCGACCTCTCCTGTCTGCCCGACGACCAGGCCGCCGCCTGCGAGGCCGACTGGATCCACCTCGGCGGCGAGAACGCCCTGCCGGTGGTGCCCGCTCGAACCTGCGCCTATGGCCGCCCGCCGATCAGCGCGCCACCGGCTCAGCCTGCGACCCGCGACCCAGGCCTCCTCGCCTCAGCCTGCGCGCCGGAACAGACCCTCTCCACCCAGCCCGGCTACGGCTGCAGCGTCGCTACGGGAACCGGCTCACTCCTCGGGCCGCTGCTTCTCCTCCTGTTCCACCGCCGCCGTCAGCGCTCCGCATGAGCCGCGCCGTCGTCATGGCGCTGGCGCTGCTCCTCCTCACGCTGCCCCTCGGCCTGCTGCAGGCCGGCGAGGGCAGCGGCGCAGACCCTGCCCCGCCCGACCCCTGCGCCGCGCTGCGCGCCGAGGCAAAGGGCTGGGCCGCGCGTGGGCTCCCCTGGTCGGCCTACGGTGCCGTCGAGCGTGATGCCCTCGTGGCCGCCCTCTGTGCAGGCGAACTCCAACCCGCCTATGCCGCCGAGGGGCGTCCGCTCTGCGCCGTCACAACCTTCCGCGAAGACCCCTTTGTCGAGAGCGAAGGGGTCCCGCTCTGGTTCAACCGTCTCCACGCCACCACCTCCGAGCAGACCCTCCTCGCCCTCGCACGCGTGCCATCCGAGGCCGCCTGGACCGACAGCCTCCGCCTCGACCTCGCACGCCGCATGGCCACCCCGGCCATCCTCGCCGTCGCGGTCGCCGCCCCCGTCGTCAGCAGCAGCTGCGACGATGGCGTCGACCTCCTCCTTGTCACCCGCGACATGTGGAGCCTCCGCTTCATTGTGCGGCCCGAACTCGACGGCGACCAACTCACCCGCGCCACGCTCGGCGCCACCGAGAACAACCTCGCAGGCGAGCACCTCCAGCTCGCCGTCGTTGCCTACAAAGACCGCGACTTCTGGGAGCTCGGGCCGGTCATCCAGAAGCGCCGGATCGCCGGAACCATGCTCGCCGGCGGCCTCTCCGCCGCCACCATCTTCACCCCGGCCCTCGACACGGAGCCAGGCTACCGCGCCAACGCCATGCTTGGGCGTCCTGTCGAGACCGCCGCAGACAGTCTCGGCTGGTCGCTCGCAGCCGCCGCACAGAACCGCCTCTTCGCCATCTACGACGGCGCGCAGGTCGCACGCTTCGACAACCCCGACACAGAGGCGGCCGAGGCCGTAGAGGCCATATGGCGCAGCGAGAGCAGCTCTGCCGTCTTCTCCACCACCTTCGCCCGCGGCACCGCCTGGCGACAGCTCTATACCCCCTATCTGAGCTGGTCGGAGGCCTCCTCGGAGCTTGCCTCCACATCCGACGACACACTCCACGCCGCTTTCAAGCAGCGGGTGCTCTCCGAGGACGAACGCCGCGTCGGACCCGGGCTCCGCTGGACCCTTTTTGAGGCCCGCTACCGGAGCCTCCAAGACTACCGCCTCTTCGGTCTCTCCGAAGAGCTCCGCGACGGGCCAACCCTCACCCTCGATGCCTCCCTCAGCGACCCGCTGCTCGGCGCCACCCGTGCCACCCAAGACCTCTCCGCCGACCTCTCCTGGAACGGTGCTCCCCTTGGCAACGACCTCCTCCGCCTCGCCCTGGGTGGCGCCCTCGGCTTCGGCGACGGCCTCGAAAACACCATCGGCTGGACCGAGCTCCGCGCTGTCACGCCGGCAGCCCTCGCAGGCCGCCTCCACCTCCGCGCAGGCTGGATCGAGCGCGGACGCAACCGCGCGCGCCGCTACGAGACGGTTGGCGGCGACCAGGCCCTCCGCGGCTTCGCCCCCTCCGCACTCCGCTCCGAGGGGCTCCTCCGCGCCAACCTCGAGTGGCGAAGCCGCCCGCTCCGCTACTTCGTCGCCCGTGTCGGTGGCGTCCTCTTTGTCGACGCCGCCACCGCCCGCGGCGACGCCAACACCGACGACACACTCCTCAGCGCAGGACTCGGCCTCCGCTCCTTCGTCCCCCAGGCGGCCTCCTTCATCTGGAGCGTCGACCTCGGCTTCCCCCTGCTCACGGCAGGCCTCGTGGCGCAGGGCGATCCCATGCTCCATGTCCGCATCGACCAGGCCTTCTGACCGTCGCTTCTTTGCCTCCGCGCCCGCTTCCTGCCACCCTCCGCGGCGCAATACTCCTCCGTGCCGGAAGCCATGGCCCTGCTCTCTGAACTCCCCTGTCGCTTCGGTAAGTTCGTCCTCATCGATCGCATCGGTCGAGGCGGCATGGCCGACGTCTTCCGCGGCATGCTTCAGGGCGCCGACGGCTTCACCAAAGAGTGCGCCGTCAAGGTCATCCTCCCCTCCCTCGCAGAAGACCCCCACTTCGTCCGGATGTTCATCGACGAAGCCCGCGTCGCCGTCTGGCTCAACCACCCAAATGTGGTCCAGATCTACGACCTTGGCCAGGTCGAGGGGCAGTACTTCATCGCCATGGAGTATGTCTCCGGCAAAGACCTCCTCGACCTCCTCGCCGCACGCGCACGCACCAAACTCCGCATCCCGGTCGCCGTCGCCGTCTACATTGTCATCCAAATCCTCCGCGGACTCGACTTCGCACACCACGCCACCAGCCCCATCGGTGAGCCGCTCACCATCGTCCATCGCGACGTCTCCCCCTCCAACATCCTCCTCTCCTACCAGGGGCTCGTGAAGGTGGCAGACTTCGGCATCGCCAAGTCGGGCCTCCAGAGCAACCTCACCGAGGGAGGGACCCACAAGGGAAAGATGGGCTACATGAGCCCCGAGCAGGTCACAGGAAACGATATCGACCTCCGCTCCGACCTCTTTGCGGCCGGCGTCGTCCTCTTCGAACTCCTCACGATGAGCCGGCTCTTCAAGGCCCCCAGCGACCTCGACGTCATGCTCAAAATCCGAGACGTGAGCATCACCGAGGAGCTCGCCCGACTCGGCGATGTCCCCGTCGCCCTCCGCGACATCCTCCTCCGCGCCCTCTCCAAGTCTGCAGATGAGCGCTTCGCCTCCGGCACCGATTTCGCAGACGCGCTGCAGGACTTCGCAGATCGCGACGCCCTTGAGCTTGGCCCCCACCTCCTCGCCAAGGTCCTCCAGGACACCTTCGCAGAGAGCGTCGTAGCCGAGGCCAAGCGGCGCAGGACCTCGCACGAGGCGCTTCCGGCGCCCGCACCCGCACCCGCCGCCCCCACCTTCCGATTCCGCGACGCGCAGGGCCAGGTCCACGGCCCCATGACGCTCCCCGAGCTGCACCGGCTCCTCACCGCGACCCCCCACTCCGTGCACGAACGGGTCTCCGTCTCCGGCGGCCTCTGGCTCACGAGCGATGTCTTCCCCACCCTCTCCGGCATCCCGCGCGGCGTTGAACCAACCCTCGTCGGCGAGCCCGAGAACCTGCACTCCTTCAACTCCCTCCACCAGGACGGCCCCCTCAACCGCGACTGGGAAGAGCTCGCCCTCGCAGGCTTCAATCCCAAGCGGCAGAAGAAGGGGCGGCAGGCCTCCGCCTCTGGCTCCTTCCCCGCCGCCGAGGCGCCGTCTCCCAGCGGAGACTCACTCGCCCTCGCCGTTGACTCCTCCATCCAGGCCATCCCAGCTTTCCCCGCGCGCGACAGCTTCGAGGGCTCCACCCGCGAGACCCTCCGCGGAAGCCTCTCCAGCGGAAGCATCGTACAGCTGCTCCACGCACTCTCCTCCCACAGACTCACCGGACGCCTCCGCCTCTGGCACAGCGACCGCACCATCTCCCTCCACGCCCGCGCAGGCAGCCTCCTCGTCATCGACTCCGAGTCACCCGACGCTCGCTTCGGTGGCTACCTCGTCGACCTCGACCTCATCTCACCCGAGCAGCTCTCCTACGCCCTCGTCCGTGCCGCCCGCTACGGCGGCCAGCTCGGCCACACCCTCGTCTCCGAGGGGGTCCTCTCCCCCCACACCCTCTTCACCGCGCTCTGTGATCGGCTCCGCGAAGACATCTTCGCCCACATCGGCGTCTCCGAGGGAATCTGGGTCTGGGAGCCCGACAAACAGGACGCCGGAAACGCCATGGAGGCCGGCTTTGACCTCGACCAGCTCATCGCCGCAGGCGTCAAGGAGCGATGCGCGCTCCCCTACCTCCGCAGCTATGTCTCCGAGCTCGAAGACCATCCCCTCGAAGCCACCACCACCGACGGAACCTTCGGAGGTGTCCGCGTCTTCGGGCGCGCACTCCGGCTCGCCATGAACATCGGCCCGCGCGAGTCCATCGGCGACCTCCTCCGCCGCTTCACCGCCGACGGCTGGAGCGAACTCGAGGTCCGCCAGATCCTCTTCTGGCTCATCGAGCGCGACGCCTTCCGCTTTGTCGGCGTCCCCTCCAGCCTCCGGCTGCTCGCACCCCGCTGAGGGGCTACAGCCGGCTCGCCACCCGGTCCGCCAGCGCCTTCACCTTCTCCGCGTCGCACAGCTTGGTGGCGCAGGTTACGACTGCCACCGAACGGCTCGCCTTGTGATGAAAGGCATAGTGCACCGTCTCGCCAAACTCCCCGAAGAAGGCCTCGTCGGCGACAGGAGTCGTGTCTGCCGTCGCAGCAATGTAGGTCTCCTTCAACCGTACAAATCGGCTGCCCGCCTGCCTTGCCTCCAGCGGCCGCCATACCTGCACCGAAGCCCCGAACATCGACTCATTGCCGATCCGAAGCGCATTGTAGGTCGGGCTCGGCGCGACGCCGTCCAGCACCTGCTCCGACAGCACCTCCTCATACTTCGTCATCTCGCGGATGTCGGCACGCGTCAGAAGCTCGCTCACAGCGAGCGGCTCCGGAGGCGTCAGCCCCACCACGCTACGGAGTGCCGAGATCTCCTCCGGTGACAGCTCCCGAACAGGCTCCTCCGTGGGGTCTGCCGGCTTCGCAGCCACCTTCTCCGGCGCCGCCGCCGCGCTCCCGCTCGAAGCAGGCTCGCCCGAACCGGTGCTCGCCTCTTCCGTCGACTTGGAGCAACCGCTCGCCAGTAGAAGCAAACAGCAGAGCCCTGCGGGCAAACAACGATTCAATCCCATCATCACAGACTCGTCAGCAGGGGAGGGCGCAACAGTTCTGCGCCGCATTCTATTCGACTCACTCGCATGCGCAAGCAACCAGACCTGCCCGCACACCTACTTCTTGCGATGCAGCTGCTCCGCCAGCTCCGCCTCGCTCACCAGACCCCGCGCCAACAGCGCCCGAACCAGCGCCCGCAGGAGCTCATCCGAACCCGCCTGCCGAACCGCCCGCGCCGCGACCTCTGCCCGGCTCACCGCCCCGTTGTCGCCAAGGCTCAGCAGGAAGGGCGACGACACCTGCCCCGCCGGCATGCTCTCAGAAGAAAAGGGATCGGAGGCCGGCGCGGGCCGCTCCGGGAGCGCCGTCGTCTCCAACTCAATGTTCCCCTCGTCCAGAACCACATCGATGGGACCCTGACGCATCGGCTGGCCCGCTCCCCGATGCGCCCGCTCGGCATCGCCCCGCGACATCAGCCCCGACCCCAGCGCCGGAGAGGCCTGCGCCGTAAGCTTTGCCACGCCTGCTCCCTCGGCAAGGCGGAAGGGCGCCACCTCCACCTTCGGAGCAGCCACAACGGCTCCGCCTCGAAGGCGTCGAAAGACCTCCGTCAGGTCGAGCGGCCCCACCAGAATCGTCGTAACAGCGCCACTCCAGAGCTCACTGGCGATGCGAAGTGCCTCGCTGTCCGTCGGGTCCTCCATCGCCAGAAACAGCCGCCCCTCTTCGAGCGAGATCGGCACAAAACGGTACTGCTCCATCATCGACTGCGGATAGATCTTCACCAGCTCCGCCGGCGCCGCAAACCCCTTCAGCGATACCGCCTTCACGCCGAGCAGCTTGGCCGCAATCCGAACCGCCGTCTCCTCCTCCACCGCGCGAGACTCCACCGCCGCCCGATAGACCGAGGTCTGCCGTGACAACGCCAGCACGCCAAGCTGGCGCACCTGAACCTCTGTGAGCAGCGAACGCTCCAGCAGCACTGCTCCGAATCTCTGGTCGTCTATCATCTCACCGTCCCGTTACGCCCAGCGGCTCCGCCTCGATCCCGCGCGGCACATGGAGCTCGAACAGCACCTCGTCCAGCTCCACACCCAGCTGCGCGCTGCCAACCTCCACCAGCACCTGCGTCTTCTCCTGCGGCAGCTCC
>CANMDT010000064.1 GCA_947496715.1 Myxococcales bacterium
CGGTCACACCCTCGAACTCAAGGAGCTGCTTCTTCGCCTCGCCCATCATCTGGCGAAGGCGGGTCTCCGAGAAAATCTCGAGCTGCCAGCCGGTGAGCTGTGCCGCGAGGCGCACATTCTGACCGCCACGGCCGATGGCCAAGCTCAACTGGTCGTCGGGAACCACGAGCTCCATGCTCAGCTTGGCCTCGTCGATGAGGACCTTCGAGACCTGCGCAGGGCTGATGGCGTTGCAGACGAACCGGGCCGGCTCGCTGTGGTAAGGAACGATGTCGATTTTCTCGCCACGAAGCTCCTGCACGACCGCTTGAACGCGGCTTCCGCGCATGCCGACGCAGGCGCCGACGGGATCCACATCCGACTCGGTGCTGTAGACGGCAACCTTGCTGCGAACGCCCGGCTCGCGGGCCACGGCGACAACCTTGACGATGCCCTCGTGAATCTCGGGCACCTCCTGTTCGAACAGCTTGATGACCAGACCGGGGTCGGTCCGGCTCAGCACGATCTGTGCGTCGCGGCTCGCCTTGGCGACATCCTTCACATAGCCCTGAATGCGGTCGCCCGGGCGGTAGGACTCGCGGCGGGTCTGCTCGGAGCTCGGAAGGATGGCGTCGGCGCGACCGAGGTCAACGATGATGCTCCCCTTCTCGAAGCGGCGCACGATACCCGTGATGAGTTCGTTCTTCTTGTCCTTGAACTCGTCATAGATGTTCTGGCGCTCGGCCTCCCGCATCCGCTGCATGATGACCTGCTTGGCGGTCTGCGCGGCGATGCGGCCGAAGGTACGACGGGCCGACTCAAGCTGCAGCAGCTTGCCGTACCGCTTGTCCTGCTCCTTCGCCTTGTCGACGTCGGTGTCGCGGTAGAAAATCTGGAACAAGAGCTCATCGCCCTTCTCCGCGTTCGGGTCGACCTGGGCGCGGGCATCCTCGATGCTGATCTCGCGCGCCTCGTTCTCCACCTCTTCGGCGACCGTGATGATGAGGAAGAGGTCGATTTCGCCCGTCTCCTCGTTGAACTGCGCCTCGATGTCGCGAAGCTCGCCAAACACCCGCTTGGCAGCCGTCTTCAGCGCAGCCTCAAGGGCCTCCACAAGAACAGCACGCTCGAGACCGCGATCGCGGCTCACCTGCTCGATGACCATGTTCAGACTCATGCTCAGTTACCTCTTCGGCTTGCCGGTGGGACGCTTCTCCTTGCCGCTGTTCGGCTTCGGATCAGGCCCCGTTGGCTTGGGGTTAACAAATTGATACAGCACTTTGGCGCGGCGGATGGCATCGCGGTCCACCGTCTGCGGGCCACTGGCGTCCTCGATGGTCACGGTCGCGCCGTCCCAGGCCAGCAATAGACCTTCGAAGATGCCGCGGCCGGAGGCATCAGGCGAGCGAAGCGTCGCACGAACACGGCTCCCCACAGCGCCAGCGAAATGGCGGTCCAGGGTCAGCTCTCGCTCCACGCCCGGGCTCGAACACTCAATCCGGTACTCAAACGGCACCATCGCGGTCGTCTCGAGCACCGCCTCAAACTCCCGCGTAACCTGCGCCAGTTCACCGACCGTGATACCCTTTCCCGGCTCTGAACCACCCGGACGGTCGATCACCAGCTTCAGCAGGCCATCCTGACGAGGACGCAGCTCGAACAGGTAGATCTCAAGGCTCATCGCATCGGTGATGCGCTGCAGCACCTCTTCGAGGCGCTCTTCCAAGGTCTGTGGGGTGGCTTCCGTCACGATCAATCCAAGCATCCGGCTTGTTGCCAGATCCACCCGTCAAGACTGTGGAAAGGCGCCTCTCATGCGGTGCCGGGAGGCTCGCGCCGCCCCGCGCTCAGGTTTCCCGAAGCGCGGATCCCGCACGGATGCGGGAGCATGAAAGACCTGCCGCTCCTAGCAGAGCCGCCACACACGGGCAAGCACTTGTGTCGCACACCGTCTTCGACCAGAGGCTGCCCGACCTACCGCGGAGCAACCGATGCCCTCTTTCGACGAACTCTCCAACGCCAGCTACATCAGCCTCGAGACTTTTCGAAAGGATGGCTCCGGCGTCAAAACGCCCGTCTGGGTTGCAGGTTACCAAGGCCGCCTCGTCGTCATCACCAACGGCACCTCCTTCAAGGTCAAGCGGCTCGCCGCAAACCCTGCCTGCCGCATCGCCCGCTGCAACGTCAGCGGTAGCCAAATCCTCGGTGACTGGCAGCAGGGACAGTGCGAAATCCTCCCGCTGGGCCCGGCCTTCGACGAAGCCCTCGCCCCACTCCGCAAGAAGTATGGGATTCAGTTCTGGCTTCTCGAGGCTGGAGCCTGGCTCGGTCGCAAGCGCAGCCAGTGGGTCGTGCTCCAGATTTCGCTGAACCCGCCCGCCTGACCGCTCAGAGCCGCCGGTGCTCCAGCGCAGGAATCTGGGCCCGCACCGCCGCAACCCGCTCCCGCCTGAGCTCGGCGAAGATCAGACCGGCGCCACCCTCCGCCTCGGCGACAACCTCGCCCCACGGCGCGACAACCAGCGCATGGCCGTAGGTCTCCCGTTGTCCGAAGTGGGTCCCCACCTGCGCTGGCGCCACGACATAGGCCAGATTCTCCACCGCCCGCGCCCGGAGCAGCAGGTGCCAGTGTGCCATCCCCGTCCGCACCGTGAAGGCGGCAGGAACGAAGAGCACCTCGGCACCGGCGGCAGACAGTGCTCGGTAGAGCTCAGGGAAGCGAAGGTCGTAGCAAATCGAGAGGCCCAACCGCCAACCCTCAAACTCCACCACCACCGCCTCCGGCTCGCCAGCCGCCACCGACGCGCTCTCGCGGTAGATGGTGTCGGCTGAAACGGTCACGTCGAAGAGGTGCATCTTGCGGTAGCGACCAATCAAGCTCCCGCCCGCATCGAAGAGGAGGCTGGTGTTGTAGGTGTGGCCGGCGTCCGGGCCGGCCTCCGCAAAACTGCCAACCAGGACGCCGATACCGTTGTTGCGAGAAGCCTCTGCGATCCGCCGCATCGACGGGCCGTCAGCCCGCTCGGGCGCCGCCAGACGAGCAGCCTCCGGTCCCATGAAGGGCGCATTCTCCGGAAAGGCGATGAGCCGCGCACCGCCGGCAGCCGCCTCGGCGATTCGTGCCTCCATCCACTGCAGATTGGCCTCGGTATCGGGCGTGGAGGTCTGCTGGGCCACGGCGACGCGCAACGTGCCGCTCATGGCTGCGCAGCAAGGTCGTAGACCCGCACCGCGTCGTAGGAGAGCGGCGCGTGCCAGGTGTTGAAGCCGAGGTGGTTGTGACCCTCGCCACGGAGCGGAGCGGCATCCGCGTAGGTCAGAAAGGGCTGACCGTCGACCCACCAGCGGACCCGGTTGTCGGTCCGGACGATCGTCATCTCATAGGCCCGGTCCTTCACCACGGCCTGGCCCTCGGCGCCAACGAGCCGGTCGGTGCCATGCTCGTCGAGGCGGGCGATGATGTTGAGGCTGTTCTTCCAGCCCCCGAAGATGCCGATATAGCCGCTCTGGTGGGTCTTGCCGTCGTTAAAAATCTCGAACTTGATGTCGCCGTCGGGCGAAGCCGACGACACGGTGAAGGTGACCCGAACCTGCTCCGGCAGCGGCTGCGACAGCCAGACCCCCTCGTTCTCAGCGCGCGCGCCGGTCAGTCTGCCCTGCGCCACCTTCCAGACGGGCGACTTGGTGCTCCACGCCGACGGCAGCCCAGAACCTTCGAAGTCTTCGGTGTAGACCAACTTTCCGCCCGTAAGCGGGTCGACCGGCTTGGCGCAGGCCGCAATGGAGCAGACCAAAAGGCAGAGTGCTAGCAGGCGCATGTCACGACTCCGGGAGGCTGCCGCCGCGCGTGTAGGGGCGCTCCATCCCCCGCACGGCAACGGTCTCAAGGTGAAGTTCCTTCTGCTCACGGACGAGGCCGGAGAGCGTCTGAATGAAGTTCCAGAGCAGCTTAACGGCCATGACCGAGTCTTGCCGCATCACATCGTAGAACTCGGCGCGGCCGATGCGGAGCAGCACTGCGTCGGTCATCGCTGCAACGGAGGCGGAGCGGGGCTGGCTGTCAACAAGCGACATCTCCCCGAAGTGCTGCCCTGCGTCGAGCACCGCAAGCTCGAGCGCCCCAGTATGCACCCGGAGCCGGCCTGAGAGCACCACATAGAAATCACCGCTCTCCTCTCCCTCCTGCAGCACCGTCGCGCCCTGTTTGACCTCATGCGCCTGGCAGACCGGGATGAGACGGATGAGTTCGTTGAACGTCAGATACTGGAAGAGCGGAATGGCCCGCAGCGTGTTGAAGGTAAGCCGCGTGCGCTCGTTGGCGGCTGTATCGGCGGCCGGCTCGATGAAGATCCCGATGGCTGTGATGTTGTCTCTGCCGCCCTGCCGATTGGCGAAGGCGATGAGGTCGGCCGGCGCGCTCTGGAGCGTGGAATGGGCCAGAAAGGTGCTGAGTTCGAAGTCGTCCATGTAGCCGTGGAGGCCGTCGCTGCAGAGAAGGAAGCGGTCGTCGGGCAGCAGATGAATCTCCAGCGTGTCGACACCGGTGTGCGGATAGACGCCCACGGCCCGCGTCAGCGCGGCGAGATTGGCATCGCTCGCGCCGGTCTGCTCGTTCGTGCGCCCGGATCGGAGCAGCTCGGTGGCAAGCGTATGGTCTTCGGTGATCTGGTGGCTGTGACCATTGCGGACGAGGTAGAGCCGCGAGTCGCCAACGTGCAGCACCAGAGCGCGGTCGTCGACCAACAGGAGCGCGGTAAGCGTCGTGCCCATGCCACGCTGCGCGGGGTTAGACTCGCCTGCCGCATAGACGGCTGCGTTGGCGCTGTGGGCGGCCGATGCAAAGAGCGTGGCGGCTTCTCGCCGCGAGAGGAGATCGCCCTTCATAAGGTTGCGGATGCGCTCCAACTGCCGGCGCACGCCCGCCTCCATTTCGGCAATCGCCATGGCCGAGGCTACCTCGCCCGCAGCGTGACCGCCCATGCCGTCGCAGACCACAAAGAGGCCAAGCGATTCGTCAGCGAAGAGGGCATCCTCGTTGTGGTCGCGCTTACGACCCACATCGGTGTTGGCTGCAAAGGCAAACTTCATGGCGTAACCTGCTTGGAAGTTTCAGGCGAAGGGGAGGCAACGGGCGCGAGCTGCTCGCGAGCAAAGAAGAAAACCGTCTGCAGCATGGATGCAGCAGGCACTGCGAAGAGTGCGCCAAAGAGTCCGAAGGTATGCTCGCCCGCCACCAGCGCGAAGATGACAACAACGGGATGGAGTTGCGCCGCGTCGCCCAGGATTTTGGGGTTGAGGACGTTCGCCTCGACGAGGTGGATTCCAAGGATCCAGAGCAGCACGAGCAGCCCTGTCATTGGGCCCACCGAGAGGCCGAGGAGGATCGAAGGGACCGACGAGATGAAGGTGCCGAAGATGGGAACCAGACTGCAAAGCCCAGCGAAGATACCGAGCGTTGTCGCGAAGGGGACGCCCAGCAGCAGGAGCCCGACGGTCGTCAGCAGCCCGTTGACGGCGCAGATGGAGAGCTGACCCCTGATGACGCCGGAAAGCCCCTTGTCGAGGCGCGTCATCAGGTCGGCGACACGCGGCTGCGTCCGCGCAGGAAAGAGGCCCAACACAAAGGCGATGGTGCCCGGTAGGTCGACCGACAGAAAGGCGGCGAGCATAAAGGCGAGAAAGACCGTCATGACCGCGCTCGCCAGCATCGCCGCCACCTTCTGACCGAGTTGAAGGACACGCCCTACCCCCGCCTCGGAGTCGGTAGATAACTGTTCGAGCGAGCCGAGCAGCAGGCTTTCCAGGTCGAACTTCTCCTCTGCCACCGCGGCCGTGGAGGGCGCCAACCGGTAGCGATTGGCCGAGACCTGTTCGACCTCAAGCGCCGCCGCTGTCGTTACCTCGAAGCCGCCTTCAGGCGTCGGAGTCACGCGCAGAATGGCTGGTTCCTGACCGGCGACCTTCAGGCTCTTCTGGGTGACCGGCGCGTGGTGCGCCAGCATCCGCTCCCGCTCCTCCGGCCGCAGCACCGAGGCAACCGCTGCGGCCTGCTCCCCGCGCTCAGCTGCCGTATGCACGCCGCGTTCTGCCGACCGAAGCGCTGTCTCCCCTGCGTCCTTTTCGAGCAGCCCTCCGAAGCGCTGCTGCACCCAGCGGCTCGCCGCGGGCAGCTGTTGGGCGCGGAAGCTGTTGAGCGCCGCCGGCGCCTGGTCACCGATGCGCTGAAGCTCCTCGCCCAGCCTTGGCACCATCAGGGCGCCTGCAGCCAGCGTGATGGTGATCGCGATGCCGTACACGCCCGCCACGGCAAGACCGCGCGAAACCGGGCGGCCACCAACCTGCTTCATACTCGCCCGAGCCACCAGCGGCTCGATCAGATAGACGATGAACACCGCCAGAAAGAAGGGGGCCAGCACCTCATGGAAGAGGGCCGCAACCAGCAGCACAAGCCCGAAGAAGAGCGCCGCGACACCGTGCTCGCGCAGCAGCGCTCTGAGACCGCCGCGCACTGCCATCACGCTCCCCCTAGCGCACCGTGGAAGGCCGCAAAGGCGCCCAGCGCATCGTGTGGCCCAGGCCCAGCCTCGGGATGATGCTGCACGCTGAAGGCCCTCAGGCTCGGCATCGCAACCGCCTCGATGGTCTCGTCGTTGAGGTTCCGCTGGGTCACCTGCACGGCATCGGGGATGGTCTCCCACTGCACCGCGTAGCCATGGTTCTGGCTGGTGATTTCAATCCGACCCTCACCGCGAAGGCCTGCAGGCTGGTTGGGACCGCGGTGGCCGAATGCGAGCTTGTAGGTGCTGGCGCCAAGCGCACGGCAGAGCAGCTGATGGCCGAGGCAGATGCCGAAGATGGGGAGTTCGCCGACCAGCTCTCGAACGACAGCCGTCTCGTTGTCCATGCGGCCCGGATCGCCAGGGCCGTTCGACAGCAGCAGCCCTGCCGCGCTGTAGGCCTTGAGCTCCGACGCAGAGGTCGCATGCGGAAGCAGCAACAGTCGGATTGGGCGTTCGAGCAGCCGGCGCAGGATGCTCCACTTCACCCCGTAGTCGAGGGTGACGACCAGCGGCAGGCCCGACTCTTCGGTGCTCCAGCCCTCGGACAGCGGCCGGAAGGAGGGCCGCGTTGGCATGAAACTGTCGCCAGTCGGCTCAGCACGGACGATGGTCGGTTGCCGCACAGAGACTGCAGCCACATGGTCGATGGCGTCGTAGGCAGGCGCGCTGGCGATGATGTCGAGCAGTTCGGGCAGGTCGGCGCGGGTGCGGCCATGGGCAACGCAGCCCATGATGGCGCCTCCGTCTCGGACCCGACGCGTGATGGCCCGCGTGTCGACACCCGCAACCCCCACGACCCCGTGCTCGACGAGGAAGCCATCGAGCGTCTGCGTGGCGCGGTGGTTCGACGCGACCCGCGAGGCCTCCCGCACCACGAAGCCGGCAACATGCGGCGCAGCCGACTCGCCATCGAAGGGGTTGATGCCGTAGTTGCCGACATGCACCGTGGTCATGGTCAGAATCTGGCCGCGGTAGGAGGGGTCGGGGAGGATCTCCTGGTATCCGGTCATGGAGGTGTTGAAGACGACTTCGCCGACGCTGATGCCATCGGCACCCAGCGCTTCGCCCTCGAAGAACCGACCGTCTGCCAACGCGATGATTGCGGGTTTTGACTTCACGCCTGCCTCACAAGGTTGCGCACAAACTACTCGACTGATTGAAAAATCCGCTCCGAACGAACGCCGCTTCCCGACTCGCTGCTGAAGAAAATGAAGAGCGCCTTGCCCTTGATGTTGTCCTGCGGGACCTGGCCCCAGCAGCGACCATCCGAGCTGTTATCGCGGTTATCGCCCATGGCGAAGAAGTTCCCATCGCGCACCTTGATCGGCCCAAAATCCGGGTCGCGACCTGAGTAGCCCGTGGCGTAGTTTGGACCGCTGCTCATCGTCTCGCGGGAGTAGGCGTAGAAGGTCTTGGCGCCCTTGGGCGTCTCGATGGGTTCGCGCGGAATCGGCTCGCCATTGATGAAGAGCTGGTTGTTTCGAAGCTCCACTGTGTCGCCCGGAAGCCCGATGACCCGCTTGATGTAGTCCTTGCGCTCGCCCAGCGAGCCGGGGTCGAGGCAACCCATCGGGAAGCGGGCGGCGCTGTCGATCGTCAGGTCGTCGGCCGAGGCGGCGGCGCCGTCCGGGCCAAGGCTCGAGATGCGCGGAGCGCCGACGACCGGCTCATAGACAAGTGGCCGGCCCCAGCCATCGAGCGCCGGCGGAAGAGCGCCTGCTGCAGCCTCGCGGAGCTCCTCCAGCGTTGCCGGAAGCCGGCCCCGCGTCGTCTCCACAACCTTCGCCACCTCTTCGTAGCGACGAATGAGCAGCTGCGTAGAGACCTCCTCCACCGGGAAGCCAAAGACCACAATATCGCCCCGCTTGAGGTCATGCCAACGGGCAACATAGTCGCGGGTGAAGGGCAGCCGGAGGCCGTAGGTGAACTTCTGCACAAACAAGAAGTCACCAACCAGAAGCGTCGGCTCCATCGAAGCAGAGGGAATCTGAAAGGGCTCCACGATGAAGCCGCGGAGCAGCAACGCGACGCTCACAGCCAGACCGATCGACTCCACATACTCGCGGAACTTCGACTTCCCGGATGGCTTGGGAGTTGTCCCCGCCGACTTCTGGTCTCCGTCGTCCGACATCACTCAGTCAACCTTCAGCACGGCCAGGAAGGCCTCCTGCGGAATCTCCACCGAGCCTACCTGCTTCATCCGCTTCTTGCCCTCTTTCTGGCGCTCAAGAAGCTTCCGCTTGCGGGAGATATCGCCGCCGTAGCACTTGGCCGTGACGTTCTTGCGGAAGGCGCGGATGGTCTCACGAGAGACAACCTTGTTGCCGATCGCGGCCTGCAGGGCCACCTCATACTGCTGCCGCGGGATGATCTCACGGAGCTTGCTCGTAAGCAGCTTGCCACGGTCGTAGGCCGAGTCGCGATGAACGATGATGCTCAGGGCGTCGACCTTCTCGCCGTTCACCAAGACGTCGAGTTTGACCAGCGAAGCCTCGCGGTAGCCGATGATCTCGTAGTCAAACGAGGCATAGCCACGCGACACCGACTTGAGCCTGTCGAAGAAGTCGAAGACGACCTCGTTGAGCGGCAGTTCGTAGACCAACTGCAGCCGCGTCTTGCCCAGATAGTTCATGCCGAGCTGCCGGCCGCGACGCGAGGTGCAGAGCGCGATGACGGCGCCCACATGCTCGGGCGGTACCGGGATGAGCGCCTTGATCCAGGGCTCACGGAACGACTCGATCATGGTTGGGTCGGGCAGCTTGCTCGGGTTCTCGACCAGAATCATGCCGCCGTCTTTGATGTCGACCTCGTAGACCACCGTCGGAGCCGTCGTGATGAGGTCGAGATTGTACTCCCGCTCCAACCGCTCCTGGATGATCTCCATGTGGAGCAGGCCGAGGAAACCGCAGCGGAAGCCGAAGCCGAGCGCGATGGAGGTCTCTGGCTCGAACCGGAAGGCTGCGTCGTTGAGCTGCAACTTCTCGAGCGACTCGCGGAGGTCGTCGTAGTCCGACGGGTCGATGGGGAAGATACCGCTGAAGACGTTGGGCTTCACATCCTTAAAGCCCACCAGCGCCTCTGCACATGGAGCGTTGTCGAGCGTGATGGTGTCGCCGATGCGGGTGAGCTTCACATCCTTGATGCCGGTGGCGAGGAAGCCAACGTCGCCGGCCTCCAGGAAGGGCACCTGCGAAGCGAAGGGAGCGAAGATGCCCACCTCGACCACATCGCTCGTTGCTCCTGTGGCGAACATGCGCAGCCGGTCGCCCTTCTTCACGCGACCGTTGACCACGCGAACCAGCGCAATCACACCGCGGAAGGCGTCGAACCAGCTGTCGAAAACCAGCAGTTGCAGCAGCGCGTCCGGATCACCCTTGGGCGGCGGAATCTTCTTCACGATCGCTTCGAGGATCTCATTGATTCCGATGCCCGCTTTCCCCGAGGCGGGGATGGCCTCGGAGGCATCGAGCCCGATGCACTCTTCGATGTCTTCCCGCGTGCGCTCGATGTCTGCGCTCGGAAGGTCGACCTTGTTCAATACGGGGATGATCTCGAGGTTGTTGTCGAGCGCCAAAAAGACATTGGCCAGCGTCTGCGCCTCTACGCCCTGCGTCGCGTCGACGACCAAGATGGCCCCTTCGCAGGCCGCCATGCTCCTACTCACCTCGTAGGTGAAGTCCACATGTCCGGGGGTGTCGATGAGGTTGAGCGTATAGGTCTTGCCATCTGATGCAGGGAACCGAAGGCGCACGGTCTGCGCTTTGATGGTGATGCCCCGCTCGCGCTCCAGATCCATGTTGTCGAGGAACTGGGCCCGCATGTCGCGGTCTGCAATGCCTCTGGTGTGCTCGATGAGGCGGTCCGCCAGCGTCGACTTTCCGTGGTCGATGTGCGCGATAATGGAGAAGTTACGGACCAACTCCTGAGGCATGACCTTCCCGATGGACGAACGAATGGAACTGGGCTGCCGATGAGACAATCAAGGCTGCCAGTTGCCGCACGATTGCTACGGGGAGTGTAGCGGAGTGTCAACCCATTGCGGCGCGTCGCGCTTGCCTGCGGCACCCGATTGCGATAGCCTACGAGGGTTCGTTGTACCCGCTGAGGACCTCATCATGCGCAACCCGATTTTGGTGCTCCTATCGCTCTCGATGTTGGCCGCCTGTGGAGGCTCCGATCAGAGCCTGCGCGAGCGCGCCCAAGAGAAGCCCTCACCCCTCCTCGAGCCTATTTACACCGAAGACGGAATGAAGGGCGAGCGGTTCGATCTCAACCTCGACGGCACCGCCGACATCGTCAAGTGGGTCCGCTACCGCGACCGGTCCGGTCAGCTCCTCGCAGACGCCCGGCTCAAGGAGCCGCGCGGAGAGTATGTCGAGGTCATCATGCGCAAAGAGATGGATACCAATCTCGACGGCAAGATGGATGTCATCCGCAACTACAACCGCCGCGGCGCACTCACAGGTGAGCAGGTCGACACCGAGTTCGACGGCGTCCTTGAGACCGAGGCCACTGTCGTCGACGGCAAGGTAACCCGCGTCACCATCGACCTCAACGGCGATGGAAAGCCCGAGTCAGTCCGCTACTATCGAAACGGCCAGCTTCAGCGTATCGAGCGCGACCCCAACGGAGACGGCGTCACCGACACCTGGTCGCACTTCGAGAACCAGGCTCTCACCCGCATCGGCACCGACTACGATGGCGATGGCGGCGTAGACGACTGGAAGATTTTCCACCTCGTCGTGGCGCCTGCCGTTACGACCGAGGCAGCACCGGTCCAAGCGCCCGCTCCCCTGGTGCCCGCAGCAGCGCCCGAAGCCGCTCCGGCAGCGCCCTAGCGCTTGCCGTCATGGCAACCCCGCTGCAACGCAGGTTGCCCGCCCGCTATCGGCTGCTGAGCAGGCGCCGAATCAGCTGCTGCTGACGCTTCTTCTCGGAGCCGTCACCGGAACCCTGCACGTGCACCAGCCAACGCTGGCCGCCACGCTCATCGCGCACCGCAGAGACCGTCGTCTTGAGGCCGCCATCCTGCAGCGAGCGGCTTGCCTCATTCGCCTCTTCCCAAGTGCGGGCGCCGGCGGCCACAATCTCGAAGCTAGGGGTCTGCGAAGAGGCCCTGCCCACCTTGCGAACCGCGCTGCCCGTAGCCGGCGCGCTGTTCGCGAGGAGCTCCTCGGTGCGCGCTGACGAAGATGGAGCAACGGCTGGCGCAGGCTCAACCGGAGCCTCTGTCGGCTCCACCGCAGCCACCTCCACCGTTGGCGCAGCTGCTTCTGGCGCCTTCGCAGAGCCCTCGGGATCGCCCGCAGCAGCAGCATCCGCGCCCGGCGCAAGCACCACCTGCACCGCCGCCGAACCCTCCCGCGCAACCCTCCGACCGCGGGCGTCGGGGATGCGATCGAAGGCGCTGAAGGTGTCGTCAGGAATCGCTCCCTGCGTCTCGTCATCCATGGGCAGGCTGTCTGCCGTAACCGCATCTGCAGAGGGCGCCGCCATCACCGAGTGACGACCGTAGGCAGTCCCTGCTGCAAACCCCACACCGGCCATCATCACCGCAAACAGGATGTTCCAGAAGGAGAGGACCCCGTTGCCACTTGCTGCCGCAGTCTGCTTCTTTGCCATGCACGCTTCCGAACAATGAGAGAGCCCGAACCGCACGACGAGACCACCAACGAGGCAGCCTGCGACGAGCGCTCGCTTTTGTTCCACATCGCAACCGCAGGGTCAAAAAATTGGCGACGAAATCACCGCTCGCGGAGCGCGGGATGCATGCCAAGAACACGCAGCTGCGGACCCTCGCGAAGCTCCATCAAATCGCCCATTCCGAAGGGGATCTGAAGGTAGGGGCCGTCCACGTAGAGGCTCCCCTCCGGCATGCGGCTCCGCACCACCAGACCCTCTCGAATATGCCGCACGCCGCGCAAGAGTTCGTAGCGACCCTGACGCGGCCCGTAGGGCTCCCGCACCGCATACTGGATCAGCG
Organism: Myxococcales bacterium; assembly: GCA_947496715.1. GTDB lineage: Bacteria > Myxococcota_A > Bradymonadia > REDH01 > REDH01 > CAIWGR01. The sequence goes on from CANMDT010000064.1 coordinate 12,523, forward strand.
CACCCTCGAGCGGCATGACCGTGCCGCCCGCAGATCGCACGCCGCCCGTCGAACCAGCGGGCGTACTGATCCAGATGCCGCTCGACGCCTGAATCTCAGTACGCGAACCGGCCGTCAGAACATAGCGCGACATCGCCGCAGGGTTGGGGCTACTGACGAGGATGTCGTTCAGACAGGGAAAGGGAAACGCGATGCCGTTCACCGTGATGGCGATACGGTGCAGCTGCGTGCGGGTCGAACGCCCCTCCAGCACCTCTTTGAAGACCTCGGCAAACCCATCCTTGTCGCAGGCGCAGAAGTAGCCCACGGAGGTCTCCGGGTCGCTGTTCACTGCCAAGAGCGGCGTATCGCGCAACCAGTGCGACGCATCGAGCACCGTGCCGTCTCCGCCCACCACCACCACGAGGTCGGTGTCGTGATGGGGACCTGTAAAGTCCGCACGAGAAAGCACCTCCACCTTGGCGGAGCTCGCATCAAGCGCCTCTACCACCTGGCTTAGGGCTGCCCGCTGCCGCCGCGTGCTTGAGATGAGCGCGGCAAGCGCATCGGGATCGCGCTCCCGAAGGTCGGCGAGCGCACGATCGCTGCTGGCCTCGATGACCTCCAGCTTGGGCGTTTTGGCGACGACGATGACCTTCATTGCGCCCTCTCCTGCTCCGCGCCAAACCAGTGGCGAATCACCTTCTCTGACGGCTTGCCTCTCGGTGTGTAGCCGTTATCTCCGCCGCCGCCATCTCCAAACCAGTTCCAGATGTAGAGCCCGCCCAGTTCAGGCACCTCCGACCATGCGAGGTAGAGCGCCTGATAGAGCCGCTCCTGCGCCGCCAGGTCCACCTTACCGGCCCGCGTGTAATCCCACGGGTGGCGTGCCGCAATCGCCTGCGACGGGTAGCCGACCTCCGTCAGCACCACCCGCCGCTCCACCTGCGCAGAGAGACGGCGAAGGTCGGCCACAATGGGCTGCCAGGCCGAAACCAGCGCAGAGACCGCAGGTGTCTCGGTACCGGTTCGGACCAGCTCGTAGTACCCTGTGACGCCCACGGCATCGACCTCACGCCAGAAGGGCACGCTGTCATAATCGTCCCAGTTCGCGCTGTAGAGCAGCCGCCCGCCGTAGGCCGCCCGAACCTCGCCGATCATCGCGCGCCAACGCTCACCATCTACCTGCATCGAGCCCAGCTCACTGCCAACCGAGAGCTGTTCCGCGCCGCAGGCGGCTGCAAGCGTCGCGTAGTGGAGCAGGAAGCCGCGGTAGCTCGCATACCAAAGATCGCGGTCGCTCGGAGCCAGTTTGCCGCGCCACTCGCCGGGCCCGCGCCGCTCGATCATGATGATGGGAAAGAGCAGCACCTTGAGCCCCATCTTGTGGGCTGCCGCGATCGCTCGGCGCACACCCTCGTCGGGCGGCGTCTCGCCGGCGCGCGGGGCGAGCTCCGTCGCACGGATGTCGGTTTGCGACCAGGAGACCACCAGTGAGACGGTGTCGGCACCGGTCCGCGCAATCTCCCAGAGATAGCCCTCGTAGCTCGCCTCGGGGTCCTGAAAGTGCAGGCCGAGCGCAACCCCCTGCGCCACCTCGGGCCGCAGGGGCGGCGCGGGCAGCAGTGGCTCAGCGGCCTGCAACGTCCGCGCCGCAAGGCAGGCAGCGCAGGCCAGACAGAGCGCCAGCAGCCGGAACATGGCCGGCGCCGAAAGCTTCACCGACCGCCCGGCGCAGCAGTAGGCACCGCGCCCACAACAACTCCGACAACCCGGTTGCCAGACCGCTTGAGTCCGCTGAGCTTGAAGCCCTCTTGGGCCGTGTTCACCAGCCCCTCAAGCGCTCGCGTGATGCGGAGGTCGGGCGTCTCTTCATCGAGTTCCAGGTGCAGGCAGACCGTGCCCTCCGTTGCCCATACCTCGCCAAAGTCGATGATTCCTTTGTCGAGCTCCCGCAGCCGGCGCAGGAAGGCAACATAGGCACTCGCAGGGCCCTTGACCTCCACCACCAGGTCATCTTCGCCCACGGCAAGGCTCGGCGGAGCCGCCGACTGAGCGGCTGGCTGCGACCGCCGCACTTCCAGTTCGAGCAGCGCCCCGGCCTGCTTTGAGGCCTCCTCCAGCGTCTGCCCGAAGCCCGTCACCGAGACCTGGTAGCTGCCGGCCGTCGACTGATCGGCTGCGACAACCCAGCTCCCCTCTAGCCGCGCCCGCACGGCCTGCAGCCCCACGAAGGAGACGCCCTCGGCCACCTCCCACTGCACATGGCCAACCAGCGCGTGGGTGGCTCCATAGACGCCGGCCAAAGCACGGCCGTTGTTCACGCTCAGATCGTGGCGCAGAAAGACCTTGCTCAGCTGCGCCGACAGCTGCACCCCTTCCGGGTTGCGCCACCTCCCGCCAACCGGCGCGCTGCCGTCGCGCATCGCCTCATCAGCCGGAGAAGCGGGGTCGCCAACCCACCACGAGCCCTTGCTGCCGTCGAGATTCCACGAGGTCACCAGCGACAGCGTGTCGCCCCAGGCCGCGCAAGGAGCCCCGCTCAGCATGACCACGCCGACCACGGCGCCAAAGGCTCCTCTCCACGCTCCGAATCGGTTGCCCATCCACACACTCCGAAATGGCCTCACGAACCCGTTTGCTACCACATTTGCTCCCCATTTTGCTACCGGAACTCACCCTGCATTGGACAAGTCGCGCTCGGCTGTCGTAGAGCGACCACAACCTGCTGACTTGGAGTTCGATCGATGTCTCCCTCTCGCCTCGCTGCCTCTGCCCTGCTCCTGCTCCTCACCTCTGCTGGCCCAGTGCCGCTCCAGGCAGCCATGCCGGGGGCAGCCGCTATCGACGCCGCCAGCACCAACAAGGTCACCCTGCGCTACAAGTTCGCCAAGGGACAGACGCTCCAGTTCAACACCACCGCGCGCCAGACCATCTCGGCCGTCGGAAGCAGCACCAGCCTATCCGAGAGCCGCGTCGCGCTCCCCAGCCTCTTCGAGGTGCAGGAGGTGACCGCAACGGGCGGTGCCGAGATGACCCTCGCCATCCGCTCACCCAGCATCTCTCTCACCAGCAACGGCCAACCGGTCGACGTCAGCAACCTCGTGAAGAGCATCTCGGCATCGCAGGCACAGCGCACACTGCTCGCTGAGGGGACCATCGTGAACCCGACGCCGGTCGGCGAGCGCGACGCATCAACCAGCGACGCAGCTGCCTTCGTCAACGACCTGCTTGCGATGCAGTGGCCCGAGTTCCCAAGCCAGCCCATGAGCATCGGCACCCAGTGGCTCCAGACCATTCCCATGGCTGTGACCGACGACACCGGACGGGTCGATGCAACCGCCAACCTGCGTTACACTCTCAAGGGGTTCGCGAAGGCGAACCGGAACATCGCCGTCATCAGTGTTACCTACGAGACCGAGGCCAACGGCAGCGTCCCCTCGCCGGGCAGCAACAGCACCAGCGCGCTTATCAGCAGAGGCCGCGGCGAAGGGTTCCTCCTGTTCGACATGCAGGCCGGTATCGTCACCGAGACCGAGTATCGGCTCGGCATCGTCAATGTGGTGGTGAACCCGGTGGGCGCGCGGACCACCCTGACGGTCGAGTCAACCGCCCGCACGATCCGCACCCGCTGAAGTTCCGAATCCGGCCCTCAGCGCTCTCAGCTCATCAGAGCTTGAAGGGGTAGGTAATCGGGAGCGCCGCGCCCTCGAAGGCCTTGAACTTCATTCCCGCTACGACAGCTGCAGCGCAGGCGCCTGGAGCGCCATCAGGCGACGCCGCGCCGCTGACCGAGCCCGATGGATCGATGGAGAAGGAGACCTTCACCGTGGTGCCGGCCGTTTCGGGCGTCTTGCAGCGTGCAATACGGCTTCCGTACCGGGCGATGGTTGCACGGACCTCATCCTTGGAGAGCGTGGCCTTGGGGGCAGCAGCAGGCGCAGCGGCCGGAGCGGGGGCAGCGGCCGGAGCGGGTGGCGCAGCAGGGTTTCCGCCAGCGCGCAGGCTGTCGAGAACACCAGCAACGGCCCTGTCGGTGTTGCGGGGTGCGGCAGGTGCGGCAGGTGCCGGGGGCGCCGCCTCAGGGGCAGGAACGGCTGCAGGCGCAGGCGCGGGTTCTACGGGGGCATTGGCGACGGCAGGAGCGGCACGATCTGCGATGCGACCACCAGGGGGCGCTACGGGCGCAGCTTCGGGCGCAGCTTCGGGCGCGATCGCCGCAACGGCCGTGCCCGAGCCTGAACCCGGCTGCTCGACAGGCGGTGCGGTGGGCTCCGGGGTGGGTGCGACCGCAACCTCAGGTGCGGGGGCCGCCGGCGCGACCGCAACCGCCGGGGACGCGGCAGGCGCCTCCACGACCGTGGCTGGCCGCGTTGCAACCACGACGACCGCGGCCGCAAGGCCGACGACCACTACTCCCGCGACCGCCGCAACGACGAGAAGGCCGGTGTTCTTCTTGCGGGGAGGCAGCGGAATGACCGGTGCCGCCATGCTCGCGACGGGCGAGCGGGCACCCTGCGCAGGCGCCGCGGCGCTGGCGAGGACGCGGATGTCGATGAGACCCGAAGCATCGTTTGCAGCGGCACCAGCTTTCACGGCCGGCGTTGACTGCGTAAGCGTTGCGAGGCTGAAGAGGACGGAGTCTTCGCTCCGCTCGGCCACCATCTTGTTGGCGCCCGTGAGTTGCGCCTGCGAGGCTGGGGCGAAGAAGTCGGCGAACACGGGGGCGGCCGCCGAGGCTGCCTTGCTGGCGGGCGCTTCGGTACGAAGAAAGTCGTTCGACATACTGTCGTGAGCAACACCCGTGGCGAGCGCCTCAGCAATGACGCTGTCACCAAGCAGCACCGGCCCAACTGCATCGCTCTCCACGGGCGGCGCCGTGAAGCCGCCGTTGACCGAAGACTCAACGTCGCTGCTGACGACAGCAACAAAGGCGCCGCTCGGCGGGGGTGCGGGAGGCTCTTCGAACGAACTGAACACTGCCGTGCCGCCAGCGAACGGGCGCTCCTCAAGTTCGCTCACGTCGGCCAGCCTGAGCCAATCTTCCATGCCCTCGCGCCAGACAAGCGTCTCTTGGTCAACCTGACCGCCGGCGAGCAGCCCGAAGAGCTCCTCCCGCGTAAGAGGACCCGTCTGCTCCCCGCCAACTGCAGCAAACCACTGAGCTTCGGCCGACGCAACTGTATCATCAGTCACCTCTGCGGGGGGCAGTGCCGCGCTCGTGCCGGTGTCGGCAGAGAACACGATGGTATGGCCACACTTCTTGCAGCGAACCTTGTTCTGCTTCGCCTTCAGTTTATGGTCTGGAATCGTGTATTTTGCGCTACATGCGTCGCAAACAATCTTCATGTGAACCGCTCTCAATGGGGGCCAGAGCCCTCTTACCACTGACCATCAACAGGCCTGCAGCCGTTGCTGCAGAGAC
>CANMDT010000065.1 GCA_947496715.1 Myxococcales bacterium
GAGGAAGGCGAAGCTGCCGATGCCCCAGCGCTTGGTCGGTGGGCGCGGCAGACCGCGGGGCACCCACTCGAGCTGCAGCTCACCCTTGGCACGGCCCACCTTGGCGAGCTCCTCCGGCGAGAGCCCCTCCGCAGCGGCAAACAGGGTGGAGCGCAGGCCATGCTGTCGCTCCCAGTCGGCAAAGAAGCCGGCTCGTCGGGGGTCGCCGGCCTCGGAGTGGGTGGCGACGAGGGCGCCACGCTGGGTTCCAGGGTAGAGCCAGAGGCGTGGAATCGGCCTGTCAAGATCAAGAAGATAGAACAAGTGTCGCTCTAGCAAGTCTGCATAAGGTATTTGATTATCAAGCATATCTGACGAGGTGACTGACGCCGCAGAGAGCGTTGTCTCTTTGCCCCACTCCGGCCGCCGCTGCGGCAACCGGAACCCGTCGTCCGGACGACCCTGCTGCATCATCGCCAGATACTTCGTCACATCGGTCAGCCAGACCATCGCCTTGCCTTTGCCCACCGTCAGGATCGCCGCCGCCGGTCCGGCGTCGGTCTCCCACGGCATCGACAGGTCGCGACCCACCACCCGATCCTTCGGGTTGAACCGCGCCACCACGCCCGAGAAGGGCGCCTTGATGATCTCCGCACGCGCGCCGCCGCGCGGCGCCGGCGTATCGAACCGGACCATACGCGCCGCCTGTTTGCCAGCGGTCAGGTCGGCCTCGATGCCCAGCGACTCTGCCCAGGCGGCCGTCGGCAACTCTACCACCGCCAGGCCGCCATCCTCCATCCAGCCCCGCACAAACTGTACCTGCGTCGCATCCATCGCCGCACCGGCCCGCGCCGGCACCAGCAACCAGACGCAGGTCTCGATCGCCGACCGGCTCAGCTGCCGCGCCTGAATCACCGTCGCCGTGCCCACCTCCTGCTCCAGCGCGTTCAGCCACTGTGCGTCGAGGTTCCAGGCCGACACGCTCGCCGCCACCTTGGGCTGCGTGTCGAGCACCAGGCAGACCTCGCCACGCGCTCCTGAACGCTCCCCGCGCGGCGCTGCCAGCCGCTCTTGCGGTGCTGCCAGCCGGAACCGGTGGGCATCCACCGACGCTGCCAGCATCACGAGCACCGCGACAACCGTCACCGCCAGCTCCACGCCAAACCGGCGCCGCTGCGAAAAGAGGGGGAGCCGCTTCACTTCTTATACCGTACGGACAGGGTGGTGAACCCCTCCTGAAGAGGAATCATCGCGGCCTCTCTGCCAATCTGGTTCAGCTCCTTGACGTCGGTGCTGATCCGCTCGCCCTGGCCGTCGAGCGAGGCCGCCCGTCGCGCCTCTACCAGCCGCAACCCATCGAGCCGGCGTGGGAAGACAGCCGCCAGCCCCGCCCGCTTGGTCTGCGCCTCAAACACGAAGGAGATGTCGGTCGGCTGGCCCGCCGCAGTCCGCGCCATCACCTTCCGCTGAGACGTCCGGAGCGTTGTCTCGCCCCGCTGCTTGCGAAAGGCCATGAACTCACCTGCGCCGCCGATCCAGACCCGCTGCCGCCGCGCCTCGTCCAGCGCCGCCTGCCAGGCCTCGAACCAGGCCATGTTCGGCGCCTGCTCGAAACGGTCAGCGCCCGTCAGCACATGCACCGCCCAGCCACCCTTCGCTGCATCCTGTACCATCTTTGTCAGGTCGGCCTTGGCGTTGGGTCCCGAAGGGTTGGCCGCGCAGACCGGCACCTCGAGGAGCGGGAAGGGCAAGCCGTTGTTGTCGACCGGCGTGAAGGGCTGGCAGGTGCCGAACCCGAAGCCAATCCCAGTGCTCGGCAGCGGCTCGTAGCTCACCGAGTAGCGCATCTGCTGCGCAGCCATCACCCGATAGGGGGCAAACGGGTCACGCATCCAGCTCCCGCCCTCGGTGCGCGCGCCACGGATGGCATACTTTTCGCCCACAATGGCCTTCACGCTTCGGAGCTGGTCGGCAAAAGACAGCCGCTCCTGCACCGGCTCCACCCCGAAGAAGCCAAAGCGCTTGTGCGCTGCCGCATGCGCTGGCGAGGTAATCCAGAGCATCGCCGACTGACCGGCCACATCCTCGTCTACGGCCACCGCTGCGTGCGCTGCTTCCGGGTAGCTGCTCGAGGCAAGAAAGGTCGTTGTCCGCGCATCCAGCGTCTTCTCGTGTGTCGACATCCACAGCGGGCGGCCCGCATAGGAGACCGCATCGTGGCTGCTCAACAGCGCACCCGGCGCCCCGGCCGGGAAGGGCCACAGCGCCACCATCGGCGAGGCAAAGCCCATCGCCACATGCAAGACGTAGGCCTCAAGCAGGTCGGCATAGGGCGCCGTCGCGGTCGCAAGCGACGGAGCAGCGATGAGGTCAGAGGTATGCAGCGCATCGCCCGGCACCCGCGGCTCGAGCCGCCCCTCACTCGTGGGCAGACCCTGCTGCAGCGCCGAGACCTGCGAACCGAAGTCGAAGTCCACCACAACCACCGCGCCGTCACCGCGCCGCGTGGCGTAGACCACGGGGGAGCCGTCCATCGCGATGAAGCTGACTGCATCCTTCGGCGGCCGCGTCGAACCCACAAACCGGGTGAAGAGCGGCATCTTCAGCAGGGGAACCGCAACGTCGGGCGTCACCCGATCGACCGCTGTGATCGCCCGCGGAGAGCGCCAGCCGCCCTCGCCGTCTGCCGCAAAAGTGGCACGAAGCGCCCCCTGCGGAAGCTCCAGCAGCAGCGTGCCGCCGCGGCTCACAAACCCCTCCAGCAGCCCCAGGTGGCGCTGCATCTGCTCTGTCGCGTTTGACGACTGGGTCACAATCACAAAGGCGGTCGACTCGAGCATCTTCGCGCTCAGCTCCGAGGTCTGCGCGGTCCGAACCGGCCCCACCTCCTGCTCGATCGCATCCACCCACGACCAGCTCCGCTCAAAACGACCCGCCGCAGACGAGCGCACCATCTCCTCGGCGTCGAGCACCACGAGCACATCGCCCAAGCCCGCCCGCGCCTGCATCGCCCCGCTCACCGTCGCCTCCGTCGCCTGCAGCGTCACCGGGCTCCGGTCGAACAGGTAGAGGCCGAAACACAGCACAGCGAAGCCCCAGAAGAGCAGGCGCACGCCCGAGAACTGAAGGCGACGCGTGATCTTCACGGAGCCGCCGAGCCGGACAGACAGTCGAGGAGTGCGGTTGCGGGCATGCGTACGCAGGAGAGAGAGAAGCGGCAGGCTAGCAAAGTTGCCCCCCGCTCGAAACATCCCCCGAACTCCATATCTTCCCCTCCCCGCCGCGCAAAGGCTTGACCACCTCACGGCCATGCGGTTACACCGCCGCAACTACCTGCTCTATGGAGTCAGCCGTGTCCGATTCGAAGCCCCGCAAGACGCAGCCCCTCGGTCCCCTGGTTCGCAGCGGTCATGTCCGCCTCACCGTCGTCTCCGGCCCCTGCCCCAACGGTCTCTCCATCGGCCTCGGCGGCTCGGAGCACGAGATTGGTCGCAAGAACGGAGATGTCATCCTCGCCGAAGATCTCGGTGTGAGCGTCTCCCACGCCACCCTCACCAAGACCAAGGGCCGCATCGAGATTGCTGACCACAGCAGCAACGGCACCTTCCTCCGCGTCCGCGGCACCGCCGTGGTCAAGGCTGGCGACATCATCCGCACCGGCAACCAGCTCTTCCGCTACGACCTCGTCAACCCTGCCGAGAGCCACCCCACCGCCGACGGCACGCTGCTGCTCACCAGCCCGCGCCGCAAGGGCACCTTCCGCCTCCTCCAGATCCTCGAGGGTGGAAAGCCTGGCCTCTCGGCCACCTCTTCGAACAACGAGCTGACCATCGGTGGCGAGGGCTCCTCCATCGCCTTCACCTCCGACACCCACCTCTCGACCAAGCATGCCCGTCTGCTCGGCTCCGACGATGGCACCGCCATCCTCGAGGACCTTGGCTCGACCAACGGCACCTACGTGAAGATTGCCGCCAAGAGCGATGTCACCCATGGCGACTACCTCTACCTCGGCAACACCCTCCTCCGCGTCGACCTGACCTAACCGGTCGACGGGTGGCGCCGCTGCCGGTGCCTACTCACCCAGCGTGATGCTCTTGAGCAGCTCCGACGCCTCGATGCGGAGCCGCGAAGAGCGCTCTTGGCCCTCCACCAGTCGGCCCACCAGCTTCTCGAGCTCCTTCTCGGAGTTGGCCAGCCGGTCCAGCAGCGTCTGTCGCAGGTCGGCGTTGGTCGTCGAGGTCCCGATGGCCGCCAGGTTCTGCCGCAGCTCCTGCGTCCGGTTCTGCAGGTCGGCCCGCAGCTGCCGGATGCTGTCGAGCCCGGTGTTGATGGTCGCCATCTCGCGGAGCTTGCCGTTCAGCTCCTGCAGCTGCCGCGTCACCTCGGGGCGGGCCTTGCCGCCCGAGAGGTAGGCGCCAATGAGGTCGGGCAGCTCGGCCGCGTTCAGCGCCAGCGTGGTGTTGGAGCGGGTCGACTGCTCAATCTCGAAGGTGCTGGCTCCCGTGGCCTTCAGTGGCAGGGCGACGAGGTAGAAGCCGGGGTGGTCCTCTTTGGTCGCCCCTTCGGGGAGCTTGAGTTCGTAGTCCTCGCGGCGGGCAACCTTGACGAAGAGTTTGGCTCCGTCTGGCAGGGCGCTGTCGACAGAGACCTTGTCGGTGACGGTGTACTCGGACTGGGCGAAGATGTTGCCGCCGTCCATCTTGATGAGGATCGCCGGACCGCGGTGGTCGTTCGTGGTGGTGGAGACCGAGACATCGCTCTCGATTCCGAAGGGGACAACGGCGCTCTGGCCGAGGCCGATGTAGGGGGCCACGGCGGAGCCTGCGTAGGCGCTGTCGGAGTAGACGGTGATGGGCGCCGGCTGGATGGGGGTCTTGCCCGTGTTCTTGATGTGCAGCGCCCGGTAGGGGTGCACCTGGCTCGCAGCGCCATTGCCGGGCTCAAAGACGAGCACGTCTGCTCCGTCCAGCATGGTGTGAACGATGGGGACCAGCACGCTGGCGCCGTTGGCCACCGAGATAGGTACCGGGATGTCATACCGGAAGAGGGCGCCCATGTCGGCGCCTTCCGCCTCTGCGGAGGGCAGCTCCTGGCCGCCAAAGACAGCGGGTGGTGGGGCCATGGGGCCCATGCTCTTGGTCATCGGCGCGCCGCGGTAGGCCCGTCCCTGTATCACCGCTGCGCCTGGTGCATCGTACTCATAGTCATCCATCGCCGCCGCGGGCATCTCCATCGCGCGGGCCATTCCCCGCGCGGCCATCGGCGGCGGCGGCGCCATGGAGGCCTGGTCGAGCAGACCGTAGCCCGTCATGTCGGGCCGCTGCGGCTGCACGGGGGTGCGGAGGTCCATCTTGAAGGAGATGGGGGTGCCGGCGGTGAGGCTGAGGTTGACCTCATTCCAGGCCTCGCCCGAGGTGTTGTCGACGATGGCGTAGCCGTCGAGACGGAGCTTCCCGTCGCTGACAATCGCACGGTAGATGGGGCGCCAGGTGGGCATCTCCACAAGGTAGGCAAGCGCCACCTCGCGGGCCTCGTCGGAGGGGAAGCGGATGGTCACCTCGACCGACTTCCAGTCACCAGACGACAGGCTCGCATCGAGGCTCCGCGTGAGGCCATCGGAGAGGGCCGTGTCGTGGAGGTCCACGGAGGTTACGGTCGCCACCTTGATGGCCTTGAGGCGCCCCTCACCCGTGACGAGCGTGAGGACCTCGTCGCCGGTGCCGGTAGATTCGGTGCCGAGGATGCGGCCGTTGCTGGAGCCCTCGTTGGTGCGGACTGTAACCTCTGCGCCGATGAGGGCGCGAAGCGCGGCCATCAGTCCGCTGCCTCCCTGAAGCTCCGGGGGAAGCGGCGAGGGCTGCGGAATCCGGGCGGCATCAAGCGGCAGCGAGATGGAGGCCAGGTCGTTGTGGGTCACATCGCGGACCACCAAGCTGGCCATGATGTCGTTGATCTGGTCGGGGCGCACATGCAGCAGCAGCGTGCTGCCGTCGAGCTCTCCCGTCCGCTCCACGTAGCCAACGCCCGACTGGTAGAGCACGACGCGGGAGATTTCGAGCGACGGCCCTCCGGCCGCGGAGCCGGCACAGCCTGTGGCAAGCGCCAGCAACCCTGCCGCGGCAACGAGGTGGCGAGAACGGCGCGTGAGAGAGGGGAGCGATGCAAGCGTCTTCATAGGAACCTCTGGTCGGGCGGGGGGTGGCGCCCCGGTACGAACGGGTATGGAATTGAATCGGTGTAGCGGGCTCGTGCGGCGCGCTGCGTCGCATTCGGCGCGTGACCGATCTTGCGACATCGGCTAGACGGATTCCGGCTGCAGGGAAAGGCGAGCAAGCGCTCGCTCCAACTGGCGGCAAGCAGTCCAGTCCGTGAGTCAGCGAGTAGATGCAGGACCCAACGCAAAGCAGCGTCGTCTGGGGGGAGGCCCACGGGCTTCTTCGCGCTCATCGTGCGCTCGCGGGGCGCTATGGAAGCAATGTCGCCATCTGCCCCGATCCGCGCGGCGGTGCAGTCGTCACCGCCGGTTGGGCAGATGAGAGCGGTCTCGATCTCTGGGCGGGCGTGCCGCTCCAGGTGCTTCATGCCATCACCATCGCGGCCGAGCCGGGCGATGAGGGGTCGGCGCTGCCGGCCTGGAGTCTGCCCGTGGCTGCGCTCCACGCTTCGCCCATTCACTCGCACCTGCAGCCCGCGGTCGATGCCGCGATGGCGCTCCGCGCCGCCCGTATGGCGGTGGCCGCCGGCCGAACCGTGCACATCTACGACTTTCAGACGCCCGGCAGTGGTTTCCTGCACGTCGGCGCGCTGGAGGGGCACCCCGAGGCAGTGGTCCGGACGGGCATCAGCGCCGACGGGCTCCGCGTTGTTGCGGCGCTTCCTTCGGGCGAGGTCTGGCTCTGGGACCTCTCCAACCTGACAATCTTGCACAGGCTCAGCCAGAGCCAGCAGCCGCACTGGACCGGCTTCCTCTGGAACGACCTGCTCGTCGGCGTTGGCGATGCGTCCGGCCGCGTTGTCATCTGGGAAGCAGCCTCGGGCCGCCGTCACATGCAGTTCGACGCCCACGCCGGCGCCGTGCTCGGTGTGGCTGCGAGCAGTGAGCGGGGAGCGCTCCTGACCTACGGAGCCGACGGGATCGCGCGGCAGTGGGACCTCGACGAGGGCCGTCAGCTTGCCCACGACATTGTGCACGGTTCCGCCATCTGCGGTGCCTGCTTCGCAGCGGGCGGCAAGGCCATCGTCACGCTCGATGTCGACGGTCGTCTCGCCGTGACCAGCAGCGCCGATGGGCAGCTGCTCGACTGGGTGCAACTCGATTCAGGTGCAGGCGCCCGCCTTGCCGTTGATCGGACGACCTCCGCCATCTGGGTGGGTACCGAGGCGACGCTGAGCAGCGTCGATGCAGACTGGGCCGCCCTGCTCGCCCTCCGCCCTTCGCACCGGAACAGCGGCCGCTTTGCACCCATCTCCGCGCCAACCCCCATGCGGCCTGCCAATCGTACCCTGCGCTTCGAGGGCGCCCCCCAAGCGCCTGCTGCGCCCATCGCCCCTGCGGCCCCGCAGCCACTGCCTCCGGTTGCACCCGTCGCGCCTGTCGCGGCACCTCTCGAGCCGCGCGACAACAGCACCCCCGCAACCGAGGGAGCCGCCCGCCTTCCCAGCACAGGCTCCCACGCCGGTGTCCCCTGGCAGCCCGCGGAGCCCGACCGCTTCCGCACCGGCGCAGACTCCATCATCGGTATGTCGCCCATCCCGCTCCTCTCGCATGGGGCGAGGGTCATGCCGAGCAGTAGCGCACCGCCGGTTGTCTCTGTCGCAGAGGTCGATGCGGCTGCCGCTGCCCCTCACCGAAAGCCCGCGCCGCCTGTCGCTTCGCGGCCCCCCTCGTCGGTACGTGCCGAGCCCCCGTCGACCGGCGCTGCGCGCCGTGAGCCAGCCCCCTCCAGCATGGTCGACCAGATCCGCGCCTCGCAGATCATCTGGCAGGAGTCGGCCCGTCAGAGCCGGCGCGAGGTGCGGACCACCATCTTCGTCGCCATCCTCGCCGGCTTCGTTGCTGCGGCTGTTACCTGGCACCACTTCACCTACCGCGCGGTGCCAGCCGGCGTGCAGGTCGAACTCGAACGATTCGAGCAGAACCAGACGCAGACCGTTGCCCAGGCCAACGCTGCCTTCGAGCGCTACCAGCTCGAGCAACGAGCCACCCTAGCCCGCTACCGTGAAGACACCACGGTCCTGCCGACCGAGCTCGAACGGCTGCAGCGCATCTCGGAGCGGCGCATCGAAGACCGCCGCGCAGGCCGCGACCAGGCCGTGCTCGAGGGGCAGGCTCGGCTCCAGGTCGCGCAGGCCGAGCTCGCGGTGCGGCGCACCGAACTCGCCAGGCGGCTCGCCCTGACGGGCGGCCTCATCATGGGTGCGGCTGCTGCGCTCGTCGCATTTGTGCTTCAGCTCGGCTCGCGCGCCAAGCCAGCCCGAAAGATAGGATTCGACCGCCGATGAAGAGAGAGCACCTCAAGTTTCTGCTGGCCATTGCGGTCGTCGTTGCGGTCGGCCTTGGTGCACTGCTCTTCTGGCTGCTGCAGAACCCGCCTGCCCCCAAGGTGCTGCCCGCGCCCGTCGTCGCGGCGCCCGCGCCACCGCCGCCGGCCGACCCCTTCGCAGACCGGCAAGCCGACGCCATCACGCTCGTCCAGCAGTCCGCATCGCCCCGCGGCACCCTCGATGTTACACTGATCGACGTGGCGAAGATCTTCCCCGGGTTTGCTGCGGCAAAGCCCGCCTGGAGCGCCATCCGGATCAAAGAGGGCGTCTACGAGGTCGCCTGGCAGGCCCAGACTGCCGGTCTCGCCGTCGGCCCGCGATGGGGCGTTCAGCTCGACAAGGCGGCCATCCCCGCCGGTGGCTCCGCCATCGTCGCCGCCAACGCATATGCCGAAATCTTCGCGGCTCCTTCGCTCGGTCCCTGGGCCGATGCGCCGCTGCCCACCGATGCTGAGGTGCTCTCCACGCTGCTCGGCGCCGCGGGCCCAACGGAGCTCTCCCTCTCCTCCGCGCTGCTCGTCGCGCTGCGGACGGCCATCAAAGAGGGCAGGGCGGTCGAGCCGCTCGGCTGGTCGGTGACGCTGCTCCGCTCCAAGCCCCGCGAGAAGCCCGCCTACTCCGTCGCCTACGCGTGGAAGGAGGCCGGCGAGAGCAAGCTGGCCACCTGGGAGGTCGACCTCGCCAGCCGCGCCGTCAAGCCGGCCGACCTGAGCGCCAACGCCATCGCCCAGCTTGCCGCTGCGACAGACCCCAAGTTCCTCGTCACGGCTGTCCCGCGTGACGTGGCGCGTGCGACCGGCGACCCCATGTATGAACGGAACCGCGCCCGGCGCGCGCTCCGCTTCCTTGTGGGCGATCCGCTTCGGAAGCAGGCCGCCGCGGTGCTCGTCCGCTTCTCCGACCGGAACGTCGCCGCCGAGTACGACGGCTGGACCACGCTCGAGAGCGAAACGCCCGGTGTCTTCACGGTGACCATGGCGGTGGTCTTCGGCAAAGAGAGCGAGAGCATCGTTTGGAGCTGCGACACGACTGCAGGCACCTTCAAGGCTGTCTCCGCCACTGCGCGCCTCATCGACTCGCTCGTCCTACCCGCGGAGCCTGCACGTGAGCGCTGAGCGGCGGGCGCTTGCGGTCCCGGTTCGTCCGCCCGTTGCCCCCAACGAACGCACGCTGATCCGTCGTTTTGGCGCGCCGCGCGCCGCCGGTGCCACACTCTTTGTCTGGCGCGAGACGCTCGAGGCCCTCCTCGAGGCCTCCACCGTCCGCACCGAGGGCTACCAGGCTGCGCTCCTCGTCGGTGGCCCCTTCATGGGCCCGCTCGGACCCTATGTGGAGCTCCACGGCTTCTGCGACTTCGCCGCCCACGCCAACCCGCTCGCCTTTGCCAACGAGCTCGACGCCGACTGGACGCAGATCCACAACCGAGTACGACGCACCCACGCGCCCCACCGCATTGTCGGCTGGGTCCATATCGAACGCGGCACAGGCGGCAACCTCCCGCCGCTCGCCCGCATGGTCCACAGGACCCTCTTCCATCTCCCCTTCACCGTCGTTGCATCGCTCGACCCTGAGCAGGGAGGCTTTGCCTTCTACGGCGCCACGCCGGCCGGCGAACTGCAACCCATCGGCTTCAGCCTCGTATCCCGCCCCAGCGCGGCTCCTCTTCCACCCGTCGTTCCCCTTTCTCCGGAGACTCCCACATGACCATCATCGAAGTCCAGGCGCGCGAAATTCTCGACTCCCGTGGCAACCCCACCGTTGAGGTCGATGTCACCCTCCTCTCCGGCGCGACCGGCCGCGCGGCCGTCCCCTCGGGCGCCTCGACGGGCGAGCGCGAAGCCGTTGAACTCCGCGACGGCGACAAGAAGCGCTTCCTCGGCAAGGGCGTGCTCAAGGCCGTCCGCAACGTCGAAGAGCTCCTCGCCCCCGCCGTCATCGGCCTCTCCGCTGCAGACCAGATGGAGCTCGACCAGATCCTCCGCGATCTCGACGGCACCGACGACAAGCACAAGCTGGGTGCCAACGCCATCCTCGGCGTCTCGATGGCCGCGGCACACGCCGCCTCCAACGAGCTCGGCATGCCGCTCTACCGCTACCTCGGTGGGCCGCTCGCCCGCACGCTCCCCGTGCCGCTCATGAACATCCTCAACGGCGGCTCCCACGCCGACACCTCCGTGGACATCCAGGAGTTCATGGTCGTCCCCGGCGGCTTCACCTCCTTCTCCGAAGGGCTCCGTGCCGGCACCGAGGTCTTCCACACGCTCAAGAAGGTGCTCAAGGCCCGCGGCCTCGCCACCAGCGTGGGCGACGAGGGCGGCTTTGCCCCCAACCTGCCCAACAACGAGGCTGCGCTCGCAATCATCGTCGAGGCCATCATCGCAGCCGGCTACGAGCCGGGCCGCCACCTCGGCCTCGCCCTCGACTGTGCCGCCTCGGAGTTCTGGGACGCCCAGGCCAAGGTCTACCGCCTCACCGGCGAAGGCCGCACGCTCACCTCGGTCGAGATGGTCGACTACCTCGAAGGGCTCTGCGACCGCTACCCCATCGTCTCCATCGAAGACGGAATGGGCGAGAACGACTGGGAGGGCTGGAAGCTCCTCTCGGAGCGCATCGGAACCCGCGTGCAGCTCGTCGGAGACGACCTCTTCGTGACCAATGCCAAGGAGCTTGCCCGCGGCATCGAAGCCGGCATCGGCAACAGCATCCTCGTCAAGGTCAACCAGATCGGCACGCTGACCGAGACCTTTGAGGCGGTCGAACTGGCCCACCGCAACGGCTACTCCGCCATCATGTCGCACCGCTCCGGTGAGACCGAAGACACCACCATCGCCGACCTCGCCGTCGCCACCAACTGCGGCCAGATCAAGACCGGCAGCGCCTGCCGCAGCGACCGTGTGGCCAAGTACAACCAGCTCCTCCGCATCGAAGAGCAGCTCGGCGAGCGGGGCATCTACCCCGGCTACGGAGCACTTCGCGGCAGTGCCGCCAAGAAGCTCGCCGCCATCCCCGCTGCGATGAAGGCCGAGAAGAAGGCAGCGAAGGCCGAGAAGAAGGCAGCGAAGGCGGAGAAGAAGGCCGCCAAGGTGGAGCCCGTCGCGACGCCCGCGCCCGCGGCGAAGGCGACATCCAAGCCCGCCGCGAAGGCTGCTCCGAAGGCTCCGGCAAAGGCTGCTCCGAAGGCTCCCGCGAAGGCTGCCTCCAAGCCCGCCGCGAAGGCTGCTCCGAAGGCTCCCGCAAAGGCCGCCTCCAAGCCCGCTCCGAAGGCTCCTGCAAAGGCTGCCTCCAAGCCCGCCCCGAAGGCTCCTGCAAAGCCCGCCCCGAAGCCCGCACCGAAGGCTCCTGCAAAGGCTGCCGCCAAGCCCGCCCCGAAGGCTCCTGCAAAGCCCGCCCCGAAGGCTCCTGCAAAGCCCGCCTCCAAGCCCGCACCGAAGGCCGCACCGAAGGCCGAAGCGAAGCCCGCTGCGAAGCCCGCCCCGAAGAAGAGCCGCTAAAAGTAGATGTCGTTCCCGAACGTCACATCCATCTTGTTCGAGATGTAGAGTGGCGTCTTGGGACCGTAGAGCGACCGGTACTTAGCCATCGTCGCCAGCATCTTCTGGGGGTAGAGGCGGGTGGCACCGTAGGGGATGGTCTCGATGAACTCGTCGAGCGCCAGCCTGTCGCCCCGCCACTGCATCCAGCGCGCGAGCTGGTGCGGGCCGGCGTTGTAGGCGGCCGCCGCGATGAGCTCCTGGCCTTTGAACTTGTCGACCAGCGAGGCCAGGTAGTGGCAGCCGTAGGTGGCCGCATCGCGGGGCGTCAGCAGGTCGTAGATGCCAAAGGTCCCCTCGCCGAACCGGTCGGCCATGAGCTCGCCCGTCTTGGGGATGACCTGCAACAGTCCGTAGGCATCGGCGACGCTCACGCTGTCGGCGTTGAGGTCGCTCTCGATGGTCATGATCGACCAGGCGAAGAAGGGGTTGAGGTTGCGGTCGCGTGCGCAGCGGTCAAGCTCGCGGCCGTAGGCCATGGGGGTCCGGTCGCGGGCAGAGACGATATCGGTGCCGCCGAAGTGGCCGCGCGAGATGAAGTGGCGGAGCATCGCGTAGTCGTCGGAGGCGCGCAGCATCGGCGCCATCGTGCGGACGATGGAGGTTTTGTTGCTCCGGATCTCCTCGTGGCGCGCCACAAAGGCCTGCAGGTCGTCGCGGGCGGCAGGAATCGGGAAGCGGAGGTCGCGGAGCGCGAGGCCCCAGAAGCCCCGCTCGTTGCTCCCCCGGTTGTCGATCCAGTGCTCCCAGCGCCGCGTGGTGAGCCGGATGGGCTTGCGAACGGTCGAGCGCTTGCCGGCGCCAAAGGCACGGTCGAGCAGCAGCATCTCCGAGGCCGCATCACGGACCGCTACCCTGGCCGGCTCGATGGCCCCAATGCGATAGAGCGCCGTCGCCGTGGCAGCCGCGGGGAAGAGCGCGCCGTAGCGCCCGGAGAAGGCCGTCATGGCGGCAAGCCCCTCCGTGAAGGGGACAGCGGCGGTCGCAGGGCCGCGCGTCCACGGGTCGTCAGGAGCGCCGAGCGCCGACGTGAAGCTCGACGGGCCATCGATCCAGGGACTCTTCCACTGCACCCGCGCCTGCTCCCCCTTGCCAGGCTCCGACAGCGCGAGCGGCAGCTCCTCGCCCCGCTCCAGCAGCCGGCTCTGCGACAGGATCCCGTAGTAGGAGCTCGGCGAGGTTGCCTTGGCCGAGGCGAAGGCTGTGGCTGCCTGCTCCCGCTCGCCAAGCTGATCCCAGGCCCGCGCCATCCAGTAGAGTGCCCGCGCCTTGGCGGCCCCCGACGCATTGCTCGCCACAATCTGCCACTTGAGCCGCGCGGGTTCAAACTGCCCCGCGAGATAGAGGTCGAAGGCGTTCTCGAAGGTGTCGGCCTCCGGCGCGCGGCCCGCTGCAATCCGGTGGGCGAGCGCCTCCTGGTAGCGGCCAAGGTCGTAGGTGAAGGTGGCGAGCTCCCGCTCCCGCTCCAGCGTGCCGGCATCTTCGTAGGCCATGGAAAAGGTCGCCACCGCCTCGTCTTCGCGACCAAGCCGGCTCAGCGACCTGGCCAGCCCGATGAGCACATCCGATGGGTCGAGACCAACGGCAGCGGGCTCGCGCAGGGCACGATAGCGGGCCTCCGCCTCGTCGAAGCGGCCCGCCTCGTAGCTGTTGAGCGCCCGCTGCAGCCGCACCCGCGACAGGTAGCTGGCCTCGTTGCCTGCCTTCGCGGTCTCTGCTTCGAGCTGTCCGAGCCAGGCCTCCGCGCTCTCCCAGCGCCGCATCTTTCGCAGCCGCGTCCCCCGCTCGAGCCGCTGCTCTGCCGATCGCGTCGGCCGTGCGATGTCGGCCAGCGCCGGCTCAGCAAGCAGCGAGCGGGCAGCCTCTGCCGCCGGCGCGAAGGGCCGTTGCCAGTCGAGCGCGTCGAGCCACCGCACTGCGTCGCGCGGGTTGCCGCCGCCGGCGAGGGTGCGCCCCACCTCGACGCGGAGCTCATCTTCGTGCGGATACTCGGGGTAGGTCGAAAGCAGCGCGCCAATGGCGGTGGCAGCAGCCGCAACCGCAGCCGGTTTGTCTGCGCAGGCGAGTTCGGCCCGGGCCACCACAAACCGCGCCTCATGAACGATCGGAAAGCGGCTCCCAGCCTCGGTCACCCGCTTCGCCAGCGTCTGCGCCGTGGCACAGTCACCCGACTCGAGGCTCGCGACTGCGGCCCAGGTCAACAGATGGGCGAACAGCGGGTCATCGGCCTTTGCCACCCGCGCTGCCCGCCCGAGGCGCTCCGCAGCCGCGGCGAAGTCGCCTGCCTCGAGCGCCCCATACCCTGCAACCAGCGTGGCAGTCCCGCGCTCCTGCGGCGAGAGCGTCCCCGTCAGCGCCACCGTCGCACACCGCGCAGCCCGCGCCGGCTCGTGCCGGAGCGCCGCCTCCTGCGCAGCGAGCAGGCCCGAACGGCCCGGCTGGCAGGCGCTCTCCAGGCTCGCTGTCTCAGCCGCTGCATGCATCAGCCGGCTCGCCTTCGCCAACGCGTCGGCCCGCTCGTCGCGCACCGGCGCGGCGCTCCGGGGCAGCGCCCGCGTAGCCACCACAGGCTCGCCATCCTCGGGCACGGTCGCCGGTGGCAGGCAGCCCAACGCGGTCGCCAGCAGGACCGTAACCAGCCAGTTCCGCACGGCTAGGAGAGCCGCTCGAGACGCTGGATGAGGTCCTTCTTGACCAGCTTCAGCTTCTGCAGCCGCTTGCGCTCCATCTGCTCGCGCGCGCCCAGGTAGAGCCGCTGGTTGAAGCCCTCCAGGTCGGCCTCGAGCATCGCATGTTCCTGGCGCAACTTCACGAGCAGCTGCTCCGTCGACTCGCGCTGCGGCGAACTCTGCCCAGGCTTGTCCATCGTCGGCACCCCGCGCGTCATAAGGATGCGGTCTACTGCTTCTCTGTCTGCGCCTTCAGGAGCGCCTCGAACTCTTCCATGCTCATGGCGACCGTCTTGCCCTTGTAGGAGTCTTCGTCGCTCGTCGTCGACTGCTTGGCAGCCTCCGCGGCCTGGACCGGCGCAACGGGCGCCACAGTGCGCTCTACATGGAGCACCTCCGGAGAGGGTGCGGCGATGGGCGCGGTAACCGGAGCAGGCGCGGGCGCTGCAACCGGCGCAGCGACCGGCGCAGGAGCGGCGACTGGTGCGGCTGCAGCGGCCGGCGCGGGTGCGGCCTTCGGAGCCGCCTTGCTGGCCTTCTTTGCGGCCGCGGCTGCCTCTTCAAGGTCGCTTGCGAAGGCGTCGGGGTTGGCCACAAAGTCGAGAGACTTCGTGCCCGAGGGGGTCGCGATCAGCACCGTGCCAAAGCCGAGCAGCTTGCCGAAAAATCCCTGCGAGACCGAGACCGACTTGATGCTCGTCAGGTTGACCGAAATCTGACCGCCGTAGGTACCGCTCAGCTTGCCACCCGCGATGGCGAGCGTGGCGCCAGCGAGACCGGCGAACATGGCAGCCCAGTGGGCCTTTGCAGATACAGGAGCAAGTTCGTGAGACATGGGCGCGGCTGCCATTGGCTGAAGGTTGCAGTGTTTCGTGAATCTACGGAATCAGGCCAAAGATTCAAGCGAGAACGCCACAATCCTCGCCAAACGCGCCAATCGCCACTTTAGCGCGCGTCGCCCACCGCAAACCGGAGCTCCTCCAGCGCCATCTCGTAACGCGTCGCGGCCAGCCAAGACTGAATCTGCGACGAGATGAGCTGCGACTGCGCATCGAGCACCTCGAGGCTGGTCGCCCTGCCTGCAGCGTAGGCCGCTGCGCGGAGCCGGTTGGCCTCCGTCATCGCCGCCAGCCCCGCCTTGGTTGCACGAAGCGCGCCCTCCGACTCCAGCACATGCGACCGCGCCGTCACCACCGAGGCCCGGATCTCGTTGCGGAGGGTCTCACGCTTGGCCTCGAGCACCGAGAGCTGCGCCGCGGCACGCTGCTCGAGCGGGTCGGAGGCGGCCGCGGAGTTCGGCGACCAGCTCAGCTGAACGCCCATCGACCAGGTGGTGTTGAAGGCATCCTTAGGCGGAAATGACCGCTGGGGCGGGTTGGCGTGGGTAATGTCGCCCAGCAGGTCGAGCCGCGGGAAGAGGCCGAGCCCAGCAAGCGTGACACCGTTGCGCTGCACCTCGATCGCCGCCTCGAGCGCCTTGAACTCTGGGCGCTGCATGTAGGCCCGCGCCAGCATCGGCTCCATCGCCTCGGGCTCCTCGCCGGCGGCCGTTGCGGGTAGCTGCCCAATCAACAGCTCCCGCGTGTCGTCTCCGATGAGAATCCGGAGCGCATCGGTCGCGATGCTCACCATCGCCTCCGACTGCACCACCTGCATCTCCGCTGCCGCAATCCGCGCATCGGCCGTCACAATATCAACCTGCGGCGCAGACTCCGCCGCGACGCGGCGCTCCGCTACCTGCTTGAAGGCCTTCGCCAGCTCCAGACCGCTCGCGGCAACCTTGCCCTGCGCCTGCGCCGCAACCCACTGCCAGTAGGCCGCGCGGGCGCCAAAGGCGATGCGTGCTCGGGCCGCAGCAGTCTCCTGCGCCGACAGATCCTGGGTCGAGACAGCCTGCGCCACATAGAGCCGGATGCGGGTGAGGTAGTCGGTGATCGGGACCACCATCGTCGCCTTCAGCGTCATCGCATGCGCAAGCGGCTGATAGGCCGACGAGTAGGCCACCAGCGCCTTGCCATCGAGGCTCGTGATGAGCCCCGCGTCGGCGCCGACGATGCCCACCGAGAGCACATCCGACTTCGCTACCTCAATCTCCGAGAGCTTGAAGGCGTTCGCCGTAAGATCTACCTGCGGCGCATAGGCCAGCTGCGCCACCTTCATCGTGAACTCTGCCGCAGCCTCCTGCGCCTTGAGCGCCTTGAGCGAAGCCGACGCAGTCACGGCGAGCTCTGCGGCCTGGTCGGGCGTCAGCCCGCCCGTGACCGACGAGATCGCGCCCGGCTCCTCTGCCGCGGCCGAGGCCGGCAACAGCGTCATCGCTGCACCCGCAGAGACAAAGAGCACCAGCAACATCACCAGCAGGTCGGCTGCCACATCCTCCTCCTCTTCCCTCTTCTCCTGTGGCGCCCCGCCCTCGTCCTCATCGTCCGTGGGGCCGGAGAAGCGGCGCCACATGCGACCGATGAACTGCTCGAAGTCGTCGAGGTAGGAGTACATCACGGGCGTCGCGAGCAGCGTGAGCAGGAGCGCCAACACCTGGCCGCCCACGATCACGCCGGCCGTCGCCTGGCTGTAGCCCGCGCCTTCGCCCGAGGCCGTAATCAGCGGAATCATGCCGGCCACGAAGGCCACCGTCGTCATCAGAATCGGACGGAGCCGGTCTTTGTTGGCCTGCAGAATCGCCTCTGCACGCGGCATCCCGTGTCGTCGCAACGCCTCGGTATGGTCCACCTGCAGAATGCCGTTCTTCTTCACCACGCCGAAGAGCACGAAGATGCCGAGCATGCTGAACATGTCGAGCGACTGCCCGAGCACGTTCACCGAGATCATCGCGAAGGGCAGGGTGAGCGGAAGCGACGAGATGATCGAGATGGGGAGCACCCACGACTCGAACTGCGCCGCGAGCACCAGGTAGACAAAGATCATCGCCAGCAGCAGCCCCGTGACGAAGCTCTCGCCCACCGCCTTCATCTCACGGGTCCGACCCGTCGGCATCGCGAAGACGCCATCCGGCATCGGGTCCTCCTTCATGATCG
>CANMDT010000066.1 GCA_947496715.1 Myxococcales bacterium
AGGTGCTGCGGCTGGAGCCGGCGCGGCGACTGGAGCCGGCGCGGGCGTGGCCGCAGGAGCGGCGGCAGCCTTGGCCGGGGCTGCTCCGGGGATGGTGTAACTCTCACCCGCTTTGCCGATGACCGCGAGGGCAGTGCCCACCTTGGCGGTGGAGCCGGCGGGCACGAAGATCTCCAGGAGGATGCCGTCGAAGTAGGACTCCATCTCCATGGTGGCCTTGTCGGTCTCGACCTCGGCGATGATGTCACCGGTGGAGATTTTGTCGCCGGGCTTCTTGCTCCAGGAGACAATGAGGCCCTCTTCCATGGTGGGGCTGAGCTGGATGAGTTGTACGAAGTCGGCCATGGTCGGGACCTAGGTTGGGAGCGTTGGCTACTTGTAGCAGACCGCGCGGATGGCGGCCTTGATGCGATCGGCGTTCGGCAGGACGAGCTTTTCGAGCGCCGGCGAGTAGGGCATGGGGACGTCGATGTTGGTGACGCGCTCTACCGGTGCGTCGAGGAGATCGAAGCCGTCGCGCTGGATGCGGTAGGCGATCTCGGCGCCGACGTGGTTGAACTGGAAGCCCTCCTCCACGATGACGACGCGGCCGGTCTTCTTCACCGAGGCGAGGATAAGGTCCATGTCGAGGGGGCGGAGAGTGCGCGGGTCGACGAGCTCGATGTCGAGGCCGAGCTCCTCGGACCAGGCGTCGGCATGCTCGATGAGCTGCTTCATCTGGCGCGACCAGGCGATGATGGTGACGTCGCTGCCTTCACGCTTGATGTCGCCCTTTCCGATGGGGACGAGGTGCTCGCCGTCGGGGACTTCGCCCTTTGCGGAGTAGAGGGCCTCGTGCTCAAAGAAGATGACCGGGTTGGGGTCGCGGATGGCCGACTTGAGGAGCCCCTTGGCATCTGCGGGCGTGGAAGGCGAAAGGCAGATGAGGCCCGGGATGTGGGTGTACTGCGACTCGAGGCTCTGGCTGTGCTGGGCGGCGAGTGCGCCGCCGGCGCCGGTCGCACCGCGCAGGACGATGGGGCAGGAGAGCTGTCCCGCGGTCATCTGGTGGGCCTTGGCGGCCGTGTTGATGATGGCGTCGAGCGAGAGGATGGCGAAGTTGTAGGTCATCACCTCGATGATGGGCCGGAGCCCCGCGAGGGCGGAGCCAACGGCAACGGCCACAAAGCCGAGCTCTGCGATGGGGGTGTCGATGACCCGCTTTTCGCCGAAGCGGGCGAGCATGCCCTGGGAGACCTTGTAGGCGCCATCATACTGAGCGACCTCTTCGCCGACGAGATAGACGCGGGAGTCGCGTTCCATCTCTTCGGACATGGCCTGATTGAGTGCGTCACGGAAGAGGAGCTGCGCCATGTTGGTGCTCGACGGGAGAGGGCTTGAAGCGAAGATTAGGGGCTGACGAGGACATACTTGGAGATGAGCTCCGGGTCGGGCCAGGGGGCGGCCTCGGCACGCTCGAGGATGAGCTTCATCTCCGCTTTGGCGGCCTCATCGACGGCCTCGAGAGCCTCGTGGGTGGTGACGCCACAGTCTACGAGGAAGGCGGCGAAACCGGGGATGGGATCGTGGGCCTTCTCCTCTTCGAGCTGCTCCTTGGTGCGGTACTTGCCGGGGTCGCTCATGGAGTGGCCGCGGAAGCGAGAGCAGTGGGCCTCGAGGTAGACGGGGCGGGAGTGTTCGCGGGCGTAGTCGACGGCGTCTGCGAAGGCGTCGTAGGACTCGAGGAGGTCCATGCCGTTGAACTCGTAGTGGCGGATTTTGTAGGCGTCGGCCATCTCGTGGAGCGGCTCGAGCGAGGAGACGCGTGAGAGTGCGGTGCCCATGCCGTACTGGTTGTTCTCGACGACAAAGACGATGGGGAGGCCCCATACGGAGGCCAGGTTGAAGGTCTCGTGGATGGCGCCCTGGTGGACGGCGCCGTCGCCGAAGAAGACCATCGTTACGTCGCCCGTGGACTGATACTTCTGCGCGAAAGCGACGCCCGCAGCGGTGGGGACCTGCTGGCCGACGAGGCCCCAGCCGCCCCAGAAACCCTTGGCGATGTCGAAGATGTGCATGGAGCCTCCGAGTCCTTGGACGCAGCCGGTGGCCTTGCCGAAGAGCTCGTCCATAATGGCCTGTGCCGGCACGCCGCGGGCCATGGCTTGGGCGTGGATGCGGTAGGCGCTCATCATGACATCGGAGGGGCGGAGCGCGGCGGCGGCGCCGACGGAGATGGCCTCCTGGCCGATGTAGAGGTGGCAGAAGCCCATGATTTTGCCGAGCCCGTAGGCGCGACCTGTGGCCTCTTCGAAGCGGCGCTGTTCGACCATGTCGCGGTACATTTTGAGCAGGGTCTCTTTGGGGAGCTCTGCGGCGCGACCGCGGGGAAAGTTGTGGGCGTGGGCGCCGAGCTGGCTGGTCTGCTTCATGGATTTCTCACGCTGCGCGGAGACTCTGCTGCGCGGTCGGCAGCGGAGCGGTCAAAACTGAATGGCGCTTTAGCATTGAGGGGTCTCAACGCAACCCTTCGGCGGTTGCGGCGGGTGACGCGCTGCGCCCTGCCCTACTCTGCGACGGGCGGGGCCGCTTCCACGAGGTGGTAGCGGCGGTCGGCGGTAAGCGTGACGGTGTCGGTCGAGCGGGTGCCGTTGGGCCAGTGGACGGTGACGGTGGCGCTGCAGGCCGACCCGATGCCGAAGTGGAGGACGAGGTCATGCTGGACGCCGTAGTGGCCGTGGCCGCCGCCGACCTGCTGGCTCTGGGTGCCGGCGTTGGTGGTGACCTCCACGCGGGCGCCGATGGCGGAGCGGTTGGTGCCGGGTCCGCCTTCGAGTCGGAGCTGGAGCCAGTGTCCGCGGTCGGCGGAGAGGTTCTCGAAGTAGCGGACGCGGGAGGTGGGGTAGCAGTTGTTTGGGGCGTTGGCGTCGCAGCGGGAGCGGGAGTGGCCGGCAACGAGGTCGAGGTCTCCGTCGCGGTCGAAGTCGGCGACGGCGATGCCGTGGCTCCGGTTGTGCTCGAAGGCGTCGTCGGTTGCGACGGGCTCGAAGCGGCGGGGCGAGGTCTGATGGTAGAGCAGGCCGCGGTTGCCTGGGTAGTCGGAGGCGCCGAGGTAGAGATCGGGGAGACCGTCGTTGTCGAAGTCGAAGATGGCGGCGGTCATGTCGCCATGGTTCCAGTCGGGGATGGGGTCGACACGGGTGAGGCCGGTGGCCTCGTTGCCGGGACGGGTGAACGCGAGCGCGCCGGGGGTGCCGAAGAGAAGTTCGGAGCCGTCGGAGCTCTTGCCCACATCCCAGTGGACGATCTCGGTGGTGAGGAGGTCGAAGGCACCGTTGTTGTCGACGTCGGCGCAGACGGTGGTGCCGCTGTTGCCGCCAAGGCGCCAGGGTTGGCGGTCTGTGGCGTGGGACCAGCGGAAGACGTCGGAGGGCTGGGTGCAGGCGATGAGGTTTGGGGCAGGGACGCCGGCGCAGTCTTCTGCGGTGGGGTTGAGCTGGCAGTAGCAGCGGGCGGACTGGTTGTCGGTCCAGTCAAGGTTGCCGTCGAAGGCGTAGCCCGAGGCGACGGAGCGATTGCTGAAGGGCGAGGCGTCGCTGTCGCGTGACCAGAGCTGGTCTGGAGCCCTTCCGTAGTTTGCGGCGAGGAGCTCTGGGCGGCCGTCGTTGTTGAGGTCGCAGGCGGTGGCAGACCAGCCGTGGCCGTGGGCCTGTGCGGCGTTGGCTTCGTCGGGTGTGACGCTGCTACTGGTGGTGAGCCCTTGCGCCTCGGTCACGCGTTCGAAGTTGCCATCGCCGAGGCCGCGGAAGAGCTGGTCCTGCTGGGGGCCGTCAGCACCGGAGGCCTGGACAATCCAGAGGTCGAGGAGGCCGTCGAGGTCGAAGTCGACCCAGGAGGCGCCACCGATCGCGGCCGGCTGGTCGGCCTGTCGGATCGGGTTGGCGCTGGCGGTGAGCCCGAAGGCGCCGCCGCTGTTGCGGAGGACTTCGGAGGTCTCGCCGCGGGCAGCGGCGGCGCTCTGGTCAATGCCGGAGAAGAGGTCGAGGTCGCCGTCGTTGTCCATGTCTCCGAAGGCGAGGACCTCCGCGGGGCGGCCGATGTTGCGGTCGGTTCCGCGCCGCCGGTCTACGATGCCGGAGTCGAGGGTCACATCTTCGAAGTGGGCGGCACCGTCGTTCCGCAGGAGCCAGAAGGTGCGCTGACCGCCCTCGTTGTGGTCGTCGATGAGGGTGCCGCCGCGGCGGATGACGAGGTCGGCGTCGCCGTCGCTGTCGACGTCGACAGCGGAGAGGCGGACGCCTTCGACCGTCGCGGGGAGGAGATCGGTGCGCTCGCGGAAGGCTGGAAGCCCGGGCTGCCAGGGCGTTCGCGGCGCGCAGACTTCGGGCTCGCCGCTACCGCTGCCGGAGGCATCGGTGCCGAGGTCGCCGCTTCCGGCAACGTCGGTTGGAGCGGTGGCGCCGCCGCCCGAGGAGGCGCAGGCGGAGAGGAGGAGGAGACTACCGACCAGCCGAGCTTGCAGCCCCATACCAGACCCTGTTGGAGAAGTTCTGGACAATGTTTCCTCGCCCTGTGGTGGGGTTGATCTCGATGACATTTCCGGAGGCGTCGAGACCGAAGAGGAAGCCCCAGGCGGCGGTGAGTCCGTAGACGCTGGGGAATCCGATGGAGCCGATGAGGGTGGCCGCGCCGGTGCTGCCGTTGATGCGGACGAGATCATCTTCGCCGAAGCCGGAGGCGCTCATGTAGATGGTGTCGCTCTTGTCGACGACGCAGTCGCCGCTCGAGGTGAAGCCGCCGAGGTTGCCGATCAGCGAGAAGGTGCCGGTGTCGAGATTGACCAGGTAGACCTGTCCGCCGCCCGTCGCGTAGGCGCGGCCCGTGGAGTCGATGGCGAAGCCGTTGGGGCTGCTCCCGGTGACGCCCGAGAGGCCGCTGACGGTGCTCCAGGCGCCGCTCGCGAAGCGGTAGAGCCCATCGGGTCCGATGCCCCAGAGGGTGCCGTCGGTATCGGTGTCGAAGTCCCAGAGCGTGGGGGTGCTGGTGACGAGGGTGCTGGTGCCGGCGAAGGGATCGATGCGGTAGAGGGCGCTGGGGGTGTGGGCGTAGAAGGTACAGTCGAGCGCTTCGTTGTTGGCGCCATCGCAGTTGTTATCTGTGAAGTCGCAGCCTTCGGAGCCATCGGGACGGACAGGGGCGAGGTTGTCGTTGCAGTCGTCGCCGCCGCAGGAGAGGGCCGCGAAGCCATCGTTGTCGCGGTCGCAGGCCGGGTCGATGGTGGTGTCTGGCGCGGTGTCTGGCGCGGTGTCTGGCGCGGTGTCTGGCGCGGTGTCTGGCGCGGTGTCTGGCGCGGTGTCTGGCGCGGTGTCTGCTGCGGTGTCTGCTGCGGTTGTGTCGGCCGTCGTGTCTGCGGCGGTGTCCGTCTCACCCGAGTCTGCCACTGCTACGTCGTCCTGCAGGGTATCATCCAATGTGTCTGACGTGGCAACCGTATCGGATTCCGATCCGCCGTCTGCCCGACCTCCGGCGTCGGCGCGGTCGCTCCCGCGTTCGGGTGTATCGACGCCATCTGCGGCGGTGCAGCCTGCAAGGAGGAGCACGAAGAGGAGCGGAGCGGAGCGCATCATGTTACGGCGGTCCTGGGCTTGGAGGGGGTGAGCGTACGGTCTCTCGCGGCTGCGGCGAGTTCGGCGATGGAGGCGTTGCGCTCAAGCGCATCGAGGATGGCGAAGAGCGTGGCGCGGATGTGGGAGGGCGGCTGGTCGGTCGCTGCGCAACGCTCGAGCAGGCGGATGGCCTCGAAGACGACCTTTTCGTCGGGGGGCTGCTGCGAGAAGCGGAAGATGCGGGCGTGGGGCGTTGGCGCGGTTCCCTCGCCGGCGGTGGAGAGCTCCTCGAAGAGCTTCTCACCGGGACGAATGCCAGAGAATTCGATTTTGATGTCGCGGTCGGGCTCAAGGCCGGAGAGACGGATGAGGTCGCGTGCGACATCGACAATGAGGACGGGCTCTCCCATGTCGAGGACGAAGACATCTCCGCCCTCGGCAAAGGTCGCAGCTTGCAGGACCAGCTGCGACGCCTCGGGGATGGTCATGAAGTAGCGCTTCATCTCGGGATGGGTGACGGTGACCGGCCCACCCGCTGCGATCTGCTCTTTGAAGATGGGGATGACGGAGCCGTTGGAGCCAAGGACATTGCCGAAGCGGACGGCGGTGAGGCGGGTCTGGGAGGTGGCCGAGAGCGACTGCATGAGCATCTCGGAGACGCGCTTGGTGGCACCCATGACGCTGGTCGGGTTGACGGCCTTGTCTGTGGAGATGAGGACGACGACATCGACGCCTGCGGCCTGCGCCGCGCGGATGAGGTTGTGGGTGCCAAGGATGTTGTTTTTGATGGCCTCCCATGGGTTCTTCTCCATGAGCGGCACATGCTTGTGGGCGGCGGCATGGAGGACAACGCGCGGTCGGAAGTGGAGGCAGACCTGCTCGAGCCGCTGGTAGTCTCCGATGTCGGCGACGACGGCCTCGATGTCGATGTCGGGGTGGCTTGCGCGGATCTCGCGCTCGAGGTGGAAGAGCGGGTTTTCGGCCTGCTCGAGCATGATGATCTGCGACGGTCCGAAGCGTGCGACCTGTCGGCAGAGTTCTGAGCCAATCGAGCCGCCGGCACCCGTGACGAGCACGGTGTTGCTGGTGAAGAGGCGCTCAAGCTGCTCGGAGTCGAGGCGGACGGGCGAGCGGCCCAGGATGTCTTGGAGGCTGACTTCGCGGAGGTGGGAGATGGTGACGCTACCGTGAACGAGGTCGTCTGTAGCGGGTAGGACGCGGTGTATAAGATCGATGGCGTTGCAGGCATCGATGACGCGGCGAACGGCATCCTTGCTCCCACCGTCGAGCGCGATGATCACCTGCTTCGTGCCGGTCTCCTGCACGACACGGGCGAGGTCGGCGAGTCCGCCTGCGACGGCATAACCGTTGATGAGAGAGCCCTTGTGGCGGGGGTCGAGGTCGATGACACCGACGATTTCGATGGTGCGTACAGCGCCGCGTCTCACATCACGCAGGAGCCCCTCGGCAACGGTGCCGGTTCCAACCACGAGGGTCCGGAGAACGCCCGCCTCGGGTGGGCCATGATGGAGGAATGACTCGCGCAGGTATCGGAGCCCGAACCGGGCCCCGCCGAGCAGCGCGATGGTCATGATGGCGTCGAGCGGAAAGATGGAGCGCGGGAGCGTACGAATATCGAGCGCGAAGCAGGCGACTGCGGTCGCACCGGCCGCAATCAGGGTGGCCTTGAAGAGTGACTGAAGGTCGGAAAAGGAGGCATACCTCCACCAACCCGTGTGCTGTCGCAACGCAAAGAAGACCGCCAGCTTGGTGAGGATGAAGACCGGCAACGCTGATACGATCAGGCGCATCAGAAACGGGTCCAGGGATCCGTCAAAGCGGAGCAGGAAGCTGCCGAGCAGCGAGGCAGCGAAGGCCGCTGCATGCACGGCCAAAACCGCAGCTCTACGCAGGGGCAGAGGGCCGGGGATCATCGGGAACACCATCGGGAGGGGCAGTTGCGCGGGACTGACCGTGGCAGCGTAGCCGTCGTTTGGAGAGGCGACAAGGCGAGGGCTAGGGATCGCAAGGTTCGAACCGGGCTAGCCAGCGCTCTTCGCCCGAAGGCATGAGGAGGGTGAAGGCGCGTGCGAAGTCGCTCGCCGGACGGCAGGAGAGGAGTTCGCGGTCGCGCGCCAGTGTCACGAGCCGGTATCGGGCGCAGCTGTCGAGGCCGAGTTGGCCGGCGACGTCGGGCGGCAGTGCGAACTGGCCGTCCGCCGTCTGCTGCTGAAGGTTGTGGAGCAGGAGGAGGCCGTTTCCGGCGCCGTCCCACTTTGCGACCAGCAGCAGTTGCGTTGGGGTGGCGGAGGTGATGGCGCGCATGGCTCGGCTGCGGAGGAGCGCGCCCTCGAGGGAGCGCCAGTGGGTGATGTAGTCGCGGTAGGAGGCGACGCGCACGCGCCAGTCGGCCATGAGGGCGGGATCAAAGCGACCTGGCAGGAGGCTGCTGCGGCGGAACTGGAGACGCTCCGACTCGCCCCACTCCTGGCCAGCGAGGAGCATCGGCGCCGACCAGGCCGCGAGGCCGGCTGCCCAGCGGACACGCCCCGTGTCGAAGTCGAGTCCGGTGCCATCGGTGAGGCGGAGCTCGTCGTGGTTCTCGAGGTGGGTGAGGACGCGGGCCTGGCCGCCAAAGCGGGCGGTCTTGGAGAGCATCGCGGCGAAGCCGTTGCCGTCGATGGAGCGCCCACGGGCCGTAGCGTCGAAGAGGTAGCCTTCGGTGAGGAGGTCGGCGACCGAGGCCATTCCATCGGGGTCGGAGAACTCCTCCGCGAGGAAGATGGGGGGCCGTTGTCCGCGCCGCTCCGCATAGAAGCGGGTCTTTGCGATCAGGTAACGCCAGACCTCGGGCGAGAGGCCGTTGGCTTCATCGGTCGCGTGGTCGAGCCGGAAGCCGGAGATGCCCCGCGCGGTCCAGAAGTTGAGGATGCGGAAGAGGTATTCGCGGAGCCGGATCGAAGCTGCGCGGTCGGAGCCCTGCCCGGCGTGGTGGAAGAGGAAGCGGACGTCTCTCCAGGGGCCGCTGTAGGTGTCCGAGGGGCCGGTGGATGGACGGGCCGGGTCTGCGCCTGCGTAGAAGGAGGGGGCCAGCCGCTCGAGCGTGTTGGCGCTGCAGTCGAAACGGGCACGCTCTTCAGTGGTAAGCCAGCGCCAGAGCGCGACAGCGGACAGGCGTTGTTCTTGCGGCAACTCAGGGCAGCGGAGCGCGAGGTCAGAGGCCGCCTGCGCGATACCATTGCCTGAGCCGTTGAGGGATGCGGCGGTGAGCAGGCTGGGTGTCAGCAGCTCGGTGTCGAAGGTGGCTTCGAAATCCCAGCGCTGCTCCTCGGTCAGCCCCGGTTCGGGGGGCGCAGCGTCGACATCGTAGAAGCGGTAGTTTCGGCCGAAGTGGTTGAAGGCGACATCGAGGAAGAGGCGGAGATCGAGCGCTGCGGCCTGGTCGACGAGCGGCTCCACGATGGCGTTGGGATCGCAGGCTGAAGGGTCGCTGATGCAGGCGCGAGAGAGGCCCGGATCGAGGTGAAAGTAGTCGGTGACGGCGTAGGGGGATCCGATGTTGTCGCAGGGCTCAGGGAGCTGTTCGGACCTGTTGTTGGGGAAGGGAGGCATGAGCCAGACGGCGTTCGCTCCGACCTGCTCCGAGATGTAGCTGAGGGTGATGCCGAGGGTGGGATCGTCGGTCGGCTCGAGCAGGTCGTCGATGGTACCGAGGCGGATCCGCTCGAGGTCGGCGAGCGCAGCGCAGCTGGAGTCGGTGGCGAGGTAACGGACCTCGGGTGCGGGCTTGGCGGCACAGGCCTGGCGCTGTTCGGGTGTTCCGAGGAGCGGATCGCAGGCGTTGGCGGAGCGGAGCTGGAGTTCGTAGAGAAGGAGGCCGTCGGTCGCGGCCGTCGGCGTGTGGGCTGGCTCTGCGAGCAGCGTTGGGGCCGGGAAGCTGTTCCGGCAGACGGCCGGCTCGTCGGAGGGTGGCGCTTGGCTCGCGCTGTCTTCGCCGCACCCGAGCGCGAGGAGCGGCGCCAGCAAGCCTGTGACGGCCCGCAGCAGCCAACGGTGGCTTGCAGCAATGCTGCTAGCGACGCGTGTAGTTCTCGTCATCGAACCGGCGTGTCTTGAAGCGGAAGGCGAAGGTGAAGTCGGGCCAAGAGATGGCGTTCCCGCCGTTCTTGGAGAGGTACCAGCTGGCGCAGCCGCCGGCATTCCAGACGGTGCGCTTGAGCCGCTCGCCGAGCCAGCGCTGGTACCGCTCCATGACCTCGGGCCGGAGGTCGGCAAACCGCCAGCCATCACGCCTCGATTTGGTCATGGCGTCGACGATGTAACGGAACTGCGACTCCATCATGTAGATCATGGAGGAGTGGCCGAGCCCGGTGTTGGGGCCAAGGATCAGGAAGTAGTTGGGGAAGCCGGGGAGCGTTGCGCCGAGGTAGGCTGCGGGGGAGGTGGTCATGTGCGCATGGAGGGAACGGCCCTGCAGTCCGATGGCCTCGACGGGCGGCTTCTCTTCGGGCGACTCAAATCCCGTGGCAAAGATGACCACATCGACCTGATGCTCGTCGCCGGAGGCCGTCACAATGCTGCCCTCTCGGAGCTCGGTCAGCGCCTCGGCGACGAGGGTGACATGGGGCAGATTGAGGGTGGGCAGGTAGTCGCTGCTGATGAGGAGCCGCTTGCAGCCGATGCGATAGGCGGGGGTGAGCTTGGCGCGCGTCGCCGGGTCGCTGATGGTGCGGTAGAGGTAGCGCTTGCAGCCGCGCTCGCGGAGACGGCCGAGGCGAGGCTCGAGCACGTAGGCGACCGCGAAGGCCTCCATGTAGGTGTAGAGGAGCGCGCGGACGAGCTTCTGGGTCGCGGGAAGGCGCCGGAAGAGGCGCTTGACGGGCTCGGGCGTCGCGAAGTCGGGGCGGGGGATGAGCCAGCCCGGGGTGCGCTGCAGCACGAAGAGGTGCGAGGCCTGGGCTGCGATCTTGGGGACAAGCTGCATGGCGCTGGCGCCAGTGCCGATGACGGCGACCCGCTTCCCGCGGAGGTCGACGGTCGGGTCCCACTGGGCGGAGTGCATCGTGCGCCCCCTGAAGCTGTCGAGCCCCTTGACCGCGGGGAGCGCAGGTTTGGAGAGTGCGTGACCGGCACCGGAGACGAGGAATCGGGTGCGGAGTGCGTCGCCCGATGCGGTGTGGACGGTCCAGAGACCCGCGGCTTCTTCGAATTCGGAGCGGACAACCTCGGCGCCGAAGCGGATATGGGGGCGAAGGCCGAAGTCGGTGGCGCAGCGCTCGATGTAGTCGAGGATTTCGGGCTGTGGCGCGAAGAGCCTGGACCAATCAGGGTTGGGCGCGAAGGAGAAACTGTAGAGGTGCGAGGGGACATCGCAGGCGGCGCCCGGATAGGTGTTCTCGCGCCAGGTTCCGCCGACCCGCTGCGACCGCTCGAGGATGAGGATGTTGGTGAAGCCAGCCTGCCGCGCCTGATGGGCGAGTCCGACGCCGGCGAAGCCCGCTCCGATGATGATGAGGTCGAAGGGCTGGGCGCCGGTTTCGTGCATGGCGAGGGTCACCGCTGCTTGGTCGAGAAGATGCGCAGGAAGGGTCGGAGCACCGCGGGGTAGCCGGCCGGCAGGAGCCGCTGGACGAGGTCCATGGCGTAGGCCTCGGGCCCGATGAGGATGCGGGCCCGGTTGCGCAAGACCCCTGCCCAGATGATGCTAGCGGCGCCGTCCGGGGTGGTGCTTGTGGTGCGGGCGAAGGATCTGGCGAGCGAGGCGGTGGTGGTGGGCTTACCGTCGGCGCCCTGGAGGTGCTTTCCGTTGCGGATGATGTTGGTGTCGATGCCGCCGGGGTGGACGCAGCTGACGTGGATGGGCGTGTCGTGGAGCTCCTGCCGGAGCGACTCAGAGAGGCCGCGGACGGCGAACTTGGAGGCGTTGTAGGCCGACTGGCTGGGCACGCCGACAAGTCCGAAGAGGCTGGAGATGTTGACGATGTGGGCATCGTCGTGGGTCTTGAGCTGCGGAAGGAAGGCCTCGGTGCCGCGGACCACGCCCCAGAAGTTGATGTCCATGACCCACTCGAAGTCTTCGCGGCTCTGGCTGTCGAAGTAGTGGGAGAGCGCCACGCCGGCGTTGTTCACGATGACATGGGCGGGGCCGAACTTCTCGGCGACGGCCGCGGCAAAAGCCAGGACCTCCGCATCGCTGCGGACATCGACGACGCTGGCGAGGTATGGGGCATCGCCAAGCAATGCGACGGTCTCTGCGAGGGCGTCGGCGTTGCGGTCGCAGATGGCGACGGAGGCGGCCTGCTTGGCGGCGTCGAGGGCAAGCGCCCGGCCGATGCCCGACCCTGCGCCTGTGATCGCGATAACCTTGTTCTTGAGCGTCTTCATGCGGCTCTCCGTCTAGAGCGTTGCGCCCCACACGGTGGGGCAGGCGATCGGACGCGGGCCGAGGCTACTTGGCGGGAGCTGCAGGCGGCGCGACGACAGGGGCGGCGGGCAGACCGAGCCACCAGCTGATGAGCGACTCGCACTCCTCTTTGTTGAGCGAGATGTCGGTCTTGAAGACGCGGCTGGTGAGGTCTTTGAGGCCGAGGAGGCGGAGCGCACGGGCGGTGCTAGCGTGAATCACGGGGGTACGGAAGTCGTCCGTGTCGCCCGTCGAGAGCCAGACGGGCCGTACCTCGTAGCCGATTCCGTCGCTGAGGAAGCCGCCGTGGAGGAGGCCGAAGTGGGAGACGAAGCGCTCGTTGGTGCCAACCCAGGCCGCGATGCTGGCGCCCTGCGAGTAGCCGGCGACGAGGGTCTTGGAGTTGTCGAAGGTGACACCCTGCGTCTGGGTCATCCACTCCATCGCCTTGGCGAGGAACTGGAGCTCCTTGGTGCGGTGGACGATGGCGGCATTGACCTCGAAGGCCCAGACGCTGTTCTCCTTGTTCACCGCATCGATGGCGAGGATGGCGAAGCCGTGCGCACGTGCCTGATCGACGAAGGGCTCTGCGATGAGGGCACCGCTGTCGCCCGGTCCGTGGAAGAGGATGAGGAGCGGTACATCGCCGGAGAGCTTCTCGGGGATGAAATAGGAGCCTGCCCGTCCGAGGGTCTGCACCACGCCGAGGGGTTGAACGTCGCGCTCTCTGCGGGGAGCGACGGGTACAACTTCGGGTTCAGCGGTTGCGACTTCGGTCTTGGCGGGCTCCGTCTTGGCGGGCTCCGTCTTGGCGGGCTCCGTCTTGGCGGGCTCCGTCTTGGCGGGCTCCGTCGCAGGCTGCTCGATCGCGAAGACCGCGGTGGTGCCGCTGCCCTCGCCGCTGCCAGACGAGATGGGCTCGGGCTTGGAGGGCTCGGTCACTGCGACTTCCGTGGTGCCGCTGCCCTCGCCGCTGCCAGACGAGATGGGCTCTGGCTTGGCGGGCTCGCTCTTGGGGGGCTCGGTCACTGCGACTTCGGGGGTGCCGCTGCCTTCGCCGCTGCCAGACGAGATGGGCTCGCTGGTGGCGACTTCGCTGCTGCCGCTGCCTTCGCCGCTGCCCGAAGAAATGGGCTCGCTGGTGGCGACTTCGGTGGCGCCGCTGCCTTCGCCGCTGCCGTTGGCCTTGTCGACGACCGTCTCTGCGACCGCGCTGCCTTCGGACTCGGCATGCTCTGCCGCTGCGAGCTCCGCTGCGAGCTCCGCCTGCTTCGCAGCCGCCTCTGCGGCGATGCGCTCCTCTTCGGCCTTGGCGCGAGCGGCTCGGAGTTCCTGCCGCTGGCGTGCAGCCTCAATCTGGCGGTTGGCGATGGCACGCTCCTCGCGATCGCGCCGTCGCACCCAGGCCGGTACGCCTTCGATGCCCTCCTTGGGAGGAGCGAGCAGGGGTGCGCAGGCCGAAAAGCCCA
Source organism: Myxococcales bacterium (assembly GCA_947496715.1). Classification (GTDB taxonomy): domain Bacteria; phylum Myxococcota_A; class Bradymonadia; order REDH01; family REDH01; genus CAIWGR01. The sequence continues at coordinate 13,458 of CANMDT010000066.1, forward strand.
CGGCGAGGATGAGACTGTAGAGGATACGCTTCATGCGGAGTGGCCAGACCCGGGTCTTCGGTTTGGAGAGAGTTTAGCCGCTGAAGGGTGGGCTGTCGACTTCGACGAGGCGTTGTTGTCTGGGTTTCAGATGGGTCGACGCGGCGGGGCGCGAGGGGGCAGAAGCGCGATGCAGCGTGGTGAGGCGGAACACTCCGCGAGAGGGCGGCGGCGCGGGGCGCTGCACAATTCGAGGGCGAAGGATCGAAAGAGTGGGTAGTGGCGCGCAAGGTACCGCCTCCCACCTTGCGCGCCGCGCCTCCTTTCGACACCTACCTCCCACGGTATCCGCCACGATGAAGTCCGCACCCCAGAGCAGCGCCGCCGGACGGTTGGCTTGGGTGGTCGCTGCCATCTGCGCGACGGGAGGGTCGTTGGTCTCGTTTGCTGCTGCGGCGGCGGAACCATCGGTGCCGACGCCCTGCACGACAGCGGTGGATGTGGCGGCCTTGATTCGGGCGCTGGAGAGCCGCGCGCCGGCTGGCGCAGGTTGGGAGGTCGGGGTGCGAGGCTCCGACTGCATCGTCACGGTGACCGAGGGCGGCGGTGTCTGGCTGTCGGGGATTCGGGCCGATCGCGAAACGATGCTGGTGGCGGCGGAGGTGAGCTGGACCTTGCTGCATCGTGCGCGGTCGCTCGAGGAGGCTCGACTGGCGGGGCGGGGCGCTGCCGACGAGATGGCGCTGCAGGCACGTGCTGTCGGGATGAGCGCGGCGCCAGTTGCGGTTGCTGCGCTGCCTCCTGCTCCGGTCGTCGCATTGGCTCCGGCGCGTGACGCTGCCGAGGGGCGAGTTGGTCTGGGGGCAACGGCGCTCAATGGTCAGGCAGTGAGCACGCTGATGGCTGGCTTCTCGGTGCCGGTATCATCGGCGTTTCGGGCGGGAGCGGAGGGCTGGTGCTCGCTGGCACGGGTAGATTCGCAGTTCCTCTACGTCGACTCGTCGCAGGGCAGCAGCGCGCGACCGGGCATCCAGGTGGCCTCCGTTGGCGGCTTCGTGAGCTCTTCGTCGCGCTGGGCGGGCCTCGATGTCGGTATCCGAAGCGGCCTAGGATTGGTGTGGGCGCAGTCCACGCTTGCCAGCGAGCTGGCATCGGTGTCGGAGTCGGCTTGGCTGCCCGAGGCCTCTGTGCATGGCCGGCTGGGTGTGCGGGTTGGCTCGGCTGAGCCTGCGATTGAGGTTGGCTATCGAGCGGTGGTGGGAGATGAGAAGGTGGTGGGCCCGTCGTTATGGGCCTTCGCTGGTCCGAGCGCGAGCTTGTCGCTAGGATGGAGGCTCCAATGAGCGCCGCCCTCACCCAGACACCTTCGGAGCTCTCGCAGCTGTCGGATACACTCCTCGTCGAGCTCTCGGTCTCGGGGAGCATGGCGGCGTTCGCCGAGCTGCACCGGCGTCTGAGCCCGATTGTCTATCGGCGTTTGGCCCGTCTTCTGGGCGGAAGCTCGGAAGTGGACGATGTGGTACAGGAGGTCTTCCTTCAGCTTCACCTCAGTATGCCGCGCTATGATGCCACGCGGCCGCTGGTGAACTGGCTGCAGCGGATCACGCGGAACGTGGCCTTCTCGCACCTGCGGAAGCGGCCCTCGGCACTCGACCCGCTCGGCATCGAGATGCTGGGCGCAGGGCCGGATGAATGGCGTAGGCTGTCGTCGCGCGACAAGTTGCGGGCGCTCGATGCGGTGTTGCAGCAGCTCTCTCCGGACGCGCGCGACAACTTCATCATGTTTGCTATCGAGGGCATGACGCTGGCGGAGATTGCCGACCAGACAGGCGAGCCTCTCAACACGATTGCAGCGCGAGTGCGGCGGGCGAGAGAGCGGATGATGCTGGCGCTGCGGCAGCGTGACGCCGGCCTCGATTCGTCGGAGTTGGAGCCATGAGGCTGACGACGGAACAGGCACGGGCAAAGCTGCTCGACTACTGCGCAGGGCTCCTTCCCGCCGGAGAGGTGGCGCAGGTAGAGCAGGCGCTGCTGGAGGAGGCCGGCATTGCAGAGGAGGCGCAGCGTTTGCGCGATCTTCTGGGTGCAGCGAAGCGGGCCGATGCGCTCGCGTGGACACCGGAGCGGTCGACCGCGAATTTTGCAGCGGTGACCGCGGCGCTGTCGGCTGCGGGCAGCATCGATCTGGATGAATCGCGGGCGCCGGAAGCGGCGGTTCTGACGAGCGGAGAGGCGCCAGCCACGAGCCCGCAACGGACTTCGCGACGGCTGGCGGCATGGGGTTGGATCGCGGCTGCGGCTGCGCTGCTGATCGGCTTGTCTGCGACCAGCTGGATGGGCGACGATGCTACAATTGCGGTGGCCTCGCCAGAGCAGGCGGCGGCACCCGTGTTGCCGCAGGCGGCGGCTGCTGTGAAGGTGGCTCCGCGCCTCGATGTGTGGGCCTCGCTGGCGCGCGACGCTTCTCGTCCAGCAGGCTTTCCGGGCTCGATTTTCGCGGGAACCACGGCTGCCTGGCGCGCGCAGCAGGAGCAGGACTGGACGGTCTATCTCGCTAGTGGCGCGCTGCTCGTGGAGTGGATGCCGACGGGTGTGGAGGCACTCATCGTTCGGACGCCGAGCGAGAGCATCGAGGTGACCGGCACGGTCCTCGCCATCGAGGTGACGGCGGAGGCGACGGAGGTCTCGGTGGTCGAGGGCTCGGTTGTGGTGTCTCGGACAGAGGGTTCGCGGGCAGGCGAACGGGTTCTGGTGGAGCGTGGCGGCCGCTGGCGTTCCGATGCCGCGAGCGGTCCGATCACGGGGGCGGTGTCGACGGCAGCCGGGCTCCGCGTTGATCTGGCGGCGCATCGCAGTTGGGTGGCCTCGCGTGGTGTAAAGCCGGCCCCCAATGCGGCAGCGAGGCTGGCCGCTCCGCAGCGCTCCAAGGCGGTCGCGCCGGTAGCGTTGGCGCCGGTCGCACCGCGCGAGCCCGCGCTCGACGGGCTGGCGGACGAGGCGGTCGCGCGGGGCGATCATGCGGTCGCTGCGGCCCTTCTGGAGCAGTGGGTTGTGAAGGCGCCTGCACCGACGACGCGGCGGGCGGCGAAGCTCGATCTGGCGCGCATCTACCTCTACGAACTGCGCCAGCCTGAGCGGGCCGCGGCGCACCTTCGAGATCTCGTCGAGGCGGCGCCCTCGGACCTGCTGGCCGCGACGCTCCTGTCGGAGCTCTGTTCGTTGCGCCTTCCCAAGGATGCGGCGCGCTGCGGAGCCAAGTGATGGCGCTGAGGTTCCTGCTCGCGCTGCTGGTGTTGGCGGGCTGTGCGACGCCTCCCGATGTCATCATCGAGGTGGGTTCCGTGCGGCCAGACCCGGCTGGTTCGGGCGAAGGTTCGGGCGCGGGGAGCGGCTCGGGCGAAGGTTCGGCAGCAGACCCATGGGTCGCGCCGGGACGGGCGGGCGAGAGCATCCTGGCCATCGGGGTGCGCCCCGGTCGTGGTTGGAGCGTGGGCGTGGTCGTCGCTCCGAACCACTTCGTTGGCGTATCGCCGGGTGGGGTGCCCATCGACCTGCACTGGCGGGACGCAGCGGGACGAGAGGGAGAGGCGACGCCGCTCTTCATCGACCGCAGTACAGGCCTGTTTCTGGCGGAGTCGGAGGCGCTGGAGGCTCCAGCCATTGCACTGTCGGATGGCGTTCCCGGCTCGTCAGACAGGGTGATTGGCCATCCCACCTTCGGGCTGTCAGGCGGCGGCTGGATGACCCTCGCCTTCGAGCGCCTGCGCGAGCAGTGCGACAACGGGGTCGACGACGACGGCAACGGCCTGGTGGACTGCACGGATGCAGGTTGCGGCGGCGTAGCGGCCTGCAATGCGGAGTGGCCCGAAGACTGCCGTAACGGTCGCGACGATGATGGCGACGGCACTGTGGACTGCGCCGATGCCGACTGCGA
>CANMDT010000067.1 GCA_947496715.1 Myxococcales bacterium
CGTGACCGAGATGGTATCGTGGCCCTCGCGGATCCGCTCGAGGCTGAACTTGGTCGCAGCCGCAGGGTCGAGAATGGGGAACTCCAGTCCGGCCGTGTCATGCTCGCCCAGGTAGGCTGTGACCTTCTTGATGAGCTCGGCGTCGTGCGGACGGGCCGCATCAAGCCAGAAGACCGCCGGTGCGCCGGTGGCGCGGGCCCGCGTCACAGCGAGCTTCACCCAGTCGCGGATCGGAGCATCCTTCACCTGGCAGGCGCGCCAGATGTCGCCGGCCTCCACGGCATGCTCCATCAGCACCGCACCCGACGCATCGATAACGCGCACGGTACCCGCCGCAGCGATCTCAAAGGTCTTGTCGTGCGAGCCGTACTCTTCGGCCTTCTGCGCCATCAGGCCAACGTTCGGGACGCTGCCCATCGTGCGGGGGTCGAGCGCGCCGTGGGTGCGGCAGAAGTCGATGACCTCCTGGTAGATACCTGCGTAGGAGCTGTCGGGGATGACCGCCTTGGCGTCCTGCGTCTTGCCCGCTGCGTTCCACATCTTGCCCGACTCGCGGAGCATCGCCGGCATGGAGGCGTCGACGATCACATCGCTCGGCACATGCAAGTTGGTGATGCCCTTGTCGGAGTTCACCATCGCGATGGCAGGACCGCGCGCCAGCGCAGCGGCGATGTCTGCCTCGATGGCAGCGCGCTCGTCGGCGGGCAGCTGGGCGAGCTTCTCGACCACGTCGCCGAAGCCGTTGTTCACATCGACGCCGAGCCGCTCAAAGGTGGCTCCATGGTTGGCCCAGAGCTCCTTGAAGAAGACCTTGACCGCGTGGCCGAAGATGATGGGGTCGGAGACCTTCATCATCGTGGCCTTCATGTGGAGCGAGAAGAGCAGGCCCTTCACGTTCGCGTCGGCGACCTGGGCATCGAGGAAGGCGATGAGGGCAGCCTTGCTCATGAAGGTGCCGTCGATGATCTCGCCGGCCTGCAGCGCGAGGCCATCCTTGAGCACCTTCACGCTGCCGTCTGCGCCGGTCCATTCGATGCGGACCTTCGTGGGCGCCGCGACGGTCACAGACTTCTCGTTGTGGAAGAAGTCACCGGCCGTCATGGTCGAGACGTGGGACTTGGAGTCGGGCGACCAGGCGCCCATGGAGTGGGGGTTCTTGCGGGCAAACTCTTTGACCGACTTGGGCGCGCGGCGGTCGGAGTTGCCTTCGCGGAGCACAGGGTTGACGGCGCTGCCGAGCACCTTGCCGTAGCGGGCGCGGATGGCGCGGTCTTCTTCGGTGGCGACTTCGTCGGGGTAGTTCGGGATGGCAAAGCCGTGGGACTGAATCTCGGCGATGGCGGCCTTAAGCTGCGGCACCGAGGCGCTGATGTTGGGCAGCTTGATGATGTTGGCTTCGGGGCGGAGCGCGAGTTCACCGAGTTCGGCGAGGGCGTCGCCGGTCTGCTGCTCCGGCGTCAGCCACTCCGTGAAGTTGGCGATGATGCGGCCGGCCAGCGAGATGTCGCGAAGCTCAACATCGACGCCCACTTTCTTCGCGAAGGCCTGAACCATGGGCAGGAAGGAGTAGGTGGCGAGCGCGGGGGCTTCGTCGGTGTAGGTGTAGATGATGGTCGGGTTCTGGCTCATGGAGTCACTCGATGGAGGGCGCACGACGGCGACGGTTTCGGAGCGAGCGCTGTGGCCTCTGCCGCAGCGTGTCAAGGCTTCTAGTCCGCTACAGGCGCCCGCGGCAAGCCGATCTGCACGGGCGCGGGATGCATCGAAGGGCTATCCGAACTGCACAGAGCGCCCTGTGAAAGCGCCCATCCAGAACCCCTCGATCGGGAAGCAAATCTCGCCACCTTCTCGCTACCGCGACCGACGCGCCGCGTGTAGGAAGGTCCTCCAACCCTGCCTCAACATCGGTGGACGACCATGAAATCCTTTGCGCCTCTTGTGCTCCTCTTCACGCTGGCCGCCTGCGGCGACACTGTCCCGACCCGCGATACCAACACCGAGACCGACTCCGCTTCGAACGGCAGCGCCGACACCACCGCAGACACGGCCTCCAGCGGTAGCGCAGATGCGACCGCAGACACGGCCGTCGAAGACACCGCGCCGACCACCGTCCCCGGTCAGAACCAGGCCGTCCGCGCCATGCAGGGGGTGGATGTCTACTTCACCGGCAGCGAGAACCGGCGCCAGGTCGAGCAGCCTGTCACCTTCCCGCCGGCCGACGAGACCTTCTCCTCCATCAACCTCCACTTCGCCCTCTCCTGCCCCGCCGGCTCCTGCGACCCGTGGGACCGCGTAGGCAGCTACGGCCTCGTGCTGGCCAACGGCTCGGAGAGCCCGACCTACCTTGAACTCTCCCGGTTCATCACCCCCTACGGCGTGGGCGCGGAGTGGGATGTGGATGTGACCGACCTCCGCCCGCTCCTCACGGGCGAGCAGACGAGCCGGGTCTTCATCGACACCTGGGTTGGGCCCGGCAGCGGCTTCGGCAACGGCTGGAGCGTCACGGCGACCTTCGAGTTCGTCGGCGGCACGCCGGCCCGTGACGTCCTCGCCGCCATCCCCGTCTGGCAGGGCGCCAACGAGAACCGTCGCCTCGTCTACGGCGACCCCGCCCGCTCCATTCCATCACAACTCCCCGACGCCACCGTCGCGCTGCCCGAAGGCACCACCAGCGCCGCGCTCCGGACCTTCATCACGGGCCACGGCCAGGGCAACGCCGACAACTGCGCAGAGTTCTGCCCCCGCGACCACACCTTCACCGTGAACGGTGTACCCTCGACCAACAACATCTGGCGCGACGACTGCCGCACCACCGCAGCCCCCAACCAGCAGGGCAGCTGGCAGTATGCCCGCGCCGGCTGGTGCCCCGGCGCCAAGACCTACGACTGGACCATCGATCTGGGCGCCGTCTCCGAACCTACGCTGACCGTCGGATACGATGTGCAGGCCTTCGAGAACACCTGCCGCCCCGAGGCCAACCCCTGCGCCGGCTGCACGCTCGGCACCGGATGCGCCTACAACGACTCCAGCCACACCGAGCCCAACTACCAGGTCTCGGCGGTGGTCATCGCCTACAAGTAGCCTCCTCTAACGGGGCATGTCGCCAAGGCCGCCCGCGTTCGTGACGTCGGTGTAGCCGGCCTGCTTGAGCGTGGCTGCCGCGGCCGAGCTTCTCGCGCCGGAGCGACAGAAGACCACGACCGGCTTGTCTTTCGGAATCTCGCTCAGACGCGAGCCGATGACCTGCACGGGGATGTTCTTTGCGCCGGGGTAGGAGCCGCCCGCGAACTCTTCCGGGCTCCGAACATCGACGATGACTGCGCCTGCCTTGATCTTCTCCATCACCATGTTTGCACCCGCGCCACCGCCGCCGCCCAGCATCCGCATGGCGACCACCGCCACGACGCCGACCAGGGCAAGAATCCAAAAGTTGTTTCCACTCATCGAGACACCTCCACGGCGAACCCGCCGTCTTGAACCACCCTGACGAAACCGCCCGTCAGATTCCGAACATGCTCAAATCCGAGCCCGCGAAGCGTTCGCAGCGCGAGATGGCCGCGGTAGCCAGCACGACAGGTCACCACGATGCGACGGTCGCGCGGCAGCTCTGACGCTCGCGCAATCATCTCATCCAGCGGCAGATGCCGGCTACCGGCGACGTGGCCCGCAGCCCACTCCGAAGCGCTCCGAACATCGACCACCAGCGGGGCCGCTTCCGTCGCCAGTTCTGCGCGGAGCGACGCCGCGGTCACAAGCGGAGAGAAGCCCGTGAGGTCGTTCACAGCCACAAAGGCAGCGAGGTTCACCGGGTCGTTCGCCGACGAGTAGGGAGGCGCATAGACGAGGTCGAGCTCGGCGATCTCCTCGACGGTCTGACCCGCCGCCAGCGCGACGGCCAGCGTGTTGATACGCGACGCGATGCCGGCCTCGCCGAAGGCCTGCGCGCCCAGCAGCCGGTGCGTCGCCCGGTCGTAGACAAGCGCCAGCGTCATCTCTTTGGCGCCCGGAAAGTAGCTCGCGTGATGCTCCTTGTGGATGACTGCGAGCGCCGCATCGAAGCCGGCCGTGAGCGCCGCCCGCTCAGAGAGTCCGGTCGAACCGGCGGTCCGGTCCATCACCTTCACAATCGAGGTGCCCAGCACGCCGTTGTAGGTTGCCTCGAGCCCCGCCGCGACCGTCGCCGCGATGCGTCCCTGCCGGTTCGCCGGACCAGCCAGCGGGACCCGCACCTTGCGACCATGCACGCGGTGCGTGACCTCGACCATGTCGCCCGCGGCGAGGATATCGGGGTCGGAGGTCACCAGGAATTCCGATACCGCGAGCGCGCCGGTCGCGCCGAGTTCGAGTCCCGCCTGTTTCGCCAGCTCCAGCTCCGGCCGGACCCCCACTGCAAAGAGCACCAGGCCGGCCGGGATGCGGCGTCCGTCGCGCAGTTCAGCCTCGTGCGTCGCCGGGTCAATGGCGACCACCGCCGTGCCCGTCACCACCTCCACCCCATGGCGCGCGAGCTCCTCCTCGACGAGCCGGCCGAAGGGCGCATCCATCATCGACATGAGCGACGGCGCCATCTCCACCACGGTCGTACGAAGCCCGCGCTTTGCAAAGGCCTCCGCCATCTCGATGCCGATGAAACCGCCGCCCACAATCACCGCCGTCTTCGCCCTTCCCGACTGCAGCGCAGCTTCCAGCCGGTCCATGTCGGGCACCGTCCAGAGGCGAAAGACCTGCTCCCAATCGGAGCCAGGAATGACCGGCATGATCGGCAACCCACCCTGCGCGAGGATGAGCTTGTCGTAGCCCAGCCAGACCTCGCCGTCGGCGCTCACGAGCCTGACCCGGCGACCTGCTCGGTCGATCTCGACCACCTCGGTCTCGATACGCACATCGACCCCATACTTGGCGCCAAACCCTTCCGGTGTCTGGAGCAGCAGGCTCGCGCGCTCCTTGATGTCGCCGCTCAGAAAGTAGGGCAGCCCACAGTTGGCGTAGGAGATGTAGGGGCCTCGCTCGACCAGCACGATCTCGCAATCTGCGTCGATACGCCGAGCCCGCGCTGCGGCCGTAGCTCCGGCGGCCACGCCGCCTACGATGACGATACGCTTCTTCGATTCCATGACGGTGTCCTTTGGCAGCATGACTTTACACTCCCGTGATGGCGGCGGTGTCGGCGGTGTGTTCAAGCAGGGCGCCCAGTACCCGGACCGCTTCGCTGTATCCCCGGCTGCCGAGCCGCTCGCGGAGCCGGGTGTCGCAACGGGTCTCACAGGCCAGGATCTCGGCCTGCGCCGAGCGACCGCTCTGGGTGAGTTCGAGCATCATCGTCCGGCGGTCGCTTCCGGCCACGCGCACGACCAAGCCGCGCGCGACCAAACCATCGACCACCCTCGTCATGCGCGATGCAGAACGGCCAGTGCGCGCGGCGTAGTCGCCGCAAGACAGCGACTCCTCGCCCACCAGCCGCAGCACCTGGAACTCGGCCGATGAGAGCTGCAACGACTCGCGCAGCCCCTCTTCGAGGAGGTCGCACTGCTGCTTGAGCTGAAAGATGCGTTCGATGACTTCCCGTTCGCGCATGACCGACTCCTTGGCGGGACATTTATTTGATAAACGCAATAGTTGCCAATGTCAAATAACGTACTTGCAGCCTCTCCTCCGCCCTTGACCTCGCGCGCAGGGGAAGCTATTCTCACCCCGATCCTCCTCGCACCGGAAGCCGCGATTGGCCGCTGTCATGCAACCCGTAGATGCCTGCTGGACCGAGCCGCTCACCACACGGGCCGTCAACCGGGTAGCGCGGGCGAGGCTCCGTGTGGTCAACGAATGGCAGCGCGTGTGGGGTGGGGGCAGCAGCTCGGGCCCAACGATTGTGGGCTGTTACAACACCTCGAATGTGGGCGACCGCTCGTTTGCCACGGTGCTGCACGAACTGTCGGCCCAGAGCGGCGCGGGCTTCGATATGGCGAGTTATGGGGCCATGTCGCCTTCTCACTGGAGCCGCCCGCTCCTCATTGGCGGTGGCGGACTGCTCAACGGCCAGGTCGATACGCCGCTTACGCGGCTGTTGCTTGATCCGCGCCGGTCCGGCGCGGCTCGGATGGCGATGGTCAGCATCGCGACCTCCTACGGCGTGGCGCCGCTTCGCGACGGACTCAAAGCTGCGCTCTCGTCCGCTGGGCTCCTCGCTGTGCGCGACAGCGTGACGGCCGAATGGCTCCGGTCAGAGCTGCCCGACAGAGAGATTCTTCAGCATCCCGACATCGCCTTCCTGCTCCCCGAACTGTGCGGCTGGCAGGCGCCCGTGCGGCAGCCTGGTAGCATCGGCATCAACATCATGCCTGTGCTTTTGGAGCGGACCCGTGGTGCTTGGAGGCCCAAGGCCAAGCTGAGCGAGGCCTTTCACCGCGCCTCACCCTCCGTCGCAGCACAGGGCACCGCAACGGCGGAGGCCTATCTCACGATTGTGCGTCAGACCGTTATCGCCTTGATCCAAAAGGGGCACCGCCTGGTGCACATCCCCTTTGCACTCGAGGATGATGGCCTGGCGCGCGCACTCCTGCAGGGCACCGGGGTCACCTTCAAGCCATTTAACGCCGACCCCCATGCGGTGCTCACCGACGTGGCCTCCTGCGAGGCCTTCATCGCAACGCGATTCCATGGCCATGTCTTCGCGCTCGCGACCGGCACACCGCTCCACTCGCTGCCCTATTCCGACAAGTGCTCGCTCCTCCTGCGTGATATCGGTCTTCCCGCTGCTGCGGAGGAGCCGGCTGATTGGGCGCGTCTGACGGAACAGGCCATCGCACGTCTTCAGCGGAGTGCCGAGTCGTTGGCGCTGCCGGACGCGCGGCGGCGCGCACTGGCGACCGAGGCCAGAACGGCAGCCGCGCGCGCGATGGCTACGGTGGCGCGATGACGGAGCATCCGCTGTTTCCTGCCAAGAGCATGGTTTCCGCTTAGACAGCTTTCAACATGTCATTCACGGATTGAGCGCACTCTCGCCATGACCAACCCTCGCCCAGCCTCCAAACTCCGAAAAGACATCGAGGGTCTCCGTGCGATCGCCATCCTCACCGTGGTGCTTTTCCATGCGAAGATGCCGGGCTTTTCGGGAGGCTACATCGGCGTCGACCTCTTCTTCGTCCTCTCGGGCTACCTGATATCCGGCTTGCTGTTGGACGAGCGGGCGCTTCCGCCGCGCCGTTAGCCGGTAAGGCGCTCGAGGGTCCACTGGGTGAGGGCCGCGATGGTCGCCGTCGCCGGGATGGTGAGAACCCAGGCAACCACCATGTTGCCGGCCACGCCCCAGCGCACGGCCGAGATGCGACGGCTGGCGCCGACGCCCATGATGCTCGAGTTGATGCAGTGGGTGGTCGAAAGCGGGATGCCGTAGTGGCTCGCCGCGAAGATGGTGGCAGCGCCGCTCATCTCGGCCGCGAAGCCCTGGAGCGGAGAGATGCGGATGATCTTGGTCCCCATGGTCTTGATGATCTTCTTGCCGCCACCCATTGTGCCGAGCGCGATGGCGAGACCGCAGGAGAGCACCACCCACGTGGGCACGTGTTCAGGCGAAGGGAGGACCCACGCAGGCAGGGGTTCCACGCCTGCCGTCTGCCCATAGATCAGCAGCGCGAGCATCATGATGCCCATCGACTTCTGCGCATCGTTCGAGCCATGCGCCGTGGCCATGACCATCGCCGAGACCAACTGCATGGAGCGTGAGGTCGAGTTCACGAGGGCGGGGCGGACCTTGCGGAAGATCCAGAGCAATGCGATCATCACAATGATCGCCAGCACGAATCCAAAGAGCGGCGAGACCACCAGCGGCACAAGGACCTTCTCGACCAGCTTCGGCCACTTGAAGGCATCAACGCCTCCGTGTGCGACCACGGCCCCGCACAGGCCGCCAATCAAAGCGTGAGAACTCGAGGAGGGGATGCCGTACCACCAGGTCAGCAGGTTCCAGACGATGGCTCCGATGAGCGTCGCGAGGACCACCTGCAGTGTCACCATCGCGGGATCGGTGAAACCGCTTGCGATGGTCTTGGCCACCGCGGTGCCCATGATGGCACCCGCGAAGTTTGCGATACCCGCAAGGATGACTGCAGTCCGAACAGGCAGCACGCCCGTGGAGACCACCGTGGCGATCGCGTTGGCGGCATCGTGGAAGCCGTTGATGAAGTCGAAGATCAGGGTCACCACGATGACCACGATAAGGAGCGTCAGCATTGGCGCCTCAGCCGTGCTTGATGGCGAGGTTCGCCAGCGTCTCTCCGGCCTCTTCGCAGCGATCGATTGCCCGCTCGAGGTCGTCGAGCATCTCCTTCTCGCGCAGGAGCGACTTTGCGTCGACGGCAGGATCGGCGAACAGCTGCCGAATGGCCTCCCGATAGACCTGATCCGAAGCCTTCTCTACCCGACGAAGCTCTCGGCTCGCCGTGACGAGGTCGTTGTAGGCATGCTTGCGGAGCAGCGGCAAAGCGGTGGCGAGGATGCGGGTGCTCTCGACCAATTGGGCAATCAACTTCAGCGAGGCATCCGAAGGCGACTCGATGCCGGTCAGGACCCGGATGCGGGCGGCACCGTTCGTGAGGTCGAGCACATCGTCGAGCTCATCAGAGAGCTTCTTGAGGTCTTCGCGATCGATGGGCGTGATGAAGGTGCGGGCGAGCGCCTCCTCCATCTGGTGCACCACGCTATCGCCGCGGTGCTCTACCGCCTGAACCGCATCGCGCACCGCCTCCGAAGAGGCGCGCTCCTGGGTGAGTTTGGCCATCGCAAGCGCCCCTTCGTGGGCCAGCAGCGCCTGCTGCTCCAGGAAGTCGTAGAACTGATCTTCGCGAGGAATCAGCAACCGCAGAAAACCCTGAAATCCCATGATTCAACCTAGCGAAGGAGTGGTGTGACCCGAGGTGAGCCACACTGTTTACTTCTGCCGTCTAGCGACTCGGACAACATTGGGGAAGGAGCGGCTCGCATTCACGGGCGAGTGAGCAATACGGCGCTTGTACCATCGCGCAACGGGTCAAATCATGCCACGCCCGCGATACCCTGTTGCCATGTTCTGCCCACTCAGCGCTGCGGCAAGACCCGATTCTGCTCGAGCAGGTCGCTCCACTCCAAGATCATGTCTCGGTACCGTTCTACCGGAAATCCCGCTGGCACTTCGCCCCGCTCAATGGCCTGCTCCTCCAGCATCCCATACTCCCGCTTGCTCGTGCGGCGCGTTGTCCAGCGCTGCGGCGCTCCGCCGTCCACGCGGAATCCGGTGCGCTGCTCACCCTCGACGACGACCACCTCACCGTCACGGAAGGCGAAGAGCGGACGCTCCTTCAAGACTCCGGTTCGCGGGAACAGGTCACGGCCCATGAAGGCGTTCGTCACTTTGAGATCCACGAGGGAGATGAGCGTGGGGGCAAGGTCAAGATGGGAGGCACTCACCTCCTGCAGACCCGTCGCAGGCAGCCCCGGCCAGCCTCCGAGGAAGGACATCGTCGTCCATGTGTGGCCGGGCGTCAGCGGCCCAACAAGTTCTGGGTGCTGACGCTGCCAAGGCACGGGCTGCCCATGGTCACCGAGCACAACGAGGACCGTGTTATCCCAGCCCGGCTGCTGCTCGAGCCAGCGAATCAGCCGAGCGACATTCTTGTCGGCGTAGCGCATCGCCTGCACAAATCGGCCCTCGTCGGTATCTGCGATCGGGACACCTTCGGAGGCAGGGATGTCGTAGGGCGGATGGGTGGTCGCGGTCCAGAGCAGCGCAAGCACGGGCTCCGCGTCATCTAGCCTGCCGTCGAGCCGCTGCATCATTCTGTCAACGAGCGGCCCATCGTGGTGCCGCCGCGGGTCGTACTCAACGTCGTCGTACCAACGCTTCATCCACGGCGTGAAGTTGCTGAAGGAGGGGTCGGCGCCCAGCAACGCGAAGCTCTTGTAGCCGGCGCTTCGCAGCACCTCGGGAAAGGCGAGCGTGCGAATGTGCAGAAAGTCAGAGAAGACGATTTTGCGAAAGTGTGGCCAGATGCCGAGATGCATGCCCATCGCCCCCTCTACAGAGGGGTAGCCGGAGGAGTGCGCCCAGGGGAAGTAGGCTCCCTGCCGCTTGATGATCGCGTCGAGTTCGGGTGTCTCGCCAGGGCCTGTAGCGTCGGGTACGAGGCCTGTGTTCCAGGCGCGCATGGTCTCAAACACCACCACAATGATGTTCGGCCGGGTGCTCCGAGGAGCAGCCTTCGCCTCTGCCGGCGTGCGGCTGCCGAGCCCGGATAAAGATGCCAGCGGATACTGCGGGTCAGCAGGCGCGCCTGAACCTTCGAGGGTTCCGCTCCGAACGAAATGGTAGAGGTCGAGGCGGGCCCGTTCGGGGTTTTTGGGCTCCTCATGCCCCAGCACCTGCTTGGCCGCATCGGCCACGATCGCAACAGCAGCAGGACGGATGCGCCGCCACCGCTTCTCCGAGGGGCGGAACCAGGCAGGCAGCGCCACCAAGACGACGACGAGCAGCAGCATCAGCCACGCAGTCCGGGGCCGAAGCCTCACAGAAGCCCGCCCCTGCAGCTGCCAGAGGCCGAACGCAACCAGCGGGCCAGCTGCAATCAGGAGCAACGCGAGGGCCGTCGGAAGACGATCGTTCGTGAGGATTCGACCGAGCAGCTGCGGGTCGCGGACGCCGAAGAAGTTGTTGATGAATGAGCTGCTCACATGCTGCGCCATCCAGCGGACCACCTCTTGGTCGAACTGAGCAAACCCCTGCCAGAAGCAGAGCAGCAGCAGCAGCGACAGGCGGATGAAGGCGCGGAGCCCCAGTGCACCAAGCCGCGATGCGCCAGCCTCGATGGCCCCGAAGCCAAAGGACAACAGGCCCACCAGGCCGACCTCGAACAGGATCGCGTCAGGTGCGAGGCGGAGCGGCTCCAGCACCGTCGGGCCACCCCACGGGCTCGGCCCCCAGAAGTGGGAGATGAGCGAGATGGTGCGGAGCGCCCCGAAGACCAGCCAGGCCCAGAGGTAGAAGCGGCTCATGTCGCCCCATCCGCGAGCGGTCTGCCTCGCCGGAAGAGGTCGCGCAGCGGGTTGGTGCCCGGCAGCAGGAAGATGAGGAGCGCGTAGGCAGCCATCATCACCCCGACCCAAACCGCACGCTGCACCGTCAGGCTGTCGCCCGGCAGGGTTGCAAGAAAGGCAGGCGCGGAGGTGCTGTAGGCAAACACAACACCGGCTACCGGCAACACCCCTGCAATGAGCGTCCGCGTGTAGTAGCGCCAGTGAAGCTGGTACCGCTCCAGCCGCCGCATCTCGATGATCTGGGCGAAGGAGATGGAGAAGTTCGCAATGGCCGTTGCAGCGGCAGCACCGAGCAATCCGCCGTGCGGGATGAAGAGCGCCGCAAGCGCGAGGTTAAGCAGACCCGCGCCGAGCGAGTTGTAGAGCAGGAGCCGGCTATGGCCCGTCATCAAAAGCAGGTTCCCTGCCAGTCCGAAGAAGCAGCTCATCAGCGGTCCCACGCAGAGCAGCCACGGGTAGAGGCGACCGCCGCTCCAGCTCTCACCATCCTTGAGAATGGCTGCCTCGTAGTTCCCCATGATGCCGAGTGTGAGGAGCAGGCCTAGCGTAGCGGTAATCGGGATGAGCGTGGCGAGTGAATCCTGAATCCCCGGGCGATTGGCGGCCGCCTGATACTTCGCAACCAACGGCGAGAAGACGCTCGAAAAGGCCATCTTGCCCAGGCGGATGAGCTGCGTGAGGTCGGCAACGAGCACATAGACGCCCACCGCGTCGGCGCTCACAAATGCGGAGAGCATGAGCCCGTCTGCCTTGGCCAGCCCAAGGTTCGTCATCATGTTGACGCTCTGCGGGAGCGCGAAGACGAGCACCTCGCGATCCCAGCGGAGCGACAGCGCCGCGCGAAGCGTCCGGGCGATAGAGAAGAAGCGGCCATAGGCAACAACGGCGGCCGTAGCCGCAACGAGCAGCGCGAAGATGAGGCCCCAGGCCAACGCGTCGATCCCGAGCCCTGCAAACCGATGCAGCGCCAACGCGAAGCAGACTGTCAGCAGGGGAAAGAGCACCTGCACAATGCCTACCTGCCAGACGAACTGCAGCCCCGCCTTGGTCGCCTCGGCGCAGAGCTGCATCACAACAATCAGCGGCAGTGCAAGCGCGAGCGTCCGGCCGAGATCGATGAGCAGCGGGTCGTGCTGCGACCAGAACATGCGATGCAGCGTGGGCAGCAGAAACTGGGCGGCGATGGCGACTGCCACGGCGGCCACAAAGGGCGGGACCAGCGTGGTTGCGAGTGCACGGTAGAGCCCCTCATCGGCTTCGGCGCGCTCTGTCTCTTCTGTCGCTGCGTCGAGCCGCGTCGTCCATCGCGTAGCATGATAGACAACCGCGTCGTTGAAGCCGCCGAGCAGCAGATAGGCCATCAGTTCAACGCCCGACTGCGCGATCGCAAAGAGGCCGTAGGCACTCCCCCCGAAGAGGGAGCGCAGCACGAAGCCCATGCTTCGAAAACCGGCGAGACAGATACCACCCAGCACGGTGAGGACCGTGCCGACGGCAACCTTCTTCCGATCCTCTTCGTCGAACGCCATCAGCCAACCTGTCGGGGAGAGACAAGCGCAGCGATCGTCCGGTAGGTGGTCGCGGCGTAGACAGGTTCCATGGTCGGAAAGATCTCGCTTCTCCAGAATTGTCTGCGCTCGGCCCAGGGTGCCGGATCGCGCCATCGGTTGGAGACCAGCAGTTCGACGAGGTCATCGGCGGTCTCGACCAACGGGCCGTAGGCGAACTCCTCGTAGGGCACATAGAGGCGACGAACGCGGAGGTAGTCCTCACGGTCAAACGGGAAGAAGATGGTGGGACGGTCAAAGGAGAGGAAGTCGGCCAGCAGCCCGGAGTAGTCGGAGATGAAGGCCTGACAGTCGTAGATGCCCTCTTTGATGCGCGAGACAGGCACGATCTCGAAGGGGTGCTCGACCATGACGCCAAGGTCATCGGAGTTGATGTGGGCACCGATGTGGAGTGTGAGCCCTTCAGCGAGGAGCCAGTCGCGGAGGCGTTCGCTCTTCACCAGGCTCCGGAGAACGCGGTCGAGCGCTGTTCGCCCTGCAGGCGTGTCGCGGAAGGTTGGGAAGTAGAAGAGGCTCCGACCCGGCGGGTCGGTGCAGCGGGCAAGAAGTTCGTCGCAGTGGGCGCCGCCGCCTAGGAGGATGCGATCGGCAAGGTGGGGATAGGAGAGCGCGAAGTTGGCCCGCTCCCGCTCGCTCGAGGCCAGGAGATAGTCGAAGTCGGTCACCCGCCACTCGTAGAACCGCTTCTGAAGCCCCGTGAGCGAGGCATAGCGGGCCGTGTGGTACTCGCCGGCCTTGATGTGGTTCTGCGAGTGGTTGAGGAAGATGCGGAGTCCCGTTCGGCCGCGGAGGAGAATGAGGGCAGGGTCGAGGTCGTCTTCGCCGTGCGAGTAGATGAGCACCGGTGCGCACATGATGGCCCAGCGGGCAGCGAAGGTACCTCTGCGGAGTGTGGGGTGTCCGGCGGCTCGGAGCGATGCGGTCACAGCCTCGGAGCCCGATATCCAGATGATGGGCTGCGATGTTTGGCTACGTATGTAGTGGTGGAGCGCGCCGGCGTTGTCTTCATAGATGCGACCGCGGTGCCCTGAGATCACCCAGGGTGTCTCTGGAACTGCCCGACGCCATCGAGCCACGGGCGCAACGACGAGCATGAGAAGCCAGGAGAGGGCGGCAGTGACTGCCTCAACCACTTCACGCAGGCGAGTCATCGCGCGAGCCCGGAGCCACTTCCATCGCCGGAGCCCTGCTGAGGAGCGGGGGGAATGATGGTCTTCGGCATGCCGACGGAACGGGCCGTGTGATGCACCCAGGTCATCATGTCGTGGAGCGTCAGCTGCGCCCCGAGCGCGAGCGGGGTGCCACGGGTGCGCTGCTGACCGCTCAGGTCTTCGCCCACATTGTAGACGAGGAATGGCACCATTCCGAAGCCGTCGATGACCTCCTGCTCGTAGCCAACCTCCGGGTTCTGAACGGTAGACCAGTGGTCGCCATACATGACGACTGTCGTGTCGGGCGACAGCGTGGCGACAAAGTCTCCGACCGACTTGTCGACGTAGCGGAGGCTATCGAAGTAGTTGTTCTGGTAGGACTTATCGTCGCCAAAGAAGATGCGCTCCATGCCTGGCGTTTCAAAGCGGAAGGGCATGTGGCTGGTGGCCGTAATGACCATCGCAAAGGTGCGCGGCGGCGATGCCTTGATCTTCTTTGTAGCAAAGTCGAAGACCTCGGTGTCGGCGAGCGTCCACTTGGTGCCGTCATACCCGCCCGCCGCCGCGATCTGCTCCTTGAAGAATATGCCGTCGAAACCCATCTGGGGCATCGCGTCCATGCGGTGAAAGAAGTGGCCGGAGACCCCATGAAAAATCATGCTCTCGAAGGCCCCCTTGCGCAGGTCGTGGGGGAGCGCCCAGTTCCAAGGGATGCCGTCGATGCGGTAGTTCGGAAAGTCCTGAGAGCCCACTCGGCCCATGAGTGCCGTGAAGTCGGAATCGCAGGAGCCCGTGTACTTTTGGGCTTGGATGCGGAAGTACATCGACCTGTCTCGTAACGCGGTAACCGCTGGGGTTACCGGTGTGCCGCGGATAGAGAATCCGACAGCCTTCTCATCGAAACTCTCCATCTGGATAAAGACCAGATTGCGGCGCATCGGGAGTGCAATCTCATGTGGTGTGAGCTGGTCCGAGACCTTCTCCATCCGTGCGAGCGCCCGCTCGAGCACAAACTCCTGCTTGATGAAGAGTAGTTCTCCGGCCCAGGCCGGCAGGTAGCCGTAGGTGAAGCCTATGCCGCTGACGGTCTCCCACTTCCCGATGCGCCAGATGGGTTTGTGATCGAGCGTGACGCCCGCAAACAGGGCGAGGTAGCCTGCAAGCAGCACCGCGAAGCCACGCCGAGAGACAGCTTCAGCGAGCCGGTTCTTGCGCTCGGCCTTCCAGAGCATCCACCCCTTCAGAAAGAGGAACGGCACGAAGACCATCAGGTAGGAGCGTGTGAGCGCGTAGGCTGCTCCCATGACCTGGGTGCCTTCACCGAGCTGCCCGATGATGGTGAAGATGCTGATGGCCCGGCCATACTGGGCATGGTAACTGATGGTCGCAAAGTGAAAGACGAGCGACCAGAAGATGAGGAATGCGATGATCAGGCGGTGGGCGCGGCCCAACAGGAGCGCGACGCCCAGCAGGTCGAAGAGCAGCCGGAAGAAGACATCCTTCTTTACCATGTTGCCGGCACTCCAGAGGCTCGGCGAAGTGGTCACCGACTGCGACCACCAGAGTTCGATCGTCCAGATGAGCAGCAGAGCAACATACCAGCGATGGGTCGCTAGCCATTCTGCTGCCCGTGCCCGGATTTCGCTCCATCGAAGTTCGCGCATCGCCCTCTGTCTCGCCTGCCAGCCACACGCCGCACGCCAACCCGGCATCTGCGTTACAAAAGCGTGTCAACTAGGCCACAAGAGCGTCGCTGTCGAGAATTGCAGTGGCGAAGTAGCGAGCGGAGCGTTTCGACGAGTCTCCCTGCGCGACGCTGCAGGCAACCGTGCGGCGGCGCCGTGACGCTCCCCGCCGGAGAGTTACTCGCGCGCTACCTCCGTGAGCGGGGGCAGGAGCAGCTGCTCGAGCGGGCGAGCTGGGTCATCTCGATCAGCTGCTTTGTGCTCGTGATTGTCTCGACCATTGTGATGGGGCGCATTCACCCCTTCTTCGTCTTTGTAACCCTCTTCGGAATCCTCTCCCGTCTCTCGACGCTGATCGCAGCCAAGGCCTTCGATGCCCCTGACCTTCTGCGAGCCGCAACCCGCGACGACGAGGCCATGCAGCTGCTCCGCGCACACGGAACCGGCCTGCTCCAGCGGCTGCTCGTGCACGAACTCCTGCCCTCGACCCCAGAGGCCGCAGCGGCACTGAGCGATGACGAAATCGCCCGCCTCGAGGTGGCCTCCAACGGCCTATACTGGCGCCGCTTCGCGATACGCTACGGCATCGCCTACGCCCTGTTGCTGCTGGCCGCCTTCACCGGAACGGTCTGGCTGCTGGTCACAGGCGACGGTTGGATGGTCGGCGAGAGCTAGGCGCCTGCAGTCCTACGGCGGGCGCCGATGCGCAGGTCGTTCGGCAGCGCGTAGCGGAGGATGCGCCAGACGACCTGGCCGAACTGCCGTGCGAAGCTGCCCGTGTTGTAGACCTGACCATACCGCTCGCAGACCTCGCGCACCCGCGGCGCAATCTCGGCGTACCGGCGTCCTGGCAGATCTGGGTAGAGGTGGTGCTCGATCTGGTGGCTCAGGTTGCCGGTCCAGAAGTGGAGCCAAGGGCCGCCCGAGATGTTCGACGAACCCTGCAGCTGCCGCAGATACCAGTCGCCGCGGCTCTCGGAGCCAACGACCGACTTGGGGAAGGTAGCAGCCTGCGCCGTGAAGTGACCGCAGAAGATAACCACGTAGGTCCAGACGTTGCGGATGACGTTGGCGATCGCGTTGCCGGCCAGCACGGTCAGGAAGAAGGGGCCGGCGAGCAGCGGAAAGAAGAGGTAGTCGCGAAGCACCTGCATGCCCATCTTGCGCATCACAGGCTTGGCCTCTTGGGCGAGCTCGGCGCCCGACTTTCTGCCCGCAAAGTAACGACCAAGTTCGAGGTCCTGGATGGCGATGCCCCACTCGAAGAGCACCGCGAAGATGACCGCCACAAAGGGTTGCAGCAGGTAGTAGGGCCGCCAGCGCTGCTCCGGGAAGAGCCTCAGCAGGCCGTAGCCGAGGTCGTCGTCCATGCCGCGGACATTGGTGTAGGTGTGGTGCTGCAGGTTGTGGGTCTTGCGCCAGTTGTCACTGGTGCCGGCGATGTCCCACTCGTAGCTCTGGCCACGCAGCGCGGGGTCGCCCATCCAGTCGTACTGGCCATGCATCACGTTGTGCGCGACCTCCATATTCTCCAGAATCTTGGAGAGGCCGAGCAAGATGGTGCCGAGTACAAAGGCGGGGGGAAAGACGCCTGGAAAGGGGAGCCCGCGACCCAGCCCCCCGAGCCAACGGGCCGGGG
>CANMDT010000068.1 GCA_947496715.1 Myxococcales bacterium
GTTCCTCGACCGGGTCGCCACCCACATCCTCGCCTTCGAGGGCGATGGCCATGTGGAGTGGTTCGAAGGCAACTTCCAGGAGTATGAGAAGGACCGCCACCGCCGGCTCGGCCTGCAGCCCGGCGAGACCAAGCCCTTCCAGTATAAGCCGCTGGTCCGCTGACCGGGAGCGGGCTGCGGCCTGCAACGAGCAGCGGCCCAACGAGAAACGCCACAGTGCAGCGATGCAGGGTGGCGTTCTTGCGAGCGGGGCCGGTGTCGCGGCCCAGGGTCGAGACTAGAGCTGCGAGGCCTTGATGGCGAAGGAGACGAGCGACACGTCGAGCGTCGTCGGGAAGCCGGGAAATCCGGGGATGATGGGGGGGCCGGCGACCTCGGTGGTGCCGATGGCGCCGCCCGTCGCGCACTCCGCGGTCACGCTGTCGTCGTACCGCGAGACGCTGAGGCGGGTGGAGAAGCCGGAGGGTACGTCGGAGGTGATGTCTGAGGAACCATCCGCGGTGGAGACGTTGCAGGAGAGCGACCAGGCGAGGGGCGCCGTGAAGGCCCACTCACCGAGGCGGTAGGCGGCCAGCGGGTCGGCGACGGTCACCTCCTGCACGCTGTCGGCCGAGACAGTGCAGCCGATGAAGGAGATGGCGGTGGGCGTGGTCGGGCCTGGGATGAGGCCGGTGATGGTGATCTCGGTGTCGGTGTCGGCGAGGTTTGCCGAGATGTTCTGAAGGGTGGCGCGGCCGTTGTCGTCGAAGACCACAGTGGCGAGCGCCGAGGCGATCGGCAGGATGACCTCCGACGGCGCGGGGGGCGGGCCGATGGGAAACAGCGATTGGGCGGCGAGGGAGAGGATGAGCGCCGACGGTTCGCCGCCGATGTCGGTCAGCACGGTGTAGGTCTGGGGCGCGTCGCAGAGGTTGCCGAAGCCGTCGCCGTCGATGTCGAGCTGGCGGAGGTTGGCCACCGCCGCGCAGTTGTCGACCTCGTCGGTGATGGTGTCGCCGTCGGCATCGTTGAAGAGCGGGTCGGTGCCACCGCTGCCGGCACCCGAGCCGCTGCCGGCGCCCGAACCGCTGCCCGTATCGGTGGCGATGCAGGAAGAGGTATCGACCGCGGTGCAGTCGGTGGCGCAACCGATGCGGCCGCCGGCGAAGCCGGGCAGCTCGGAGCAGGCCGTTGCGATGCTGCCGAATCCGTCGCAGGCCTCGGTGCCCTCGACCGTGCCGTTGCCGCAGACGCTGTCGGCGCACCCCTCCTCGGAGATGGTGCAGGCGCCGCTGCAGGCAAGGTCGCCGCCCCAGAAGCCGCGGCTGCGGCAGGTGTCAGCGCCGAAGTCGCCACCGTCGCACTCCTCAAAGCCGCTCTCCACCGCGCCGTTGCCGCAGATGCTGTCGAGGCAGGCGGTGGTGTCGTAACGGCAGTCGGCGCCGCAGAGCACCTGACCCGAACCGCCCGGTGCAAAACCCTGTCCTACGCAAGAGGTGAGCACGGGCACCGTCGACTCGCAGTCCTCGGAGCCCGAGACCGTGCCGTCGCCGCAGATGGCATCGGCGCAGCCCGAAACATCGAGCGTGCAGTCCGCTGCACAGCTGAGTTCACCGCCAATGAAGCCGAGCAGCGTGCAGGAGCGGCCGCGGAAATCGGTGCCGTCGCAGGGCTCCAGCCCCGCCGCAACGCCGTCGCCGCAGACGTTGGCCGTGGTATCCGGAACCGTGGTGTCAACAGCGGTATCGGTAACCGTCGTGTCGGTCTCCGTATCAGCCGGCGTGGTATCGATGACCGTCGTGTCATCAGAAACCTCGAAGTCGGTGTCGGTGACGCCGGTGTCCTCGGCGATGGTGTCGGGCCGCGTCCGCGTGTCTTCGTCCACGGCTCCCGAGCCGCTGCCATCCACGACCTCGGTGCCCGTCGTCGCATCGTCGCCGCAGGCTGCGAGCAGACCGCCAATCACAAGGCTGCTTCCCAGCATCAACCGCCAGTTCGTCATCGATTTCTCCATTGTGCGCGGAGCCGCTCGCTCCGCAGTCAGATATCCCTCCCATCCTACGCACTGTGGGCGCCCTGCGGAAAGCGAAAAGTGGGGGCGCCATCTCCGCGATTGCCCCGCTTCACCGGCACGAATAGAGCAGCAGCGGCCCGCCACTTCGGAACCCATGGCCCAGTTCGTCACAGCCCTCACCGAACGCCGCATCGGCTTCCTCCGCGCCCTCGAGGCGGAGGCTATCCACATCTTTCGCGAGACGGTGGCCTCGTGCGAGCGCCCGGTCATGCTCTACTCCATTGGCAAAGACTCGGCGACGATGGTCCACCTTGCCCGCAAGGCCTTCGCTCCCGGCCCGCTGCCCTTCCCGCTCCTGCACGTCGATACCACCTTCAAGTTCCGCGAGATGATCGCCTTCCGCGACACCTTCTGCGCCGCCGAACAGCTCCCGCTCCTCATCCACCGCAACCCCGAGGCGGTCTCGGCCGGCATCAACCCCTTCGACCACGGCAGCCAGACCCACACCCGCGTCTGGAAGACCGAGGGGCTCCTGCAGGCACTCCACCTCCACCGCTTCGATGCCGCCTTCGGAGGCGCCCGCCGCGAAGAGGAGAAGTCCCGTGCCAAGGAGCGCATCTTCTCACTCCGCTCCGCCGACCAGGCATGGGACCCGCGCCGCCAGCGCCCCGAGCTCTGGAACCTCTACAACACCCACCTTGGGCCCGGTGAGACGATGCGGGTCTTCCCGCTCTCCAACTGGACCGAGCTCGACATCTGGCTCTACATCCACCTCGAGCAGATCCCCGTGGTGCCGCTCTACTTCGCCGCGCCCCGCCCCGTCGTGGAGCGCGGCGGCGCACTGATCATGGCGGACGACGACCGCCTCCCGCTCGCACCCGGCGAGCAGCCCACCCTCCGCTCGGTCCGCTTCCGCACGCTCGGCTGCTACCCGCTGACAGGCGCCGTTCCCTCCGAGGCAACGACAACCGCAGCCATCCTCGAAGAGATGCTCGACGCCCGCACCTCGGAGCGGCAGAACCGGCTCATCGACCACGACGCCAAGGGCTCGATGGAGCAGAAGAAGCGGGAGGGCTACTTCTGATGCAGACCTCCGACCGCATCGCACGCCACCTCACCAAAGAGCTCTTCCGCTTCGTCGTTGCCGGCTCGGTGGACGACGGCAAGTCCACCCTCCTGGGCCGGCTCCTCCTCGACGCCGGCGCCCTCTTCGATGACCATCTCGCCGACGCCACCGTACTCGGCCCCGACGGCGCGCCCCACCTCGACCTCTCGCTCTTCACAGACGGCCTGCTCGCCGAGCGCGAGCAGCAGATCACCATCGATGTGGCCTACCGCTACTTTGCAACCGAGCGTCGCAAGTTCATCGTCGCAGACACACCCGGCCACCTCCAGTACACCCTCAACATGGTCACCGGCGCAAGCACCGCAGACGCCGCGCTGCTGCTCGTCGATGCTTCGCGCGGCCCGACAGAACAGACCCGGCGCCACGCCTTCGTCGCCGCTCGTCTAGGCCTCCGAGAACTCATCGTCTGCGTGAACAAGATGGACCTCGTGGGCTGGAGCAGGGAGCGGTTCGACGCCATCGCGACAGAGCTCACCGCGCTGCTCGCCGAGACCGGCTTCGCGCGCTGCCACCTCATCCCGGTCAGCGCCACACTGGGCGACAATGTGGTGCGACGCAGCGAACGGCTCCCGTGGGCCGAGGCGACGCTCCTCGAACTGCTCGAAACCCTGCCGCTCCCCACCTCGACCAACAGCGCGCCGGTGCGGCTCTGGGTGCAACTGCTCCTCCGGTCGGGCGACGGAGTGCGACGCTACGCAGGAACGCTGGCAACGGGCCGCATCACCGTCGGAGACCGGCTACGCCTCCTGCCGAGCGGGCTCGAGGTAGGCGTGACGGAGCTCACCGTCGCGGGTACGCCCTCCGACAGCGCCGTGGCCGGCGAGAGCATCGCCCTCCGGTTCGACCGCGAGGTGGACTGCGCGCGCGGCGACCTCCTCTGCAGCGCCGATGCGCCGGCCCAAACCGCCACACGGTTCGATGCGGCGCTGGTCTGGTTCGGTGACCAACCGCTCCGCGCGGGCGCCCGCCTCCTCCTCCGCATCGGCAGCCGCGAGACCCCCGCCACCATCGCCGAACTGCTCGACCGGACCGACCTCGATCAGCTCACCACCTCCCCCACAGACCGGCTCCAAACGAACGACCTCGGTCGCGTGCGGCTCGTTACGCCTGGTCCTCTGCCTTTCGACCCCTTCGAATCCTCCAGGGCCACAGGCGCCTTTGTCCTCATCGACCCAACCTCCCGCGCAACGGTCGCTGCAGGCATGCTCGCTGCACCGTCGGACGAGAGGCCCTCAGAGAGCGCGCCGCCGAGCGGGCTCGAACGGCAGCGCCGGCTCGGCCACCGCCCGCTTGCGGTTGTGCTACCTCGCGACGCCGACAACTCCTCCGTGAACCGGCTCGAGGCAAGGCTCTTCCATGCGGGTTTCTTCACAGCCCAAGCGGACGATGCATCCGCGGTGGCCGCCCTCCTGCGTGCGGGGCTGCTGGTGCTCTGCAGCGAGGCTGCAGGGGTTGAACCCGAGGCCATCACAGTCACAGGCACAGACGAAGCGGACTGGTGGCAGCAGCTCGAACCGCTGCTCGGGCCGCTGCGCGAAGGCTAGGGCTCGGGACGCCACCGGACGTCGCCCTTCCGGACCGCCGGCACCCCAGCAATCATGCTGTAGGGCTCGAAGGTGCTGCCCTCGGTCACCACCGCGCCGGCCGCAACGATGGAGTGATGGCCGATGGTGGAACCCATCAGGATGGTGGCGTTGGAGCCGACAAAGCAGTGGTCGCCGAGCACGACCGGCGCCCGGTCGACCGCATTGTAGCTGCGCTCGGTGATGGTGCGGCGGGCCGAGCTGTGGGTCACGAGCTGCGCACCGCTCGAGATGTTACAGCCGGCGCCGATGGTGAGGCCCCCCGAACCGTCAATCACGCAGAAGGCCCCAATCCAGACCCCCTCGCCGATGACAGGCTCGCCGACGACCCAACTGTGGGCGTTGTAGGGATTGGCGGGGAGCGATTCGAGCTTCGACATGGGCGACTCCGCGGTACAACAGCGTTGTGACTCTGCTGCAGCGGCGCGCCCGGAGCAAACTTTGTGAGGCTGGTCCTACCGACGAGCCGAGAAGGCCTGGTAGGTGGTCGAAGAGGCGGTGGCGATGAAGCGCCCAAAGGCTGCAGGCAGACCGCCGTTCCGCAACGCGCCCTTGACAACCAGAGGACCCCTGAGTAGCACCGCGCTTCCGTCTCTTTGCGGGCCGTGGCGCAGCCTGGTAGCGCACTTGCATGGGGTGCAAGGGGTCGCAAGTTCGAATCTTGTCGGCCCGACTTTGAGACCTTCGCGGGGGTGGCTTCGGCCTCCCCCGCGACTCGTTTTTGCCCTCCGTTTTGGCTTAGCCTGAGAGGCGCGACCCACCGCGCGCCGCGTCATCACGCCCGCGCCCTTTGAGGTTCCCTCCAACGCGATTCCGTTGTAGTTGCGCGGTCAATCGTATCGCTCGGAGACCCAATCATGCGTTCCAGGCTCCTCGCCCAACTCTGTTCGCTCGCCGCCTGCGCGCTGCTCGCCGCCTGTTCCGGCGACGAGACCGCCAGCTCCGTCACCGGCGAACCCGACACCGCAACCGATACCGCGGCAGACCCCTCCCCTGACGGCAGCGCCGACGCGGCGCCCTCCTGCCCCGACAGCTGCCGCGACGGCGACCCCTGTACCCTCGACAGCTGCAACACGGCCGATGGCACCTGCGCGCACGAGCCGCTCGAGGTCTGCTGCCCCGACGACCACTGCCAGATTGCGGGCGCCTGCGTTCCCAACCAGGCCGGTAACCCCGATAACAGCTGCCAGACCTGCCAGGTCGCCGTCGATGCCGAGGCCTGGACCGCAGACAACCGGGCCACCTGCGACGACGGTGACGCATGCACAGAGGCTGACCGATGCGAAGCCGGCCGCTGCGTCGGCGACGCCCGCATCTGCGCCGACGAAGACCCCTGCACCATCGACGCCTGCGACGCCGAGACCGGCGCCTGCACCACCGCCCCAAACGAGGGCGGCTACTGCGACGACGACAGCGCCTGCACCCGTCAGGACCGCTGCACCGCCGGCACCTGCGCCGGAACCGAGGGCCCCGCCTGCGACGACCAGAACCCCTGCACAGCCGACAGCTGCGACCGAGCGCAGGGCTGCGTCGCTATCCCCGTCGCAGACGGCACCGCCTGCGCCGACAGCCTCGCCTGCACCACCGCAGAGGTCTGCCAGGCGGGCCAGTGCGTGACCGAGCGCAACAGCTGCGACGACAGCAACCTCTGCACCGCCGACTTCTGCTCCGGAGGCTCCGGAGCTGGCGCCGGCTGCGGCCACCGCGACCTCACCCCGCTCTGCGGCGACAGCAACCCCTGCACCGACGAGACCTGCGACCCCACGCAGGGCTGCGTCTACCCCTTCAACACCAACAGCTGCGACGACAGCGACCTCTGCACCATCGTCGACACCTGCACCTCCGGCGCCTGCCTCGGCACCCCCCTCGACCCCTCCGACGGCAACCCCTGCACAGACGACCGGTGCGAGCGTGCCGTCGGCCCCACCTACGCAAACAACACCCTCTCCTGCGACGACAACGACCTCTGCACGGTCGGCGACCTCTGCGCCGACGGCGGCTGCATCTCCGGCACCGAGCCCCTGAACTGCGAAGACGGCAACGTCTGCACCACAGGCCAGTGCGACCCCGCGCTCGGCTGCCTGCAGACAAACAACACCGAAAGCTGCAACGACAACACCGTCTGCACCATCGCCGATACCTGCGCCGACGGCAGCTGCGCAGGCACCCCCATCTCCTGCGACGATGGCCGCGCCTGCACCATCGACTCCTGCGACCCGGTCGACGGCTGCAAGCACGAGCTCATCCAGTCGGCCGCCTGCCGCCCCTCCATCGAGGTCGTAACACCGCTCCGCGCCGAGACAATCCTCGGCACCACGCTCCCGCCCGCCATCGCCGTCCGCGGCCGCCTCATCAGCCCTGCCGGCCCCATCACCAGCTTCACCATCAACGGGCAGCCAGTCTCGCTAGCCTACATCCCCGGCACCAACTGGAACTACTCCTTCCGCATCAACAACTACGCGGCCCAGGTGGGGCCCAACACCCTGGTCTTCGAGGCAACTGACGACCTCGGCACCACCAAGAAGCGGGTCCAAGCCTTCCACTGGTCGACCCAATACACCAACCCCAACGCAGCCGTCGCCGGCAGCGGCATGGTCACGCCAGGCCTCGGCGTCTGGCTCGGACAGCAGACCCTCGACGATGGACGGGGGGCGCCCCCGACCGACATCGCCGCCATCTTCCAGACGGTGCTCCGCAACTTCGACACGGCGGCCCTCTTCGACCCGAGCCGTCCGCTAACCAGCCAACAGGGATACGACATCTACCTGCGCTCGATCACCATTGGCGGCAGCACCGCCAGCATCCAGGCCACCGACACCGGTCTGCGCCTCGTCGCCAGCCTGCTCAACCTCCGCGGGCGGCTCTACTTCGACTGCACGGGCGGCTTCTTCTCTGTCTGCGGCATCGCTGGCGGCGACGGCGGCGGCAGCCTCTCGGTGAGCTCCATCACCGTCACGGCCAACATCAACATCAGCGTCCGGCCCGACAACACACTGGCCGTCACACTCGCAAACTCTTCAACCTCGCTCAACGGTCTGTCGCTTAGCGCCGACAACGGCTGGACCAACTTCCTGCTGAGCATCATCCTGCCCTTTGTTCGCGACCAGCTCGTCGGCAGCTTCGAAGGCACCATCAACAACCAGCTCTCGGGGGTTATCGGCCCGCTGCTGGAGAGTGCCCTCTCGGCGCTGGCCTTCAACCTCGCTTTCGACCTGCCACGACTGGATGGCGCGACCGACGGTGCGGGCAACCCCATCACCATCCCGGTCGCACTGCAGAGCGACTTCGACACCGCCCCCTTCTCCGACGCATCGCCCGGCCCGCAAGGCGGCCTGCTCTCGCTCCGCGCCCGCTCCACGACCACCACCCGCGGCATCCCCACCGGCCTTCCCTACGACGCCAACCTCGGCACGGCCGGCCGCATCGGCTGCGGACTCGCGGCCCAGCAGATGGTGGTGCCCAAGCAGGCGCCCCTAGAGATCGTCTTCCCCGACGACACCCTCAACCAGATTCTGCACGCCGCCTGGTTCGGAGGCCTGCTCCAGTTCCCCGTCGACCCCTCGCTGCTCGGCGGCGTCGATCTCGCCACCTACGGCATCACCGACCTCTCGCTCGACCTCTCCTCCCTGCTACCGCCCATGGCTACCGACTGCGGACCGGATGGCCAACTCCGCCTCCACGTGGGCGACATGAAGATCAACGCCCGCCTCACACTCTTCGGAACGCCGCTCGATGCCGTCGTCTATGTGGCCTTCGACGCCCCCATCACCCTTGCCGCCAGCGGCGGCCAGCTCGGCATCACGGTCTCGGCCATCGAGAATGTGCAGCTCGAGGTGAATGTGGTGCAGCCCGAGCTGGCCGGCTTCGAAGACGCCATCTCCGAGCTCCTCGGCAGCCAGCTCGTGCCCGCACTCGGCGGTCTGCTCGGCAACGGCACCCCGCTCGCCAGCTTCCCGCTCCCCGAGATCGACATCAGCAGCCAGCTCGGGCAGCCGGCCGGCTCGCTGGTCATCGCCATCGATGTGCTCTCCAATCCCGCCTTCCGCAACCGCATCGACGGTAACACCATCGTCTACGGGCAGCTCCGATGAAGACCCTCTACCGCTCTCTCGCCCTTCTCTGCTTCGCGGCCGGCCTCGCGGCCTGCAGCGACGATGCGCCTGCGACGACTTCCGCGACAGACACGGCCGCCGATACGGCAGCCGACGGCTCTGCGCAGCCAGACACCGGCGCAGACACGGGCTCCGGTTCCGACACGGGCTCCGATACAGGCTCTGGCTCCGGTGCAGGCCCGGAGGCCTTCGTCACCTGCGACACCGACGCAGACTGCGGCGACGGCCTCGACTGCACCACCGACAGCTGCGTCGCCGACGGCTCCGGGCAGCGCATCTGCGCCTGGACGCTCGCCGAGCGAACCTGCCTCATCGATGGCCTCTGCATCCGCGCGGGCGCCGCCAACCCAACCAACGACTGCGAAATCTGCGACACCACGCAGCCCAACGTCTGGGCCTTCCGCGCCGCCGGCTTTGCCTGTGACGATGGCAACGCCTGCACGCAGGGCGACAGCTGCGCCGAGGGCGGCACCTGCCTGGGCGGCGAGCCGCTGCTCTGCGACGACAACCAGCTCTGCACCGTCGATGCCTGCAGCCCCTTCCGCGGCTGTGTCTATCTGCCCGTCCCCGACGGGGCCGAGGTGGCCTGCGACGATGGCGCCGGCTGCACCAGCGGAGATGTCTGCAAGCGGGGCCGCTGCGAGGGGGCGCCGGTGGTCTGCGATGACGGCAACGACTGCACCGACGAGGTCTGCCTGGAGGGCTCCGGCTGCGCGCCCTCCTTCAACACCGCCGCCTGCGACGACAGCGACCCCTGCACGCTCGAGACGACCTGCAGCGAAGGCCGTTGCGGCGGCGGCAGCCCCAACAGCTGCAACGACTTCAACCAGTGCACCATCGACCTCTGCGACGCCGACGCCGGCTGCGTGAACCTCCCCACCTTCAACCCCTGCTGCACCGGCGCCGTATCGGTCTGCGACGATGGCGATGCCTGTACCACCGACCTCTGCAACCCCGAGACCACCGAGTGCTCCTACGAGACCAACGCAGCGCCTTGCGACGACGGCAACGCCTGCACCGTGGGCGATAGCTGTGCCGCGGGTGCCTGCGGCGGCCCGGCCCGCTCCTGCGACGACGGCAACGACTGCACCACCGACGACTGCAACATCAACATCGGCTGCGTCCAGAACGCCCTCTCCGGTATCAGCTGCAGCGATGGCTTCGACTGCACCACCGGCGATGCCTGCGTGGCGGGTAGCTGCCAACCGGCCGACAGCTCGCTCTGCGTTTGCACCCCCAACTTCGACGATGTGGCGAAGGTGAATTCGCTCCAGCTCAGCGATCGCGCAGCGGGTGGCCCTGCGCTCGACCTCAACGGCGACGGCCGGACCGACAACGCGCTCGGCGGACTTGCCGGCCTCGTCAACGCGCCGCTCGCCGACGCCGTCTCGGGCGGCAGCATCCTGCTCCTGCTGGAGTTCATCCAGTTCGGCTTTGGCGACTTCGTCACAGGCCTGCACAACGGCACGCTCACGGGCGACCTCACCTGCGACCCGCAGACCCAGACCTGCGACTATCTGGCGCAGCGGGCGCTGGTCGACCCCGGCAGCTGCCTGTCGATCGTCCAGATCCCCTCCAACTTCGACGGAGCCCTCATCCGCGCAGGTGGCCCGGGCACCACGATCCCCTTCTCGCTCCCGCTCGGCGGCTCGGTGCTCGACATCCAGCTCTTCAACGTGACCGCGGAGCTCACGCCAATCCTATCCGCCGGTGAGGTGATCGGCTTCTCGGGCATCCTGGCCGGTGCGGCCACCGAGGCGCAGCTCAGCGCCGCCATCCGCTCGGTGCCCGCGTCGGCGCTCCCGCTGCCGCCGGAGACCATCATCAGCACGCTGCGGAGCCTGGCGCCCAACGACATCGACACCAACGGCGACGGTGTCCTCGACGCAAAGTCCATCGCGCTGCAGATCGAGGCCATCGACGGCCGGCTCGTGGGTGCGGAAGCGCCCTAGGCAGCCTGCGCGGAAGCGCACTCGTCAGATTGTGCGGAAGGCCGACCAGAGGCCGGCGGCAACGACCAGCAGGCCGAGCACCACGGCCACAAACCCGGCGCCTCCGGCATACCACCACCAGAGGATGCGACTCCGCTGCGGCTCGCGCAGCAGCCCGTGGTAACCGTTGGGGTGCCAGAACCAGCCCCGCTCGAGCTGCCCCTCGCGGAGCAGTTCGGCGCGCAGCAGCAGGTGGTAGCGCACTGCGGCAGGCAGCCCAAAGAGGTGGCCGGCCGCTACAAGCCCAAACCCCCACCGCGACGCAACTTCCCATGTGAGGAGCGACAGGGAGCCGAGTCCGAGGGCGGCGCAGAGCAGCACGAGAACGAGGTGGATTTCACGCATGACTGACGCGTTGCGTTAGGAAAACTGGGGCGAGCGCCCGCGAGGGACCCCGCTTTCACGCTTGTGCCACTGTTGGAGTTCGTGCAAGAATCCCGCGTTGAAATGCCGCAAATCTGGAGCAGGTCAACATGCGATCCACGACTCGTCTTCTTCTCTGCCTGAATCTCGCCGCCCTCTTCGCCGCCTGCGGTGACTCCTCCACGAGCGCAGGCTCGGGGAGCGACACCGGCACGGCGTCGGATACGACCGCGACAGACAGCGGCAGCGGCGCCTCGGATACCTCGTCCGACACGACCAGCGACACCACGCAGCAGGATGGCTCGGGCGACACCACCAACCCCGGAACGCTGCCGATTGGCGAGCCCTGCGCCTCTGACGAGGATTGCGCCTCGGGCATCTGCTACACCACGCCCGAAAACCCCGACCAGGGCATCTGTTCGCAACCCTGCATCCGCGACCGCGACTGCCCCGAGGCCTTCGATTGCGTGCGGGTAGACAGCTCCGCCGACGCCTTCTCCATCTGCATCCCTGCCGATGTCTGCATCGACGCGGACGGCGACCAGTATGGCCTTGGCGCCGCCTGTCTCGGCATTGATTGTGATGACAGCAGTGCCTCCATCAACAGCGCCGCCCCGGAGCTCTGCGACGGCATCGACAATGACTGCGACACCCAGATTGACGACAACCCTGCCGGCCTCAACGAAGACTGCGACACCGGCTTCTCCGGCATCTGCGCGCTCGGCCGTACGGCCTGCGAGGGGGCCATCACCTGCGTCGCCCGCTTCGAGCCCTCATCGGAGATCTGCGATGACCTCGACAATGACTGCGACGGCGAGACCGACGAAGAGGCCTCCGACGCCATCACCCGCTACCTCGATTCCGACGGCGACGGCTTCGGCGACGACCTTGCCGCCGTCACCGGCTGCGACGAGCTGCTCGGCTATGTGCTGATCGGCGGCGATTGCAACGACGCGGACAGCGATGTCCGGCCCGGCGTCATCGAGACCTGCGACCTCATCGACAACGACTGCAGCGGCGCCGTGGACGACAACGTGGTCTTCGCCACCTACTTCGCCGACAACGACGGCGACGGATACGGCTCAAGCGCCTCCGGTGAGTCCCTCGACTGCATCGCGCGGACCGGCTTCGTCGCGCTGTCCGGCGATTGCGCGGACGACAACGCAGCGGTCAACCCCGGCGCAACCGAGGTGGTGGGCGACGGCTTCGACCAGAACTGCGACAACATCGAACTCTGCTTCCTCGATGCCGACGATGACGGCTTCCTCGGTACAGCCGGCGAGACGGTCAACTCCATCACCAACATCGACTGCAACGATGCCGGAGAAGGCGTCACCGCCGACCCGACCACCGACTGCAACGACCGGAACCCTGCCGTCAATCCTGACGCCACTGAGGTCTGCAACGGCATCGACGACAACTGCGATACCCAGACAGATGAAGACAGCGCAGCCGACGCCATCACCTGGTACCGAGATGCCGACGCGGATGGATACGGCAACCTCGCTCAGACCGCAGTGACCTGCAGCCGCCCCGCCGGCTTCGTCGCCGACAGCACGGACTGCAACGACGCCGTCGCCACCATCTCGCCGGCCATCGTCGAGGTCTGCAACGACTTCGATGACAACTGCAACGGCACGACCGACGAGCCGGCTGCGGCCGATGCCCGCGACTGGTACCAAGACAGCGACAGCGACGGCGACGGCAATGCCGCCAACAGCATCCGCAGCTGCTACGCAGACCCGGGCTATGTGGCCACGGCGACAGACTGCAACGACGCCGACCCCTTCGTCTTCGTCGGCGCCGACGAGCTCTGCGATGGCGTTGATAACGACTGCAACGTCACCATTGACGACACCTACGCCCTCGACGCCATCGTCTGGTACCGCGATGCCGACGCTGACGAGCGCGGCGATATCACCTCAACCGTCCGCTCCTGCGGCAACCCCTTCGGCTACATCGCCGATGCGACCGACTGCGACGACACTCGGAACTTCGTCTACCCTGGCGCGACCGAGCTCTGCGACGGCCTCGACAACGACTGCAACGGCGACACAGACGAAGACGCTGCCGCGGACGCCCGTACCTGGTACCGCGACAACGACCGCGACGGCTACGGCGAGACGGCCGCCACGACCCGCTCCTGCGCGCAGCCCACGGGCTTCTCCGGCGCCTCGGGCGACTGCAACGACAGCCGCAACGACATCTCCCCCATCGCGACCGAGGAGCCGGGCGACAACCTCGACCAGAACTGCGACGGCCGCGAGCTCTGCTACGCCGATCGCGACGACGACCTCTACCGCACCGATGTCATCACCACCTCGCTCGATGCCGACTGTGACGACGCCGGCGAGGCCATCACGGCCGACCTCACGGGCGACTGCAACGACACCAACGGGCTCGTCAACCCGGGCGTGACCGAGATTGTCGGCGACCAGCTCGACGGCGACTGCGACGGGATCGAGGTCTGCTACAACGACCGCGACGACGACAACTTCCGCACCGACGAGACGCTCTCCTCCATCGACGCCGACTGCCTCGACGCAGAAGAGGCGCCCGCCACCATGTTCTCCGGCGACTGCAACGACTTTGCAGCCAACGCCTACCCGGGCGCCTTCGAGATCGTCGGCAACAACTCGGACCAGGACTGCGACAGCCGCGAGGCCTGCTACCGCGACACCGACGGTGACGGCTACCGGACCGACGCTGCCTTCCTCTCGGACGACTCCGACTGCTTCGACAGCGGCGAGGGCCAGGCGACAGACCCCAATGGCGACTGCAACGACAACCTGAGCTTCGTCTACCCGGGTGCGCTCGAGACCGTGGGCGACGGCATCGATGCCGACTGCAACGGCAACGAGGTCTGCTTCGCCGACTTCGACAGCGACACCTTCCGAAGCAACTCCCAAATCCCCTCCATCGATGCCGACTGCCTCGACAACTTCGAGGCCCTCGCCTCCGCCGGTGTGGACTGCAACGACAGCAACCCTGCCATCAAGCCGAGCGCGGTGGAGCTCACGGGCGACGGCGTGGACCAGAACTGCGATGGGCGCGAGAACTGCTTCGCAGACCGCGACAGCGACACCTACCGCTCCGCCAACCTGCTCGACATCATTGACTCGGCCGACAGCGACTGTGCCGACACGGGCGAGGCGCTCTCCACCATGGCCGGCAACGACTGCCAGGATGAGATCTCGGCCATCAACCCCGGCGCGACCGAGATCCCAGGCGACTCGGTGGACCAGGACTGCACCGGCAGCGAGCTCTGCTACCGCGACCGCGACGGCGATGGCTACCGGACGGATGAGACCTTCGCCTCGCCCAACACCTCCTGCAACGACAGCGGCGAGGCCTTCGCCTCGGACCCGAGCGGGGACTGCAACGACCTCGTTGCCACCATCTTCCCGGGCGCTACCGAGGTCATCGCAGATGGCATCGACCAAGACTGCTCGGGTGGCGAGACCTGCTACACCGACGCCGACAACGACGGCTTCCGCCCCAACCCGACGGCCACAACCGAGTCGGCCGATGCCGACTGCGCTGATGCCGCAGAGGCTGTTGCAACAGACCCGACCACCGACTGTGACGACGCCAACGCCGGCCGCTACCCGACCGCAACGGAGACGCTCTTCGACAACTTCGATGCCAACTGCGACCTCTTCGACGGCGTCGTGGATCGCACCATCTTCGTGAGCAGCGCAGGTTGCAGCGATTCGTTCGACGGCCTGACCACGGGTACGCCCAAGTGCTCCATCCCCGCCGGTCTCACTCTCACCAGCACGGCCAGCAACGGCCGCAACGTGCTGGCCATCGCCTCCGGCACCTACACCTCCAACACCGGCTTCTCCTTCCCCAACGGCATCACCATCGCGGGCGGCTTCTCCTCCGCCGACTGGTCCTTCGCCGCGGGCAACGCCGCCATCCTCCGCGCAACCAACCCCGGTGCGGCGCAGTCCATCGGTGTCTCCGGAAACGCCATCACCACCGCCACCACCTGGGCCTACCTCAATGTGCAGTCGGTCAACATGACCACGAGCGGCGCAAGCAGCTACGCCATCCACTGCGTGGACTGTAACGCCCTCACCCTGCTGGGCGTGACAGCGCTTGCCGGCAACGGCGGCGCGGGCAGCAACGGCTCCGGCGGCAGCAACGGCGCCAATGCCACGGCCGGTAGCAATGGCTCCAACGGCAACTGCGACGGCGGTGGCGGAGCGGCTGGCCGCGGCGGTTCGGGATGCAACAACGGCGGTCAGGGCGGCGCAGGCGGCGGCGGCACAGGCGGTCGCGGCGCAGATGGCGCCATATCGGGCGCAGGCGGCGGCATCGGCGGCAACGGTGGTAGCGCCGGCACCTGCGGTCGCGCAGACGGAGCGGGCGGCGGCAACGGCAACAGCGGCACCTTCTTCGGCCACGGTGGGGCGGGCAATGGGTATGGCGTGTCCACGAACTTCTGGCAGCCGAGCGCTGCCGGCAACGGCACCAACGGCGGAAACGGTCATGGCGGCGGCGGCGGCGGCGGCTCGTCGGGTCAGCGCGGAAATACCCTCTTCCCC
>CANMDT010000069.1 GCA_947496715.1 Myxococcales bacterium
ATCCGTCGTATCTACCTGGGTGTCGGGCGCAGTATCGACCGAGGTGTCGACGCCAGGGTCGGTGTCTTCGGTGAAATCCGCCGCAACGCACTGGCCATCTACGCACTCACCAGTGGCGCAAGGAGAGAAGGTAGAGCACTCGTCCGCCGGAGCGGGCTGCTTCTTGGCCTCTTCGCTGCAACCGACAAGGGCGAGCAGGGAGACCAGACCAAGACCGAGGAACTTACGCATGAACAACTCCGAGGGGAAGCCTCCCCAGCCGGAGCGGACCCGACGAGGAGCAGGAGGGCCGCGCCTCGCGGTGCCCTCACAAAAAGCGGAAAGCCCGCCTGAAGGGGCGGGCTTCGTTCGGGCCGAGTAGGTCGCTTAGAAGCAGACCGCTGCGGGTGCAGCGACCGTCTGAATGCGTACCAACTGGTTCACGGGGCCGGGGCCTGTCGCGACGCCGCCAGCCGCTCGCGTTCCAAAGCCAACACGCGCGTTACCAGCGCCGTTCTCAGCGCCCTGCCGATAGGTTCCAAATAACTGGATGCCGCAGTTCTCGCAGAAGACATCCACGACCCGATTTCGAGCAGCGGCCTCATGAAACACAACCTCGCCCTTCACGGTCCCGTACGGCGAACTGTAATGGTAAGCATTGAACTGGAGTACAAGACGCCGCGAACCTGCCGCACCAACGCTCTGCCACCGATACCCGCCCGTGGCTGCGGCGAGGTCGCCGCCCCACCAGAAGGCGAGCACGCGGTTCGGGGTCGAGTTAGATGTGAAGTTGGTAGAGGACACAGAACCCGCCGTTGACGGGGTAAAGATGCTGTTTCCGAGGTTGAGGGCTCCGTTGGGGTTCACAACAAACCTATCAACCGTGTCACCGTAGAACTGAACGGAGAAAGGCATTGTCTGCGTCGATGACCTGGAGTCGTCAGAGGACCCGGCGAAGGCGTTCGTCCAGCTCCCTGTGGGCGCAACCGCGAGCGAGCCCGAGTAGGCCACAACCTTCGTGCCGGTCGCCGACAGGCAGAAGGCGCTCGCGCACTCCGCATCGCCGCCGCAAGCGACACCTGACTGCTTCGCACAGGTGCCACCCGCCAGACACAGATTACTCTGGCACTGACCATTGGTCGCGCAGGCAGCGCCGTCCGCTGCGCCCGAGCACACATTCGCGGTGCAGGTTGCGCTCAGGCAGTCGCCGGAGACCTGGCAGGCTGAGCCGTTGCCAACAGCCGAGCAGGTACCCGCAGTGGACAACGACGTGGGCGTTCCGGAAGCGGAGCAAGAGCCGGAGCTGCAATCCGCACCGCCCCAGCAACCCTGCGATACCGCAGAGAAGGAGCACTTATTGCTGCTGCAGATGCCGCTCTGGCAATCCGAACCCGCCGCGCAGTTCGTGCCGATGCTCGCAGGAGCGAGATAACCGCAGAGTTTGCCCGCGCTACCACCGCAGTCGATGCCCGACTCGGTCCCGTTCTTCACGCCGTCCGTAGTGGTTGGCGCAGCGCAGGAGAGCCCTGGCGCGGGGTTAAAGCGGACCGCATCGTTGTTGGCCTGGAACGCAGTGGCGTTACGACCCGCGATGAAGGCGGCGTTGGCACCCCACGCCGGGTTGAAGCCTTGGGTGTGCGCGGTGGTAGAACCGCACGACTTGCAGAGCACGTCGAAGGTGTTGAGCGTCTCGTAGAGCACAATCTGAGCGGTGAAGTTCGGCGTGCTGTTGTAGGCGGAGGGGTGGTTCGTGATGTCGTACACATACTTGCGGAACGGAGCGGTGCCAAAGGTCTTGTAACGCATGGTGCCGTTGTTCGCCGCTGTCGAAGAGCCGGAGTCGGTGGCGTAGAGACCGACGATCGGCCGGATCGTCGCGGAAGGCAGCGTCAATGTGTAGGTAGTTGACGTCAGACCGGTCGTCGACCCGAATCCGAACCAGCCGTTCGAGGTCGCCGACGCGACCGTGTAGCTGTTGAACTGCGAGCCACCCAGCGTAGCCGGGAGCTTGAAGTTGAAGGTCCCGCTGAAGATGGTGGTGTCGATGGCATCGTCGGCCGATAGGCCAGCGACCGCCGTCCAACCCGTGCCAATCGTAGGATCATTGTACTCGAACGTGGCTGCTGTCGCCGTCGGCGCCGTAGCGCCACCGCAGACGCCGCTGTTGCAGTCGGCACCCGAGTAGCAGCTACCGCCCGTGCTGGCCTTGGCGCAGATACCGCTGGTGCAAACGCCGCTCGCGCAGTCGCTTCCCAAGGTGCAGATGGCACCGATGAGGCACTTGGCCGCGCAATCCGTGCCACCGCAGTCCACGCCGGTCTCGTTCCCGTCTTTGACACCGTTGAAGCAGTCGTAGACAGGCGCGGCACAGACGCCGCCCGAGCAGTTGCCCGAGCCGCAGTCCCCGTTGACCGTGCAGGTCTTGGTGAGGGCGCACTTGCCGGCGCTGCCGCTGACGCAGACGCCGCCGCAGTCAATGTCGGACTCCGTGCCCGACTTCACACCGTCGGTGCAGGTTCTGCAGATTCCTCCATCGCAACGGTTCGATGCGCAGTCCGTGATTGCGCCACAAACCTTTCCAGCGCCGCAGTTGGCGCCGCAGGTGGCGCCACCGCAATCGAAGTCGGTCTCGGCGCCGTTCTTCACTGTGTCGGTGCAGGTGGGTGCGGCGCAGGCGCCGGCGGTGCAGACGCCGCTGTTGCAGGAACCCGAAAGGGTGCAGGCCGCTGCGTCGGCAAGGCCGGTGCAGAAGCCGCCGGTGCAGCTGCCCGAGAGGCAGTCGGTGCCAGCGCTGCAGACAGCGCCCTTGGAGCAATCCGCTGGGCAGGAGCCGCCGCAGTCAAGCGCCGTCTCGGTACCGTTGGTCGCAAAGTCGAAGCAGGTCACCGGCGCGCAGACATTGGCCGACGCGTTGGTGTTGAAGATGGTGTAGGTACCGTTCGCCAGGGCAGTCGTGGTGCCGCCGCCGCGGGTGCCAACCTGAAGCTTGGTACCCGTACCGTTCGACGCATACTGCGAGCGGCTGTCAAAGGAGTTCAGACCGACCGTGGCGTAGAAGACGCCGACGTAGCCCGTGGTCTCGTAGAGCTGGATTTGGATGTTGCTCGGGGCATTCGGGTAGGGAAAGCCGTAGTCGCTCAGCTGGAAGTAGTTGATGAGCGCAATCCGGTTGGGCGCCGTGCCAACGACGTTGAGGCGGACACGACCGGTGCCGGCGCCGGCGAAGTCGATGTAACCGTCACCACCCCAGACCGAGATGGTGTTGTTGGCAAGCGGAGTGTCGCCCGAGGCGTTGGCGCCGAAGGTGATGAAGCCGTTGGTGCCGACGCTCACGCTCGAGAACTCGTTGCCGAAATACCGGAACTTGAAGGGCAGTGCAGCAGCCGCGTAGCCCGTGTCGGCGCCGGAAAGGGTGAGGACGTTGCCGTCGGTGATTGCGCCGATGAGCGCGCCGCCGGTACGATCCTCAGCCAGCGTTTTGCCAAAGCAGAGACCGCTCGCGCAGTCGCCGTTGGCCGAGCAGGTCAGACCGTTCGCAGAGAGGCCGCAGAGGCCGCTCGCGCAGTTGGCGCTGGCGCAGTCAGTGGAGAGCGCGCAGATCTTGTTGAAGCCGCAGTTTCCGCCGCAGATGCCGCCGCAGTCGATGTCGGTCTCGCTGCCGTTCTTCACCGTGTCGCCGCAATTCCGGCAGAAGCCCGCGTTGCAGGTGGCGTTGGTGCCGCCGCAGTCCGTGTTGGCGATGCAGGCCTTGGTGGAGGCGCAGAGCGTGCCCGAGGTGCCGCCGCAGTCGGTGTCGGTCTCGGTGCCATTCTTCACGCCGTCGGTGGCTGTCGGAGCCTGGCAGGCTTTCACCGAACTGGTGCTGTAACGGAAGCCGGTGTTGTTGGGGATGTTGAAGGTGGACGAACGCGTCAGCGAGTAGGCTGACCGCGCGACCGTGCCGGCGCCGTTCTCGAGAACCTGTGCCCGAGTTGTGCCCGTGGTCGCCAGCGTGCAGTCCGCGCAGAAGATATCGACCGTGTTGGTCCCCTCGTTCAGCGCAATCTGGAAGGTCGCGGTGTCGGAAGCAGTCAACCAGTAGGGCAGGGCCACATAGTTGACGATGAACTTCCGGTTGGGAGCTGTACCAACCGTGGTGTACCGGATGTCCGCGCCTGCACTCGACAAAGCATCCGCATCGAACCAGTATCCAGCAATGATGGCGTTGGGGTTAAAAGTGCTCGGCGAGGTGAAGGGCGGTGATTCGGCGTT
Organism: Myxococcales bacterium; assembly: GCA_947496715.1. GTDB lineage: Bacteria > Myxococcota_A > Bradymonadia > REDH01 > REDH01 > CAIWGR01. The sequence goes on from CANMDT010000069.1 coordinate 4,231, forward strand.
GGTCGACGCGGTGTCGAAGCTGATCCAGCCGTTGCCGTTGATCTTCACGCTGCTGTAGTCAGTCCCGAAGAAGTTGAAGGCAAAGGGCAGCGTGACGGCATCGGAGTGATCCGAGTCGCCCAGCTGGAAGCCGAACGAGGTCGCCTGCGTGCCGGCCGTGAGATTACCGAGCGAGGCCGCATCGGGAGCTGTGGTGATGGCGACCGGCGCCGGCACCGAGCAGACACCATCCGCGCACTGGTTGCCCAAGGTGCAGGATTCGCCCGTCGCGCCGAGGTTGCAGAGGCCGCCCGTGCAGCCGCTGGTGGCGCAGTCCGCACCGCTGTTGCATGCGAGGCCGCCGCCGCAGGTGGCGCCGCACTGGCCGCCGCAATCGAGGGCAGTCTCGGCGCCATTCAGCACGCCGTCTGCGCAGTTGCGGCAGACGCCGCTGGCGCAGGAGGCGCCGAGGCCGCCGCAGTCGGTGTCGGCGACGCAGATCTTGGTGGGAGCGCAGGTTGCGCCGCAAGCGGCACCGCCGCAGTCGATGTCGGTCTCGCCCTGGTTCTTCACGCCGTCGTTGCAGGCGGGAGCGACGCAAGCGGCTCCCTGCGTGGCGTTGGTGTAGTAGCGCTTGGCAGTCTGGTTGGGGATGTTGAAAGAGGACGACGAGGTCAGCGAGAAGGCCGAGAAGGCCTGCGTTCCCGCTGCATTCTCCACGATTTGCGCCTTTGACTGGGCGTAGGCGATGGTGCAGTCCTTGCAGTTGATGTCAACGAAGCCGCCGTTCTCGTAGAGGATGACCTGGAAGGTCGCCTTGTCTGTCGAGTCAAAGTAGCTCGGCACCTTGATCCAGTTCACGATGAACTTGCGATTGGGCGCCGTACCGGTCGTCAGGTAACGAACATCGGTGTTGGCGTTGCCAAGTGTAGGGTCAGCGTCGAACCAGAAGGGGGCGATCACAGCATTCGGGCTGCTCGCAGAAGGCGAGCCGCTGAAGGGCGGGCTGTCAACCGAAGAGGTGGCTGTGAAGGAGAGCCAGCCATTCCCGGTGATACGCGCCGTGGTGTAGAGCTGGTCGAAGTAGCGGAAGGTGAAGCCGAGCGGGATCGCCGGCGTGATCGTGGAGTCACCCAGTCTGGAGGTGCCGCCGATGCTCGAAGAGGCACGCGTGCCAACCGTCTCATCGTTGATGGAGGCATCGGGGTTCCAGGTGATGGCGACGCCGTTGTTGGCGGGGATGGTACCGCCGCCGCAGACGCCGTTGAGGCACTGGTCGCCCTGGTTGCAGGACGAGGCTGTCGCGCCGAGGGCGCAGAAGCCGCCGACGCAGGAGCCGGAGAGGCAGTCGGCGGAGCCGGTGCAGATCTTGCCGCCGAAGCAGGGGCCGCAGTCCGGTCCGCCGCAGTCAACGTCGGTCTCGCCGCCGTTCTGGGTCGCATCGGCGCAACCTGCGCAGAGGCCACCCACGCAGAGGTTGCTGTCGCAGTCGGTGTTGCCGCCGCAGGTCTGGCCCGAGACGCAGTCGGTGGCGCAGGAGCCGCCGCAGTCCACGTCGGCCTCGTTGCCGTTCTTGGTGCCGTCGCCGCAGTTCATGCAGATGGAGGAGGTGCCCACGGAGAGGCAGGCCGCCGCGCCGGCGGCGCCGGGGTCGCAATCTGCCGCCGTGCCGCAGGTGATACCGACGGCGCAGGTCGCGCCGCACTCGCCGCCACAGTCAATGCCAGACTCGGCTTGGTTCTTCGTCGCATCGCCGCAGTTGGGCGCGGCGCAGAGGCCGGGGTACTGGTTGAAAGTACCAATGCGGACGGCCTTGTTCGTGAAGGCGGTCGCGCCAGGATTGTAGCCATCAAGCGCAACAAAGTCGGGCGTGTTGCCGCCGACCGAGGGGCCCTCTGCGCCGATCCGCAGCGTGTCGGAACCTGAGTCGGCGTTCGTGTACATCACGTCGATGTAGCCGGTGGTCTCGTTGAGCTGAATCTGGAGGCTGACCGGGCCGTGATCGAAACCGCCGTAGTCTGCGAGGTCCTGGAAATCGATGACGAACTTGCGGTTCGGCGCGGTGCCCACGGTTCCCGAGGTGATCGTGGCGCCTGCCACCGTCAGGTCCTTGTTGAAGAAGGTCACGAAGTTGTTGGGCGTGTTCGACGAGCCAAGCAGCGCGGAGTAGCTGTTCGATGCAGTTCCGCCGAATTGGAAGAGGCCGTTCGTGCTCAGCGACAGCTCCGTGAAGGTCCCCGTGAAGAAGGGGAAGGAGAATCCGATCTGGAGCAGCGTGTTGTCGTCATCGGAGAAATCGAAGATCACAGGCGTGAAACCGGCCGTCGGGACAAGAGCGTAGGGAGTAGCCACGTCGCTGACGCCCTTGGCGATGCTGGGCGCGCAGACCTGGCTGTCGCAGTCCACGCCGCCGCCGCAGTTGGCGCCCGTGATGCCCTTGCCGCAGCTGCCGGCGGTGCAGTTGTTGGTGAAGCAGTCGCCGGCAATCGAGCAGGTCTCTGCGAAGTTGCAGGTGCCGCCGCAGATGCCGCCGCAATCGATATCGGTCTCGGTGCCGTTGAGCACGCCGTCGGTGCAGGAGGTGCAGATGCCACCCTCGCAACGGTTCGAGGCGCAGTCGCTGTTGGCCGAGCAGATCTTGGTGTCGACGCAGGTTGAACCGCAGACGCCGCCGCAGTCGACGTCGGTCTCGGTGCCCGACTTGATGCCGTCGGTGCAGGTGGAGCAGACTGCGTTCTCGCAGCGGGTGCTGGTGCAGTCTGCACCGGCGATGCAGGCCTGGCCGCCAGCGCAGCGTGCGGCGCAGGTTGCGCCGCCGCAGTCGATGCCAGACTCATCCTGGTTGGAGGTCACGTCCGAGCAGGTGGGTGCGAGGCAGATGCCGACCACCTTGGTGACGGTCTGGAAGCGGGTGCTGGTGTTCACAAGGTTGCGGACGGCCGAGTAGGTCGCGCCGGCCATCGGGATGCCGAGGGTGCCGGTCATGTTTTCGATGCCAACAATCGCGTTGGAGGTGCCAGAGACGCAACTGACGCATCGGATGTCGATGTAACCCGTGGTCTCCTGCAGGGCGACCTGCACGGTGATGGGCGCATGGTCGGAGCCGCCGAAGTCGGGGATGTTGTTGTAGTTCACGAGGAACTCACGGTTGGGCGCGGTTCCGACCGTTGCGTAGGTCACCGTACCACCGGCGCCGGGGTTTAGGTCGCGTCCGAAGAATGAGACGACGCCGTTGGGTGTCGAGGTCGAAGGGATGGTGGGGGCGAAGGCGCTGGTCGACGCGCCGAAGGTCAGCCAGCCATTCGACGAGATGACCACCTGGGTCTGCGTGGTGTCATAGAAGGGGAAGGCGAATCCCAGCGGGATCGCCGCGCTCACCTCGTCGTCGCCGAACGACCCGCCAACGCTATCAAGTACCGGGGTACCCGCCGTTATGAGGCCGTTGAGGTTGAGCGGGTAGCCGCCCTGTGCGCCAGGACCGCCGGCGTCGCAGACCTTGTCGTCGCAGTCGTTGTCGGTGGCGCAGGCGTCGCCCGGGTCGCCCGTCGGGACACAGATGTTGGAGGCGTCGCAGATGCCGGAGATGCAGTCTGCGGTCACGTTGCAGGTCTGGCTCGAGCCGCAGCGAATGGCGCAGCTGCCACCGCAGTCGGTGTCGCCTTCGGTCTGGTTCTTGATGCCGTCGAAGCAGGAGATGCAGAGACCGGCGGCGCAGTTGCCGCGGAGGCAGTCGGAGCTCTGGATGCAGGTGATGCCGTCGGCGCAGTTGCTGCCGCAGGTGCCGCCGCAGTCCACGCCGGTCTCGTTTCCGTTGTCGACACCATCGGTGCACGCAGCAGCCGCGCAGAAGCCGTCGGGAGTGACGGTCTTGAAGCGGATGGAGGTGTTGGTCTTGGTCGCGATGGCGTTGTTGACGCCTGTCGTTGCCAGGCCAGCGGTGCCGGTTGCGTTTTCGATGCCCTGGGTGCGGGTAGACCCGCCGCCGTTGGTGCAAGAGGTGCAATGGATGTCCGCGGTGTTGGCGGTCTCAGTCAGCACAAGCTGGAAGGTCGACGGCTCGGGGGCGCCGCTGAAGGTATAGTAATCCACGCCGTCAAAGGTGAGGATGAACTTGCGGTTGGGGGCGGTCCCGGTTGTCTCGTAGGTGACCGTGCCGGCCGAGCCGGGGTCGAGGTCGGCCCACCACATCGCGATGAGATTGTTCGGTGTGCCGGTTGCGGGGATCGCGGCCCGGCTGAAGGTCGAGGAGGTTGGGGGCGTGAAGGAGGCCCAGCCGTTGGAGGAGACGTAGATGTTTGTGTAGCGGTTGCCGTAGAAGTTGAAGCCGAAGCCGAGCGGGATGGCACCCGTGTAGGCCTCGTCATCGAAGGGCAGGCCGTCGTCATCGGTGGTGATGGGCGTCGCGTTGGGGCCCACGGCCTCGGGCGCAAAGGTCAGCGGCTCCGACGAAACCGCGATGTTCGGGTTGCAGACCTGGTTGACGCAGGAGGCGTTGGCCGCGCAGACGTCGCCCGTGGAGCCAAGGCAGAGGCCGGCGGCGCACTGGCCGCTGACGCAGTCGGTGCCGGCGGTGCAGATCTTGTCGCCAACGCACGAAGCGCCGCAGATGCCGCCGCAGTCGAGATCGGTCTCGCCCGTATCAGGTGCGTTGTTCGAGCAGGTGGTGGGGGCGCAGATGCCGCCCTGGCAGAGAGTGCTGGTGCAGTCGGTGTTGTCGACGCAGGCCGTGCCGTTCGCGAAGACAGCGAGGCCCTCGTCGAAGCGGAGATCGCAGTCGTCATCGAGACCGTTGGCCAGTTCGGCCATGTTGGTCACAACACTACCTGTGAAGCTGAAGGAGGCGCCCGTCGTCTGGAAGACCCAGTCGCGCGAAGAGGCGGCCTCAGGAGAGGCGGCAAGGCCGAGGTTGCCGTAGGACCAGATGCCCAGGCCGGAGGGGAGGCCGGGTGACGAAGCTGCGCTGTTGAGCACCGGGTTTGCGAGCGGCGTCGTGAGGCTGTTGAGTCGCACGTAGACATCTGTCCGGGTGCGATCGCTGTAGAAGGAGCGGAGGGTAACATTGGCGCAGAGCGAGGGCACCGTGTCGTAGGGCGCAGGACAGGCTCCGTTGCGCGCCTGGCTCTCCGTCACGAGTTCGATCGTATTGACGGGGCCGCTGCCGGGGATGCCGTCCTGGACGATGTTCAGGATGCAGAGCTGCTGCTCGCGCGCCATCAGGCCGAAGCCCTCGACGGGCTCCGCGGCCGGAGTGACGGCATCGATCACAAACTGGGTGCCGTCGTAGTGTCCCTTAAAGTCTGCGAGTCGGACTTCGCCGCTCCGCAGCTCCGCTGTCGCTACCGGGGTAGGGGTTGAAGCGTCGGGTGCGACGATTCCGCCGTCGGGCGCTGTCGCGACCGGCGTCGTTTGGCTCTCCAGTTCGGGAGAGCTCGTGTCACAACCTACCAAGGTGAGCGATACTAGGCCGATAGCCGTTCCCGCTCGAGACAACGAAAGAATCCACGGACGCATGCAAACCTCCAATCAGGGCAGTTTCGGTCACCCTAGCCAATCGCGCTAGCGATGCAGGAGGCGCTCGTCAAACCGTCAAGCGACGATTTCGTGACAATTTTTCACCACTATTCCCGATCGACCCAAAAAAGTCGTCGCGGAGATTCCCGCAGGGATTGTCGTTCAATCCTGCCGGTTTGGCTCTGACGCGGCGCGTTACAAGTGGCAGCCGCAGCGGCGCGCCCTGTTACAAACGGCCCGTGGGGTGCGCGCTAGCCCGCCGCCAACCGCGCCGCGATCGCCGGCCGCTCAGTAGCGTTCGAAGACCGCGATGAGCGCTCCGCGCGACCGCGCAGGGCTGCCGGGCATCACGATCTTTTGCGCTCCAAACTGCACTTCGACCGGCTGTTCTGCAGCTGGCGGAACATAGACATCCATCGCGGCCAGGAAGGGGAAGCTCTCGAAGAGCCCCACCGGCGTCGCCTCGGTGGTCTGGTTCAGGTTGGTGTCGTAGGCAAAGAGGGCGATGGTGCTGTCTGCAGCAGAGGCGACATCCTCGGTCGCGATGTTGGTGCCGTTGAGGGTGAGCATGTCGCGGCTGGCCAAGAAGGCCCCATCGCCGCCGAAGACCACAACCGTGCTGGCCCGGTCGTCGAACTTCACCGCAGTCAGGAAAGAGGCTGCCAGGCTGCCGGGCCCCGGGAAGGTCCGCAGGTAGACGAGACCAGCGGAGCGCTCGAAGGGGCGTCGGAAGTAGCGGACGGGGATGGCGCGCGGGTCGGCAGGCCAGACCTCGAACTCGTAAAAGGTGTCGCGGGCCCCGATGAAGGGTCCGAAGGAACCATCATCGCCAACCAGGAAGCGGGCTGCCGGCAGCGGCGCGAGACGGAGCCCGGTTGCCGCATCGACCTTGTAGATCGACACCGTTGCACCAACCGTAGGCTTGTTTTCGCCGAGCGAGACAACCTTGCCCGAGATGAAGGGAACGGGCTCGTCGATGGCCTCAAGCGTCGCAGGGGCTTCGCCGCGGAAGAAGCGGTAGAGCTCCGCAAAGGAGGCGGGCGAGGTGGCGACCGCGTAGTGGTCGAGATCGGCGAGCACCGTGTTGGTCGCGCCTGGGATCTCTGCCCGGTCGGTCACCACGAAGTCGGCCGGAGAGGTGAGCTGCAGCGTCTCGATGCCCGAGCCTTCGGGGCCGGGCAGGGCCGATTTCACGACGCTCGCAATGTGGGCGTAGTGGGCGACCTTGGCGGCGTGGTCCGGGTTTCCGAGGTAGTCGTAGCCGATGCCGCCGCCCGCAGAGTGGCCGACGAGGTCGACCTGGGTCGCGCCGCTTGCAGTAATCGCGCGGTCGACGAGGGCATCGAGGTCGTTCAGCGTCGAGGGGGCGCGGGTTACGGTGTTCCAGTCGAAGGCAAACAGGAGGTCGGCGCAGTAGCCGTTGGAGGCAAACCTGCGGGCGAAGCTCTCCCAGGTGTCGCCCGAGGCGAGGAAGCCATGAACAAAGATGATGGGGTTGCGCGTCCGGTCGCAGTCCGATGCGGGGAAGCGGGTCGCGGGGCTCTCATAGAGCGGTGCCTCGGGCGGCCGGTAGGCGGCGACACCCGAACCTTCGCCCGAACCCGAGCCATCACCCGAACCCGAACCCGAACCCGAACCGGTGTCGGCCGTCTCTGCCGGCTTGGCCTCGTCGGCGCAGCCGGTGAGGGCCAGGCCGAGCAGCAGCGTGAGAGCGAAGCGGATCACCGGACGACCGGGCTGCTGCCTTCGTTACCCGAGGCGAAGTAGGGCTTCTCGCCGGCCTCGTGGTCGGTCACATCGACCACCTGGGTGATCTCGGGGAGCTCTTCGCGGATGAGCCGCTCGATGCCATTCTTGAGCGTGGCGTTGGAGCTCGAGCAGCCCTGGCAGCCGCCCGAGAGGCGGATGTAGGCGACGGAGTTGACGAGGTCGACGAGGTGGACCTCGCCGCCGTGGCTGGCGACGGCAGGGTTGATCTGTTCGATGATGAGTTTCTGGATGCGGCGGCGCATGGGCTCTCCTGCAGCGGTTGGAAGTGTGGCGCCCCCATTTGCACACCTTGACGCCACGGCGCAAGGCGGGCGCACTCGACAGCGGGCCGCGCCCGGGTCTAGGAGGCGCCATGCAGCGCACCCTCCCCTTCGACTTCCTCGACAAGGTCTGCTTCGCGGCGACCGATGCCGCGCAGGGGACCTCGAACGCGCCCACCTGGGAGCTGGTGCTCGACGGCCATCTGCCTGCGCCGGCGTTGCGTGAGGCGCTGCGGCTGCTTGCGCTCCGCTTCCCGGTCGTAACGGCCACGGTCGCCCCGGAAGAGGGAGACAGGGAGACAGCGAAGCGCTGGAGATGGGTGTTGCGCGACGCGGCGATTCCGCTCGAGGTCGTCGCGCTGCCGGATGAGGCCGCCCTGACCGAACTCCGCCACCAGCTCTGCGACCGCTTCGTCGACCTGTCGCAGGAGGGCGGCCTGCAGGTTGTGCTCGCGACCCTGCCGGAAGGGCAGCGGCTCTTTGTGAAGCAGCACCACGGTCTGGCCGACGGGCGGGCGATGCTGACGCTGCTGACGGAGTTGGCCGGTTTCATCCATGCAGCAGAGCGAGGCGAGCCCATGTCGGTCGCCGCGCCCTACCCTCGTCGCGCGGAGCTCGAGGCCCTCTCGCTGTCGCCATGGGAGCGGAGGCGCCTCTTCGTCGGCGGCATCTGGGAGTATCTCCGTGGCCTCTGGGCCGGCATCCGGCTGCCCGTCTCGGAGCTGCGCCAGAACCGGAGCCTCGACTACACGGGTGGCAACCGGACGCTTCACCTCACCCGGCCGTCGGAGCTGCTCGACGAGCGTTCTGCCGCGGCCAAGACAGCGGGCGGGAACCTCAACACGCTCATCATCGCCTGGCTCTTCGAGGCCAACCGGAGGTGGCACACGACGCTCGGTGATCGGCCGCAGCGGGTGAACATGACGCTCATCGCGGAGACGCGGCCCCGGAGCGGGTTCGACTCCTTTGCGAACCACCTGACGAGCTTCATCATCGACCTCCGCCTCGACCAGGTCGGCGGCACCCGGGCGCTCATGCTGGCTGCCCACCAGCAGCTCCGCGCGCAGGCTGCGCGTCGGGCCCACCTGCGGCGCTACCTCGTCGAGCGGTGGATGGTGCTGGCGCTCCGGATGGGCGACCTGCGCAAGATGCTCTTTTCGGCCGGGCCGACGGTGATCAACCTCAACCTGAGCAACATGCTGGCCATCCCGATCCCGACCATCGCGGGCGACGGGTGGCGCGTTGCGGGCGCGCTGATCTCCACGCCGACCACACCGCGGACCGGCATCGTGCTGACGGTGACCCGGTGTGAGGGGACTGACAGCTTCAACTTCAACTACAAGACGACGGTCGTCTCGCAGGAGGAGGTGGAGCAGCTGGTCGCCCAGTTCGCCGGCCTGCTGGACAGCGATTCGGGCGGGCTCTGACTCAGGAGGCGAAGGCCGCTTCGAGCCGCTTCTTGATGGAGCCGGCGAGCCGCTCGGGCTCCACGCCTGCTGCCTTGGCGAAGAGGCCGAGCTTGACGACGATGATGGCGGCGCTGTCGGTCATCTCGATGGAGCCCGAGGCGGCGGCGCCCTTGAGCTTGGCATGGTTGCCGTTCCACTCGCAGGAGACGGCGAACTTGGCCATCATCTCCTCAAAGGCCTTCACCTTCTCGATGGCGACCGGGATGGGGAGGGCGTGGGGAACGGAGACGCGGACTTCAGACATGGTGGCTCGGAGGCTCGGGTGGGACGATGCGCCTGATGCCGCAGCAGGCGCCGAGGGTCAAGGAGAGAGTGTGGCCGCGGGCTGCGATACTATCTTCGCCCGATTGTTTCGGGTAATACGCCCGTGTTCGACCCTACCTGCCTCGGAGCATCCAGATGAGCCTGAACATTGTAAAGACGATCCACCTCCTCGGCGTTGCGATGATGATGATGTCGCTCGGAGGCCTGGCGCTCCACAGCATGAATGGCGGAACGAAAGAGAACAACCCGAGCCGTAAGCTGGCTGCTGCGATTCACGGGACGGGTCTGCTGCTGGTGCTTGGCGCCGGCCTCCATATGATTGGCGGTTATGCCAGCCTCAACCACGGTCTGCTCGGCGCGAAGCTGCTCATCTGGCTTGTTCTAGGCGGCGCGGTTGCGTTGGCGCAGCGTGGTGCCGGTCCGGCGCGGCTGGTCTGGTTCATCGGCCCCCTGCTGGTGGCGGTGGCGGCGATTCTTGGCGGCGCGATGCGGGATGCCGGCACGACGGCCCCCGATGCTCCGCCTGCAGAGGCGAAGGCCGACCAGGGCTAGCCGTCTGCGGACTGCCGGGATGCGCGCGAACGCTCCGACAGTGCTGCATCTTAGAAAGGAACAACCCCAAATCTGAGAGGGTAGAGCATGCGGATACTGAACTTGTTTGGATGGTCTGCGCTCCTCGCGCTTGCGCTGATGACGGGCTGCGGCACCTCCGCGACGACCTCTACCGATGGTTGCGCCAACGACTTCGACTGCCCTAGCGACTTTCTCTGTGAAGCAGGGATCTGTCAGGCGCCATCGACGCAGTGTGCTGCCAGCGCCGAATGCGGGCTGGGCCGCCTCTGCGAAGAGGGGCTCTGCGTGCGCGACCCCGCTGCGGCTCCTGGCGACACGGGCATTGATGCCGATGGCTCGGGCTCGGGCGAAGGTTCTGGCTCGGGCGAAGGCTCGGGCTCGGGCGAAGGATCCGGCTCGGGCGAGGGTTCAGGCGGCTGCGCCGACCTTGTCTGCCCGCCGGGCTCGAGCGCCGTGGACTGCAGCTGCGTCGCGGAGGCGGACTGCGCGGGCGACCTCGACTGCGCGGAGGGCTACGCCTGCATCGCAGGAGGCTGCGTCTTTGAGGCCTGCACGGGCGACGCTGGTTGCGCGGCGGGGAGCCAGTGCGTGGGCGGCCGCTGCGTTGCGACCGGCGCCTGCGAGAGCGACGCAAGCTGCGAGGCCGGATCGGTCTGTTCGGTGACCTCGCGGACCTGCGTGCCGCGTGTCGATTGCACGAGCGACGCGGCCTGCGCGGGCGGATTCTGCTTCGCCGGCCACTGCGAGGCGCTTGTCCCCTGCGTATCGGACGACAACTGTTCGCCGGGCACCTACTGCGGCGCGAGCGGCGTCTGCTTTGCCATCCCCGAGTGCAGCGCAGACAGCGACTGCGCGGCGGGAGAGCGTTGCGACTTCAACAACTGCGTTGCGACGAGCTGCGGGACGACGGCGGACTGCCCGCCGGCCTGGAGCTGCGAGGCGACACGCTGCTTCCCGCCGCTCCGCTGCGCGACCGCTGCGGACTGCCCGTTTGGCCTTCCCTGCACGGGCGGCGTCTGTCTGAACCCGACGGGCTGCCTGCTCGATAGCGACTGCCGCGCAGGCAACACCTGCATCTCGGGTGCCTGCGTCCCGCTGCCCGAGCCGGCCTGCGTCGTCGATGCCGACTGCAACCGGGGCGAGCAGTGCAACATCGGCTTCTGCTCCCCGCGCGAAGGCTGCACCTCCACGCTCGACTGCCTAACGGGCGAGCGGTGTGATGCGGGGGCATGTCTGCCTTCTGACGGCAGCTGCACCACCTCGCTCGACTGCGCGGTGTCGGAGATCTGCAGCGGCGGCGCCTGCATTCCCCGGAGCGGCTGCACAACGGATGCCTCCTGCGCCTCAGGTTACTTCTGCGATGCGGGCCGCTGCGCCATCTTCTCTGACTGCGCGGTGGACGCCGACTGTGCCGCAGGCCTCGCCTGCGACCGTGGCGTCTGCACCGTGCCGCCCGATGGCTGCACGAGTGCGGCCGACTGCCCATCGACCTGGGGCTGCACGGCGGGCACCTGCCTGCCGCCTCTCTGCGTCGCCGACGCCGATTGCCTCGCCGGCGAGCAGTGCGCCTTTGGCGAATGTGTGCCGGTGAGCGGCTGCACC
>CANMDT010000070.1 GCA_947496715.1 Myxococcales bacterium
GCCTCTTTGTCTCCATCGCGGGCGCTGTCGACCCGTCTCAGACGCTCGCGCTACTCGAGCGGACCCTTGGTAGCCTGACGCCACGCAAGAGTGTCCGGCCACAGCGGGATGTCGCGCTGTCGGAGAGTTTCTGCAGGACGATGACGCTGCCGGTCGCTGCGCCGCGCGTGAATCTGGCCTGGCCCACCGAGGGGCGCCGCGCGCCAAGTTTTGCGGTCTGGTGCCTGCTCCACGACCTGCTGAGTGGCGGCGACTCCGCCCTGCTGCCGGCAGCGCTTGAGGTGAACGAGAAGCTCGTGCTCGACGTCAACGCGAGCCAGTATGACCACGCCCTGCCCTCGCTCTTCGAGATCAGCGCAACCCTCCGCCAAGGCGTTGAGCCGGAGCGCATCAGGCAGTCTGTGGACGCGGTGCTCATGAAGCTCGCCGCGGCCGGGCCGACCGAGGACGACATGGCCGTGGCCAAGACCCGGCTGCGTGCGCAGGACGCGCTGTCGCTCGCCGGCACCTACGCCCGCGCCGAAGACCTCGGCGAGAGCTGGATCGCCTTCGGCGACCCGCTCGCCGGCCTCCGCCTTCGAGACGAGATTGTGGCTGTTACAGCCGCAGAGATCCGCGGGCTTGCGCATCGGATGCTCCACGAGCTGCCGCGCTACGAGCTCGTCGTGCTGCCGACCGGCAGTGTTGAGGCAGCATGATCCAGATTCCGAGATTTGATGTGGCTCTCGAGCCGCTGCCGGGCTTGGACCGGATGGTACTCTCCGGTGGTCCGTCGTTCGGTATCGTCAGCATCCGAATCCACTTCGACCACGGTACGGCCAGTGAGCCCGACGAGGTCTCGGGGCTGCTCGACGTCGCGCTCACCATGCTCGATCGAGGCACCCACAGGATGCCTCGCCTGGTGCTCAGCCGTGCCTTCGAGCGGCTCGGCGCATCGCTTGGCGTGCGCGCCTTCCGCACCTCGTGGTATGTCGACCTGACCGTGCTCGAGGAGTACCTCGACCAGGCCCTCGACCTGCTCCTTGAGTACCTCACCGACTCGGCCTTCGACGCCGACGAACTAAGCGACGTGCTCACCGAGGCCGAGGAGGAGGCGGAGACCGCCCTCGAAGACCCGGGCGGCATTCTCGCCCGCATGAACGGTCCGGTGCTCTGGAGCGGAACCGCCTGGGAACATCACCCCGACGGTCGGGTCGAGACCAGGCGGCGCATCAAGGCAGAGATGTTGGGCCCGCGCATGCTTGAAGCGCTTGGCGCCAAGGCCGTCGCCGGCATCGCCGCCGAAGACCCGGGCCACCACGCCAAGGCTGTTGCCGGTTGGATGGCCAAGCTCCGCACGCTGGTACCCGTGAACAAGAGCGAGAAGGTGCGGCGACCGCCCATCCGGACCGGCGCTGTCAGCGCGGCGCGGACGCGGGGCGGCGCACAGGCTGCCCTCATGCTCAGCGCGCCCGCTCCCTCCAGCCTCGATGAGAGTTGGGATGCGGTTGTGCTCCATAACGCAGCCTTCGGGTCGGGTTTCATGACCCCGCTCGTGCAGCGCGTGCGGGGCAAAGAGGGGCTGTCGTACGGCATCGGGAGCACGCTCGTTCCCGACCGCGACGAGTCGCTCTTTGCTGTGCAGTGTTCGCCGCAGGGTAGCAAGGCCGCCTACACCGCTTCGGTCTGCCTCGATGCCTGGGACCGTTTCGTCGAGACGCCCATGACCGATACCTACCTCGAGCAGGTGAAGTCCTACTACTTGGGCACGCTGCTGATGCGAGCCGAGACGGTGCGTCAGCGCATGGGGCAGGCGGTGCAGTATGTGGCATCGAACCGGCAGGTGAGTGAACTGTGGGAGCACCCACGGCGGCTCTCCGAACTCGACGCCGCCACGGTGAGCGCGGTGGCCTCTCGTTACGGCTTTGGCACTGGCAGCTACATCGTTGTCTGCGCCCTCCCCAAGGGCATCTCCGACCCCGGCTGGAAGCGCCACTTCGACGCTCTCCCGCGCGAGGGCGTCCACCTCCGCCGTCTGCGCTGAGGTTCGGCGTGCGCGGCGCATCAAGCCGCGTTGGCGAGCATCCAAGCAGGCAGGCTTCGCTTGCCAATGTGGGCAAGATCGGCCAAGCACGGCCGCCTGCCGAGCGCTCCGCCAGCGGCCGACCGGTCGCCCCTCTGCCATGGACGAGTTTCGATGGATCGCACCGCATCACTTGAGGCGCTCGAACGCGCTGCCGAACGCGGCTCGTCAGGCCGAATCCGGGAGGATGTGAGCTCGTTGACCGCCTTCCTCGCGAGCGAGCTCGACGAGGTCGCGGCAGCGCTCCCAGAGTCGCTCCCGCTCACCGTCCACCCGCTTGCCGAGACGGGTCGTCACCTCATCGAGGCTGGCGGCAAACGGCTCCGCCCCATGCTGGTGCTCCTATCGGCCCACCTTGCCGGCACGCGCGGCGAGGAGGCCATCAAACTGGCCTGCTCCGGCGAACTCGTGCACCTCGCGACCCTGCTGCACGACGACGTCGTCGATGAGGGCATGGTCCGCCGCGGACGCCCTGCGCCGCGCATGGTCTGGTCGAACACAGCGAGCGTGTTGGGCGGAGACTATGCGCTAACGCGCGCGCTCGACCTAGTCGCCTCCGTCCCGTCGCAGGCTCCGCTCAAAGAGGCCATCTCTACGCTCCGGCTTCTGGTCGAAGGAGAGATGTTGCAGCTGCAGCAGCGGCATACCCCAACACCCACCGAGGCAGCCTACCTGGAGGTGGCGGAGCGAAAGACCGCCAGCCTCTTCGTCTGGTGCTGCCGCGCGCCTGTTCACCTCACCAACAACCCGGCGCTGCTCGAGGCCATGACCAGCTTCGGCAGGTCGCTCGGTCTCTGCTTCCAGATGGTCGACGACATCCTCGACCTCGAGGCCGACGAGGCCACCCTCGGCAAGCAGCTGCTCGTCGACCTTGCGGGCGGAAAGGCAACCCTGCCCGTCATCCTCGGCATGCAGCGCGACCCGTCGCTGCGACAGGGCTGGCTCCAGCTCGCCGAGCGCCAAGCTGCAAACGAAGAAGGCGGCGAGGCAGCCCTTTCCTTCGCACAGGCCGTCCGAGCCTCGGGAGGCATCGAAGCCGCGCGGGAGCGGGCCCGCGCAGAGGCGGCGGCGGCACGCCGCGCACTGCTCACGCTGCCCCACAGCGAGGCACGCGCCCACCTGCTCACCATGACCGACGGGCTTGTCGCGCGCATCCGCTAGTTGGCCTGCTTGACCGGCACGGCTGCCCGCCGTAACCGAGCCGCCCTCCCCGACACCCGCCAGGCAGCCATGAGCGAACCTGCTCCTCAACACCCCGCGCTCGAGAGGCGCTCCGTGCGGCTCGTCATCACGCAGAACGCCGCGAGGCTCGCCCGCGCCCGCATCATCAAGTTCGGGGTCGTCGGCGCCTCGGGGGTTGCCGTCAACCTGCTCATTGCCGGAGCCGTCAGCGACCTCATGGTGCGCGAAGGGTTCAGCATCGGGGGCGCGACGCCCGCGGCCCTCGTCGCCGGCATTGTCGTCTCCATCTTCACCAACTTCCTCTTCAACGACGGCTGGACCTGGGCCGATCAGCGGGGCGGCGAGGCCTGGCTCGTCCGCTGCAGAAAGTTCTACCTCACCAGCGCAGGAGCGGCCCTGCTCCAATGGGCCACGTCGCTGCTCATTCACCACTTCTACCTGCCCACCGAGGGCTTCTGGTTCCTGAGCGCAGACGCCCTGCGGCTCAAGGTGGCGGCCTGCGTCGCCATCCTCGTCGCAATGCCGCTGAACTTCCTCGTCAACCACTTCTGGACCTTCCGGCGCGCCAAGAACTGACGCGCCGCGGCACCTTCTGCGCTCGACGCCGAGCGCAATCTGGGGCAAGCAGGGCACATCGCGTCGCCACCGAGTCCTCCATGTCTGGCTATCTCTATCGCGAAGTACACCCCGACGACCTCGATGGCGTCGTGCGCCTCGCTGCCCACCTCGACTCGCTCAACCTGCCTGCTGATGCCGAGGCTGTTGCAGCGATGATCGAGGCGTCGGTGAGCTCCTTCGGGCGCAACGACCCCGACGACCGGACGGGCCGCTTCCTCTTCGTTCTCGAGCGCTGCAGCGATGGAGCGCTGCTTGGCACCTCCATGATCGTGGCCGCGCACGGCACCACCGACGACCCGCACCACGCCTTCCGCGTCGATGTGGAAGAGCGTTACAGCGAGTCGCTCGGAGAGCTCTTCGCCCACCAGACGCTCACCCTCGTGCAGTCCTACCGACCCCACACCGAGCTCGGCGCGCTGGTGCTCCACCCCGACTTCCGCGGCCATCCCGACCGGCTTGGCCAGGGGCTCTCCTTCGTTCGCTTCCTCTTCATGGCGCTGCAGCCGGGCAGGTTTCACGAGCGCGTCGAGGCAGAGCTGCTACCGCCGCTCGAGGCCGACGGCTCGAGCCTGCTCTGGGAGTGGCTCGGCCGCCCCTTCACGCGTCTCAGCTACCGGGACGCCGATCGCCTTTCGCGGGGCAACCGCGAGTTCATCCGGTCGCTCTTCCCCCGCACGCCCATCCACACTGCGCTCGCGCCGCCCGAGGTGCAGGCCGTGATCGGCGCGGTCGGGGCGCAGACGCGCGGCGTCGCGCGCATGCTCACCGCCGCCGGCTTCCGCTTCAACCTCCACATCGACCCCTTTGACGGGGGCCCCCACTTTGAAGCGCAGCGGGCCGATATCCTGCCGCTTCAACAGGCGCGCACGCGCCCCTTCGCAGGCTTGACCTCAGATGAGGGCGCTTCCAAGAGACTCATCACCCGGGTCGGCGAGCGCCCCTTCCGCGCGGCGCTCGGCGCCTGGCTCGAGACAGCCAATGGCGCCCTCGTCGACGCCGACATCGCAACACGACTCGGCCTGCAGACAGGCGACCTCCTGCTCGGTCTGCCGCTCACCTCTCCACGACAGCACGAGAACCCACCATGACACACCCTGCCCCGATGCGACTGGCCGGCGGCTTTGTTGCAGGACGATGGAACCACGACCGCGCCGAGCGCTGGGAGCGTTTCGCCCCCTACGACCTCTCCATGCCCGTCTTCGTCGGGACGGAGGGAACCGCACTCATCGACGCCGCCGTCGAGCAGGGACGACGGGCGCAACGGGCCTGGAAACTCCGGCCGCTCGAGGAGCGCATCGCCGTCATCGACCGTTTCAACGAGCGGCTCGGCGAACACTCGCCCAAGATTGCGCTTCAGATCATGCGGGAGACCGGCAAACTAGCCGTAGATGCTGCAGCAGAGATGAAGGGCGTGCTCTCGCGGTGGGAACACACAAAGCAGATCGCGCGGGCGGAATTGCAGCGCCAGCAGCCAGCGGCCGACGCCTGCTACGACCTCGTCCCGCTCGGCGTGGTCGCGGTCATCAGCCCGTTCAACTTCCCGATTCACCTGGCGCACGGGCAGCTGCTTGCTGCGCTGGTGGCGGGCAACGCCTGCATCCTCAAGCCGTCGGATTGGACTGCCGGCTGCGCGGAGCGTTACTTCTTCGCCTGGCAGGAGGCGGCCGAGGAGAGCGGCGCCGATCCGAGCCTGCTCCAGCTGGTGCAGGGTGGCGGTCAGACGGGCGCGGCGCTGGCTGCGCATCCTGGCGTCGACAGCGTCTCCTTCACGGGCTCCTACAACGTCGGCGTCTCCATCGTCCGGGCCGCCGCGGCACAGCCAAGCAAGCTCATCGCGCTGGAGTTGGGTGGCAAGAACACCGCGATTGTACTTGATGATGCAGACCTCGCGCTTGCGACCGAGGCCATCCTTACGGCAGCTACCGCAACAACAGGGCAGCGCTGCACCTGCGTGAGCCGCCTGGTCGCAACGCGCGGCGTGGCAGAGGCGCTGCTCGATGAGCTCTCCATGCGGCTGGACTGGATGGAGAGCGACGACCCGGGGCTGGAGAGCAGCGTGATGGGGCCACTCGCGACGCCGGGCGGCTACGAGCGCTTCCTTGCAGCACAGGAGGAGACGGCGGGCCTTCAGACCCTGCTCAAGGGCGCTGCGGTGGAGCGGGCGAAGCAGGGCTACTTCGTGCGGCCAGGGCTGCACCTTGTTCGCGACACCGAGGCGGCAAAAGGGCGCATCGAGCGGGAGATCTTCGGGCCCGATCTGCTGGTGGAGGTGGTCGACACCGAAGAGGAGGCGGTGGCGCGGGCCAACGCAACGCCCTACGGGCTGGCGATGTCGCTCTTCACCCGGACGCAGTCGCGCTTCGAGCGGCTGAGGCTGGAGCTCGAAGCTGGCGTGGTGAACTGGAACCGGCCAACGGTCGGCTCCAATGCACTGCTACCCTTCGGCGGCATCAAGCAGAGCGGCAACCACCGTGCGACCGGTTCGCATGCCCTTCGGCACGCGGTCCGGCCGCTCTCGTCGATGCTCGGCGGCTAGCCGGAGGTAAAGAGGCTATCGAGCTCTTTTTCGATATGATCTTCGGTGGTCTTCATCGCCACGCTGAGCTCCTGCACGAGGAGACGGCGGGCGGTGTCGAGCATCTTCCGCTCTCCGAAGCTCAGGTTCTTGTCGGCCCGAATCAGGTTCAGGTCGCGAAGAACTTCGGCAATCTCGAAGATGGAGCCCGTCTTGATCTTCTCGACGTAGGCACGGTAGCGGCGGTTCCAGGTGCCGTGGTCGAACGACACATTCCGCTCGCGCAGGATGTCGAAGACCTCGTCGACCTCGTCCTCCTCGATGACCTTGCGGATATCGACGGAGTCCACCTTGTTTTCCGGCACCATGATTTTCTTGTCTGAGTCCAGCACGCGCAGGACAAAGAACCTCATCGTGGCATCCATAATAACTTTTTCTTCAAGTCCCTCGACCTTCGCCACACCTTGAGCCGGATAGACGACCATGTCGCCAATCTTCAAGGAGAGTTCTCGCCGGGCACCAGACTTCGAGCGAGTCATGCTAACCGCCCTACGTCAAAAGATCTGAACAGTTCACAGAAAACAGACAGCGACAGGAAGGCGACTATTTGGCCGTCTTCGAGAACGAACTGTGCAGGTCGAGCAGTTTGGCCTTCGTGAAGGTCGACAGCTTCGACTTGTAGTCGGGGTTCGGCTTGCCGAACTTGAGGGTGACGATGGCATCCACGAGCGACTCCTTGGAGCCGAAGGCGCTAGACACCTTTTCTTCCACCGCCGAGAGGCGGAGGAGCTGCTTGTTGGACGCACCCTGAATACGGGCGGCGAACTCCTTCTCGGTCTCGCCGTCACGGCGATCGAGAAGCGGAAGAAGCTTCGTGGCAAGTTCCTTCTTGGAACCGAACTGCTCTCGGACCTGGGTCAGGGGGCTCTTCGACATCGTCAACCTTCCTCACAGCCCGGCAGTCCGCCGAGCGCATCTCCAACACCCCATGGTGTCGGACTATTCCTGAATTGTCTCACAGCGTTGCGGCTGTTAGCAGACCGACCGCGCTGCCGGCATGGCTTGTAAAGACCAGCTAGGCGTTCAGAGTGGCCTGCCTCTTACTGGTTTTGACCATGTTTTTCAACCCCCCTCTTGCTCTTCGCCTCGCAGCCCCGCTGCTCACCCCGCTGCTGCTCGCGGCCACGGTCGCAGCCTGCCGCACCACGCCGAGCGCAGAACCGGCCGGAGCAGGCAGCGGCAGCGGCCTCCCCGTCTCCGCGCCCGCCGTCGCGCCGAAGACAGGCACCCTCGCCGCGCAGCAGGGGCCTGTGCAGCTCACCGACGCCGAGGTCGTCGCCCGCTTCGAGGCCAACGCCTTCCGCAAGGGGCTCCGGCCGACAGCCAAAGATGCCCTCCTGCTCGCCGAAGACCAGCGCGTCATCAGGCTCTTCGCCAGCGACCAGCTCCTCG
Organism: Myxococcales bacterium; assembly: GCA_947496715.1. Taxonomy (GTDB): domain Bacteria; phylum Myxococcota_A; class Bradymonadia; order REDH01; family REDH01; genus CAIWGR01. Next base: position 7,830 of record CANMDT010000070.1, read on the forward strand.
CCCGCCGCGCCGGCGCACTCGCCGCAACCAAGGGCTGCAGCGTCTCTGCAGAACAGGCCCGTGCGGCCATGCAGAGCGACCCCGAGGTGGGCCGGCTCTTCGCGCTCGACCCTGCCGGCCGCAAGGAGGCCTTCGCCCCCTACCACCTCCTCAACATGGAGGTCCTCGAGGCGGTCTTTGCAGACGAACTCCTGCGCAAATGCCTCGAAGAGAAGCTCGCAGCGGGGTTCGATGAGGCTACGCTCCGCACCCGCCTGCTTGCCGAACGCGAGACAATCGAGATGCAGCTCGCCTCCATCCGCCTGCCGCTCGAGGCAGGCCGGCTGAGCGCCGTGCTCACCACCCGCGTCCCCGAAATCGAGAAGCGCTACGCCGAGACCTCCGACCAGCACTGGCTCCCGCCGCGGCGCCGCATCTCGCTCGTCCGCCAGCCCAAGCCCGCCGACGCTACGGCGCTCGAGGCGCTCAAGGAGCAGATGCGAGGCTGGCGCGAGGCCGCCTCCGCGAGCTCTGCGGCCTTCGCTGCGACCGCGACAGCCCAATCAGCCGATGCCTCTGCGGCGGCTGGAGGGAGCTTTGGGCTCGTCACCGAGAGCCAGATGCCACTCGTCTTCACCACGCCGGTTGGCGAGACCACAGCCCTCTTTGAGTCGGAGACCGACCTCATGTTTGCCCGCGTCGAGGAGCAGATCGCGCCTGAGCGGCGGCCGCTGGATGACGGGATGCGGAGCGAGATCGCGGCGACGCTCGCGCGCGCGTCCGGGCCTACCGACAAGGAGAAGGCGCTCGCAGCAACGGTGCAGCAGGCCATGGCCCGAGGCGGTTCGGCCCTCGAGGCCATCAAGAGCGAGAAGGGGGTTGTCCTCGCGACGCCGAAGCCCTTCCGCCGCACTGCCAGTGGCATGGTGCCGGGTGTGGGCCCCAACCCGGCGCTGAGCGACCGCCTCTTTGCCAGCCTTGCAAAGCCGGGCGACACCTTCCCCGAGCCCTACTTCACTGGCTACGGCTTGGTGGTGGTCAAACTTATCGCCCGCGTGACGCCCACCGCGGCGGAGATTTCGACGGCACTCAGCGAGCAGCGCGAGGAGACGGCTGCCATCGAGGCTCGGGAGCAGGTGGAGGCACTGCTCGCGGCCGAGAGCGCCAAGCCGGTCGTCAGCGTGGAGCCAATCTCTGCCCTGCTCCGCGCCTTCGCGACGGCGAAGTAGCCCGCCTCAGTCGACGCCGTCGAGGAACTCAACACGCCCTGTCATGAGCGAGTACTCGGCGCCCACGACCCGGAGCCCGTTGGTGGCGATGAGCGACTCGAGCAGGGCCGAACCGTGGCGCAGGTGGTTGACCGAGGCGCGCACGTTCGCGCGCACAGCGTGCGCAAGGAGGTCGTCGTCGGCATCTTCGGGGCGGTGGGTCTCGAGCAGGGTCTGGACCGAAGGTCGAATACGATCGACGATGGAGCGGAGGTTGGGCGACTGCTGGGCGACGGGCCGGCGGAGCTCCTCGAGCGTCGCCTCGATGGCGCCGCAGCAGGTGTGTCCGAGGACAACCACGAGCCGCGTGTGGAAGCGGGCGGCCGCGAACTCGATGCTGCCGACCTGCGACGGGGCGACGATGTTGCCGGCAACGCGGATGACGAAGAGGTCGCCGAAGCCTTGGTCAAAGACCAACTCCGCCGGGACGCGGGAGTCGGAGCAGCCGAGGATGATGGCGAAGGGCTCCTGGACGGCGCCGAGGACGGCCTCACGTCCACGCTCGAGACCTGCAACGGGCAGCGTCAGGTGCTCGGCAAAGCGCTGGTTTCCAACGCGAAGTCGTTCAAGTGCCTCTGCTGCGGAGATCATTGGGGCCTCGGGGAGCGGGTTGGCACCTTGCTACGCAATCATGACGCCCTGCGCAACGCGGCTGAGTCGCTTCGCACAGTCCGGCTAGGACCAGAAGCCGCCCTCTTCGGGCGAGCTCGCCGAGGCATGAAGCTTGCGTGCGATGCGGCCGGCCTGCCGTGCAGCCCACCCTGCTACCGCGGCATGTCGCATCGCCTCTGCCATGAGCGTCGGGTGCTTGGCGCCGGAGACTGCGCTGGAGAGGAGAACGGCGTCGCAGCCGAGTTCGAAGGCCTGGACCACATCCGATGCAGTTCCGACGCCGGCGTCCAGGATGACAGGCAGCTCTGTGATCTGCTCGCGGATGATGCGCAGGTTGTAGGGGTTCCGGATGCCCATGCCGCTGCCGATGGGGCTACCGAGCGGCATGACGGCGGCGCAACCTGCGTCGCGGAGCCGGAGGGCGAGGATGGGGTCGTCGTTGGTGTAGGGCAGCACGATGAAGCCGTCGCGGACGAGCTGTGTGGCCGCCTTGAGGAGTTCGATGGGGTCGGGAAGCAGCGTTGTGTCGTCGCCGATGACCTCGAGCTTGACCCAGGGAGTATCGAAGGCCTCGCGGGCGAGATGGGCGGTGAGGATGGCGTCGCGGGCGGAGTAGCAGCCGGCCGTGTTGGGGAGCAGGAATCGTCCGCTTCTGCGGAGTTCACCGAAGAGAGAAGACTCGTCGGGCTCGGACGGATCGACGCGGCGCACCGCCACGGTGACGACCTCGGCACCCGAGGCCTCGATGGTGCGCATGAGGGCGTCGAGGCTCCGGTAACGGCCTGTTCCCATGAAGAGCCGCGAGGAGAAGCGGCGCCCCGCGATGACGAGACCTTGGTCGGCGGGCTGGAGCGGCGAGAGCGGGTCTCGGGGAGCTGTGGATTCCATGGCTGCGTCCGGAGGAGCGGGCTGGGCGGAGGGGCGATACCTCGCCGCCACGGGCCGTGCAACCCTGCCGGATGCGGCACCGCGCGCAGGCGAGACTTGAAGTTCGCAGACAGAGGGAGCATAGCGCGGCCATGACGAGGCCAGACGCGCAGCGACGCCCGCTCGGGGCACTCTTCCGAGCTCCAGGAAGCCTAGCAGCACTCTGCGCCGCGATGCTGCTTGCGGGGTGCCGCGACAAGCAGCCCTTCGCCGCCGCGACGGCGCAAACGAGTGTGGAGACAAAGGGCGGACTGAGCGTGACCCGTATCCCTGGCACGGCGGCGGGCGAGGGTTCCGCAGAGAGCTCGGGCCCGCGACTGGCCCGTGGCGCAGCACGGCTCGCCTCTACCTTTGCGCCACAGGGCCGACCGCTCTTTGCGCCCGTTCCCTGGAAGTTCACCAAAGCCGATCGGCGCGATCTGCCCGTGAAGCTGACGCAGGGAATGCGGGTGGCCTTCATGGCCTATGCGCAGCCCTCCGACATCGACCTCGACCTCGTTCTAACGCTGCCCGACGGGCTTCAGGCCGCCGAGGACAGGTCGCCCGACGAGATGCCAGTCATCGTCCATTTCGTGGCGCCACGCGACGGCATCTACAACCTGCGCGCCTCTGCCGATGGTGCGGGAGAGGCGCTGCTGATGGGCTTCGAAGAGGCGACCCTCCCCGAGACCTTCGCGGGGCGCGACCTCCAGGCGCTGGCTGGCCGCTACCTTCCCGGCGCCACGGCCATGAGCCCCGTGCACCGCGAGAGTCTGCTCCCCGGCCACGCGGCCCGCCTCACCTTCGCCGCCCTTGCCGGCCACTGCTACGGCGTTGTGGCCGTTGGCAGCAAAGAGCTCCGCGATCTCGACCTCTACCTCGCGACCGCCGAAGGCCAGGAACTCGAGGAAGACACCGGGCCCACACCCGACGTGGTCATCCCGGAGGTCTGCATCGATCATGCGGGCATGACCACCGTGACCCTGCGGGCCGCCGAGGGCCAGGGAGACGCCTTCTGGCAGGTTTACGAACTCGGCCGCAGGCGAGCGCACAGGGCCACGCCTGGCGCGCGGGCTGGCAGCGGCGGTGCGGAAAGATAGCAGCCAAACCGCGCGATTGCTATCCGACTCCTGCTCCGCGTCGCGGCGCAACCCCCACGACAACGACGCAGGTCCGCCGTGCTCAGAGAAATCGGTCCCTACCAGCTCCTCCGCCTCCTCGGCGAAGGCGGAAACGCCCGCACCTACCTGGCCCGCGACCAGCGCTCCGACCAGCTCCGCGCGATCAAAGAGTTAAAGCTCGTCAAACAGCGCCACACCAAGCAGATTGAGCTGTTTGAGCGCGAGTGCGCCACCCTCAAAACCATCCATCACGCGCAGGTCCCTGAGTTCACCGAGACCATCGTCGACCGCCGCGAAGAGACCATCGCCTTCTACCTCGTGCAGGAGTTCATCGAGGGGCCCTCGCTGCAGCAGCTCCTTGAGGTGCGCGGCACCATCCCTATCCCCGAGGTCGTCTGGCTGATGAAGAGCTGCCTGGTGCCGCTCGGCTATCTCCATGCGCGCAATCCGCCGCTCTACCATCGCGATATCAAGCCCTCCAACCTTGTGCTTCGACCCAACGGCGACTGCGTCCTCATCGACTTCGGCGCCGTGCGCGAGGCCGTTCTCGACCCTCGTGCCGGCGGCTCGAGCGTGGTCGGCACCTTCGGCTACATGGCGCCGGAGCAGTTTCAAGCCCGCGCCTATGCCACGACCGACCTGTACGCGCTCGGCGCAACGGCCCTGCACCTGATCACGGGCATCGAGCCGGCCAGGTTTGAGATCCGGCGACTCAAGCCCGATGTCTTCCCCCACCTGACCCACGACCCAGCCATCGCGGCCATCCTCGACCTGCTCCTGGAGCCGGCGATGGAGGACCGTTACCCGTCGGTCGATGCGCTGCTCCGCGCCCTGGAGCGGTGGGAGGCGGCCAACGGCCCATGCATACGCATCGTCGTGCCGGAGGGCGCCAGCCAGCCCGTCTCCTCCCCCATCTCCTCGCCCAGCATGGGGGCTATCGCTGCCCCCCCTTCTGTGCCGCCGATCGCATTGGCTCCCGCACCTGCTGCCGTGTCGGCGCCCGCACCGCTTGCTGCGCCCGCACCGGTGATGGTGTCTGCTCCCGCGCCTTCGCGCATCGAGCCGCCCGCCTTCTCGGCACCCATCGAGGCCGTACCGCTCCGCCGCGAAGACGTTGCGCTCTACCATGCGCTGCTGCCCGGCGGTCACGGAGCCACCCGCGCGGCGCTTCTGCCCATCGCCATCTCGCTCGGTCTTGCCCTCTTCTCTATGAGCGACGCCGCAGGATACGACAAGGTCGGCTATCTCATCTGCGCCGGCATCCTCGGCCTTGTCGGGCTCCTCCTCACCATGCCGCGCACGGCCGGCACGCGGGCGGCCAAGCGGCTCAAGAGCGGCGGCGAAGTGGCCAGTGTCCGCACGCTGAAAGCCATCGAGCGGGTGAGCCCGATCGGCGGCTCGGAGTTCTGGGTGACCTACGAGTTTGAGGGGGTCGACGGCCTCACACACACCGGCAGCCAGCGACTCGCCTCCAAGGTCGCGCTCCAGACCTTCTGGAACGATCGGGGCCGCGTCCGCATCCGCTACCTTGCCACCGATGCAACCGTCTCCTGCCTCATGCTGACGAAGCGCTGAAGCCCATGGCGACGAGACGAAGCGACATCCTTGCGCAGGACCACCGCCACGTCTGGCACCCCTACACGCAGCACGATGAGTGGGTAACGAAAGACCCGCTCGTGGTTGCGTCGGCGGAGGGCATCTGGCTGACCGATGAAGACGGCCGGCGATGGATGGACGGCAGCGGCAGTTGGTGGGTTTCGAACCTCGGGCATGGCTACCCGCGGGTCCGCGAGGCGCTCCATGCGCAGCTCGACAAGGCCTCCCATGTGATGTTCGGCGGTGCCACCCACGCGCCTGCTGCAACCCTTGCCGAACGGCTCGCAGCGGTTGCGCCGCCGGGGCTCACGCGAACCTTCTTCTCCGACAACGGTTCAACCGCCGTCGAGGTCGCCATCCGGGTCGCCTATGAGTCGTGGCAGCAGCGCGGAGAGACCGCCCGCCGGCGCTTTGTGACCCTCGAAGGCGCCTACCATGGCGACACGCTCGGCACGGTCTCGCTCGGCAGCATCGCGGCCTTCCGACACCGGCTCGATGGCCTGCCCTTCGATGTGCTCTCCATCCCGGCCGGCGACGGCGCAGTCGGCACCGGCTGGGAGTCGGAGATGGTCGACGCGCTCGCCGCATTGCTGGCGGCGCGGGGCCACGAGGTAGCCGCCGTCGTCGTCGAGCCGCTCATCCTCGGCGCGAGCGGAATGCGGATGTACAGCGCCGCCACGCTCCGGCGCATGCATGCGCTCGCCAAAGAGGCGGGCGCCCTCTTCATCGCAGACGAGGTCTTCGTCGGCATGGGGCGCACAGGCACCCTCTTTGCCTGCGAGCAGGCGGGCATCACGCCCGACCTCCTCTGCCTCTCGAAGGGCCTGACCGCAGGCTCGCTGCCCTTCGCGGTGACCCTCGCCACGGAGGAGCTCTTCGACGCCTTCCGCGGCGAGCGTTCGCGCATGTTCCACTACGGCCACAGCTACTGCGGCAACCCGCTCGGCTGCGCGGCGGCCCTCGCCACACTCGACGCCTTTGCCGAGGACGGCATCCTCGAGCATGCAACCCTTCGTGCGGAACAGATGCGGCGCACGACGGCAGACTGGCGGCAGTGGCCGGGCGTAGCCGAAGTGCGCCAGACCGGCCTCGTGCTTGCCGTGCAGCTGGCCGAGGGCAGCGACTACACCGACCCCGTTGGCTGGCGCATCGCCAAGGCGGCGGCCGCGCGCCAACTGCTCATCCGGCCGCTCGGCAATGTGGTCTACCTCGTGCCCGCGCTGACCATCACAGAGCACGAGTTGGACGACATGCTAGAGCGCTTCGGCAGCGCCATTCAGAGCCCGCTCTAAGGCGCCAGCGCGGCTACTCTTCGAAGAACCAGTTGTCGTAGAAGCGGCCGGCCCGCTTGAAGGTCACCGCACCAAAGGCATTGGCGGCGATGCCCCAGATGATGGCCACCTTGAAGAGCCAGGAGAGGCGGTCGCGCCCCTGTGCAAGCAGCACCAACAGGAAGGGCAGATAGTCCATCTGAAAGCGGTAGCCGAACTGCTCCCAGCCTGTGTTCTGATAGAAGAGGTGCGAGGTGGCGATAGCGGCGATGGTGGCCCAGGCCGCGCGATGGAGCCACGGGTTCTGTGCGCCTTCGCGCACCTTGGGCCAGAGCAGGTAGAGGTAGGCTGGCGTGGTCAGCCAGATGGCGAGCCCATGCTTGGAGACGATGAGGTAGGGGGCCTCGGTCTGCAGCTTCGGGAGCAGCGCAAACATGGCCGCGAGGTTGCGCGACAGGAAGTGGTAGTTGAAGAGTCCCCACTCCTTGATGCGGTCGAGCTGGCCGTTGGCGAGGTAGGTATGACCGAACTCTCCGAGCCGCTCGAAGCGGGCCTGGTTGGCGGCCATCAGCAGCAGCCCGACAACGAGCGGCGCGACGGCGAAGAGCAGGCCATCGCGCCAGAACCGGCGGTCGCGGAGCGAGGCGAGCCGACCGGCCGGGAAGAAGAGCGCTGCCGCAGCAAAGACCGTGGCGTAGAGCAGCGGCGTGCGGGCCGCGAAGCCACAGGCCAGCGCAACGCCGGCCCAGAAGAAGCGCCGAGCAAGGATGGCGCGCACATAGAGCAGGTTGAAGGTCACCCCGACCACCAGCGCAGTGAACCAGACCTGACCGAGGACCGAGCACCAGAGATGGGCCGTCCCGAAGCCGAAGAGGGCCAGCAGCCAGCCAAGGTCGCCG
>CANMDT010000071.1 GCA_947496715.1 Myxococcales bacterium
CCGCAGCCTCGCGGATCTGCGCAAGCAGCGGCGTGATGCCGACACCACCGGCGAGCAGCAGGCGCGGGGTGGGGTCGGCGGGCTCAGCCTGCATCTCCCCGAAAGCCTGCCCAATCTCAACCGCCTCTCCGATGCGTAGTCGCTGGGTGATGAAGCTGCTCATGAGGCCGTGGGTCAGCCGCTTCACGACCAGGTCGAACCTCCGCCCGCGCTGCGGCAGCGAGGTGACGCTGTAGCAGCGGGTGATCTGCCGGCCGTCGACCTCCGCGGTGAGGTTGACATGCTGCCCCGGACGAGCGCCCCGAAAGGCGCGGTTGGGGGCGAAGGTGAGCTGGACGGTATCGTGGGCGACCGCCGTCCGCGCGACCAGCCGTGCGAGGGTTCTCGACACTGAGAGGGCCGGGTTCAGCCGCTGGAGCCAGAAGTCGAGCGCGTCTGCCGAGATGATGGGAATCATCGGCGACCTTTGTGGACTTGGCTTGCGCGCTGTGTCATGCGGATTGCGCTGGGATGGTGAGGAAGTGACCATCGACCCGATAATCATGCACGACTGTATGCACAAGTGTGCATTAATCCAATTTTTCACCATGCAGCCATGAAGACGCCTGACCCTCAGCCCGCCATCGCCGACGCCGCTCCGAAGTCACCGGAGCGCACCCGTGCCGGACGAAAGGCGACCATCACCCGCGAGGCGCTGCTCGAAGCGGCGCTTGCGATTGCTGGGCCGGACCGCGGCCTCTCGAGCCTCACGCTGCGTGAGGTGGCACGCGAAGCCGGCATCGCGCCCAACAGCTTCTATCGGCATTTCCACGACACGAACGAGCTCGCCGTCGCGCTCATCGAGCAGGCAGGTGATTCGCTCCGCCGCATCATTCGCGAGGCCCGCGTTCGAGCGGTGTCGGAGCGAAGTGTCGTCCGCACTTCGCTGGAGGCCTTCATGGAGCCGATCGCCGAGAACGACCAGCTCTTGAAGCTCTTCCTGCGAGAGGGCTCGGTAGGTTCACCCGAACTTCGCACAGCGGTGGAACGCCAGCTCGTCTCCTTTGAAGATGAGCTGGAGACCGACCTCCGCCGGTTCGCCGAGCTGAGGAACCATCGTCTCGAGGAGCCCCATCTGGCGGCACGGGCAACCACCCGCATCGTCTTTGCGATGGCGACGCGGTCGCTCGACCTCGCTGCCTCGGAGCGGGCAAAGCTGGTCGACGAGACGATCGTGATGTTGCGCATGGTTCTGCTGGGCGCGCGCGCCTTCCGCAGCCAGCACGGCCAACCGGGCTAAGGCACCAATTCTGTGCCGAACGGGCGGCGCACGAGCCAGATACCGCCTGGAAGGAGTACCAGGCTCATGGCGATGAGCATCGCGCCGGCGCCGGCGTAGCCGATGCAGGCACATCCCATGGCTCCGCCGATCGCGCTCAGCGACGCGGAGGTTGCGATGCGCGGAAGCGGATTGGCGGCTCGAGCGGCGTCGATGACCGTGAGGAGCCCGGCGAGCCCTCCGGCTGTCGCGCAGGCCGGAACGCACCAGTGGGAGCAGCCGTCACCGGAGGCGCAGCAATCACCCATCACCCAGCGGGCCGAGATGGCAGCACCGAAGGTAAGGAGGCCTCCTGCGAGCCCGGCGGGCAGCGCCCTGCCCCATTCCTTGCCGCGCCAGTCGGCCAACCAGACGCTCGCCATCATCGCGAGAGCCAGCAGCGAGACCTCGAACGGTCGTTCGACAAGCGCGAGGGCGACCACGACCAGGGGCAGCACCCAGAGAGCGGATTGGAGGGCACGGCGGGCGCGAGCGAGTTCGTAGGCGCGCTCCGCACGGGCCTGCACAGCCTCAAGCATTTGCATCATTGGGGCAGTTGTCATGGGCTCCTCGGGTCGCTGGGGCGGAGTCGTCGCGTGAACCATTCGCGCAGCTGCACAAGGGCCCGCTGGCGCTGTTTTCGGAGGGTCGCGGCGCCTGCGGCGTCGGCAGGGATAAAGCCGCGCAGGGTTGCATGGACGGCAGCCTGATGGGTGGGAGAGAGGTCGGCGATCGCGCCCTCGAGGAGCTGCTCCAGTTCGTGGTCGGCGAGCAGCTCATCGGCCGGACGGCCGAGGTCCTCCACACGTTCGAGCGCGAGCTCGGTGCTGCTTCGCGCGCTACGGCGCTGGTTGGAACGCGAAACGGTGCGCGCCTCCCAGACAGCGAGCGCGAGCGCCCAACCGAGCACGGAGCGGCCGGGCTCGTACCGATGAGACTGCTCGAAGAGCTTCACCATTGTAGCCTGCGCGGCATCGTCCGCATCGGCTCCATGACCCGTGATGCGGGCGCAGACGGCGTGGACGCGGGGGTAGAGCGCCCCAAAGACGGGCCCGAAGGCCGCACGGTCGCCGTCGGCAACCCGCGCGAAGAGGCCATCGAGCTCGTCGGCAGGCAGCAAGGTCTAGTGACCGCAGCCGCAGGCTCCGGTGGCACAGCCACAGTCGCCGTTGTCGCAAGCGCAGGCGCTGTTGTCGCAGGCGCAGGCTCCTTTGCCCTCCTCTGCCTTGCTGCAGGCGCAGGCGGCGCCCTCGGTCTTGACAGCATCGCATGCGCAGCCGCCGGCACAATCACAGCCAGAGGTGGCCTGGACCTTGGGCGCCTCTGCAGCGTCCTCGCCACAATCGCATGCGTAGGCCACGGGTGCGGCCAGCATCATCAGGGCAAGCGGAACAGTCGAAAGGACGAGTCGGAAGAGAGACATGACGGACTCCTGCTCACAACCCCGAAAGTGGGGACAGAGAGGATGGGCCGCAGCCTGCGCGAGCGTGACACGCTTTGTGCAGGCGGCGACCCGCGCCAGTTAGAGCGCCTTGTGCGACCCGTCGCAGAGGGGGCCGGCCTTGGACTGCTTGCAGGCGCAGAAGTAGACCGTCTTGGTCTCGGGCGCGGTGAACTTGGTGGGGCTGAACTCGCTGCCGGCGTGCGAACCGTCGCAGAAGGGCTGCGAGGCGCTCTTGCCGCAGGAGCACCAGTAGTAGTCCTTGCCTGCCTCTACGGCGACACCAACGGGCTTCGTATCTGCAATGTGGGGCGTGCTCATGGTCTCTTCCTTGCGTGAAATGTGAATGGCCCCGAACCCTCGGAAGCGCGGGGAGCAACATGCACCGTTCGCCGGTGCCCGACCAGACCGAAAGGTGGATAGCCGCCATCCATGTCGAGAATGCGGGTCAAGGCGCCGCGAGTTCGCAACTCAGCCATTCTGTTGTTTGATAGCGTAGCCATTCTGTTTTTTGATGGTCGACCACAATGAAGCCTTCGGGGCCTGCGCCGATGCAGACGGGTTCGCCCTTCTCCCATCTACCGCTGCCGTTGGCGTCGGCATAGGCCCGGATCCAGACCGCGCCACATGGCACTGCCGTGGGGGAAAAGTACGCCATGCCGATGTGAGCATTTTCCTCACTGCGAAACTTCGATCCGGCGACCTGCTGCTCGCTCCACGTCGCAGCCAGCGCGGGGAACCAGCCGAGCTCGGCGCCGACCTTCGAACCTGTCGCAATACCGTCGACCGAGAGCTCCATGGGGCAGCCCTTGAAGCGGCCGATGAAGAGCCCGCCCTGCTTCACATCTGCGACATAGCCGCGACGCTCCACACCCTCCACATCGGCGGGGCTGCCGAAGAGGATGACATCCTCATAGGCCGCGCCGAATGCTGCCATCGCGGAACGAACTGCCTGCTTCTGCGGTGCGTCCGGCGGTGTCGATGGGTCGCGCAAGATGCGCCAGAAGTCTCGCGACGGCACGGGTGGAAAGAGCGAGTCGAGCGGGCCCTTGAAGACAAACGGATGACCCTGCGGAATGTTGGCGAAGAAGTAGGGAGCCATGCCGCCCTGCGCCACTGCGTAGAGCAATCCAACGTTGAGGAGGGGCTGCGCGAAGGGGACCTCCGCCTCGGCATCGATTGGTCCGGCAAGCCCGATGGGGTCGGCGATCAGGGGCAGTCGCGGGCCGCTCCGGCTGGGATGGAGGCTCGCCTGCAGGCCCGCGAGGGCCGGTTTGGCCGCTGCATCGAGCTTGCGGTTGTGGTCCTCTGTCCACTGAAGCGAACCTGCCGTGAACCAGAGCAGCCAGACCACGAAGATGAGTTTGGTGAAGCGGCCGAAGCGCTCCAGCGGCAGCGTGAGGATTCCGAGCATCACGGCGAGGGGCATCGGACGGGGCGAAAAGAACTGCCAGCTGAGCAGGTTGATGGGGCTGGAGAGCGCGAGCGCGAAGAGGACCAGCGAGGTTGCCGCAAGCGCGACATCGAGGGGGCGGGCGCGGCGGGAGCGGAGGTCGAGCGCCGTGATGGTGATGCCGGCGAGCGCGGCGAAGAGGGGCACGAGCTCGCGGTCGGTGGTCCCCGGCGTGAAGGTCCGTGCGAGGAGGAAGAAGCGGTCTCCCAGGACTGCGGGCCACGGCGGGGTAGCGAGCGCACCTTGGTAGGCGGCATCAACGGCGGCTACACCCGAGGCGGTGAGTGCCGCGATGATGGCGGCGGGGAGCCCGGCAATCATGGCGCCCACGAGGCCGCGCATCCTCCGCGACGGCCGCTCTCTTGCGACAAAGATGGCGAGCACGGCCAGGCCCGTCATCGCCGCGACAGCGACATGGCAGAGGGCAACGAGCGTGAGCAGCGCGCTCGTACCGAAGACGACGGGCCAGGAGAGCCGCTCCCGGGAGAGTGCCGCGAGCAGCGTGAAGAGCGCCAGACCCAGACCGACCGCGAAGGAGAAGAAGCCCATGTAGAGCACCCACTGGCCTGCGGTGGCTGCTGCAAAGAGGCCGAGCCAGGCGCGATGAGGCTCCACCTTTCGCGCGAGCAGGAATCCGCCGACCGACCAGAGCGCGACGATGCAGCCAAGTACGGCTGAGGTGGCAGCCTGCCAGCCGAGGCTCGGCTCGAACAGACGGAAAAGCGAGAGGAAGCCGAGTGCCGTGAGGGGATGACCCGGTTCGACAAAGTGGAGATAGCCGCTGTTAGTATCGGCGGCGTGGCCAACAAGCCAGGCGGCGAGGATGTGGTGGGGGCCATCGTGGGTGGGGAGGTAGTCTGGCTGGGCGAACGCAGCGACGGCGCGGATGACGAAGTAGACGGCGATGGCTGGCAGCAGGAGCCGCGTGAAGCAGCCAACGGGTCGCTGGGGTGGCGCCACCCCATCCGGGGCTTCGGACGGGCGGTTTGACTGCGAGGAACGAGGGGACATCTAGGCACTCCGTGAGGACGGGCAGCGGCTGTCTAGCGGAGGCCCAGCACAGGCGCCACCGATCCGCCAAAGGCTCGACAACCGCAGCGGTTGCTGCTTCACCAAGGCGTCTCCGCCTGCTCCGAGTACCCCATGTCGCTGCCCCTCAAACTCGCCTCCTCCGTCGCCACCTGGGACGAACGCTATGCCGAACCGGAGTTCGCCTACGGCGATGCTCCCAACGACTTCCTCGTCAGTAGGGGCGCGATGCTTGAGGGGCCGGTGCTTTGCCTTGCAGAGGGCCAGGGCCGGAACGCGGTCTACCTCGCGAAGCTCGGCTTGGAGGTTACTGCTGTGGACCAGTCGGCAGTGGGCCTCGCCTGCGCAGAGCAGCTTGCTGCTCGGAACGGCGTGACCATCCACACAGCCGTCGCAGACCTTGGTACCTTCGACCTTGGCGAGGCGCGCTGGGGCGCGATCGTCTCCATCTTTGCCCATGTGCCCGATGCGATCCGGCAGGCTGTGCACGCACGCATCGCGACTGCGCTCAAGCCGGGCGGCCTCTTCCTGCTCGAGGCCTACCGGCCGGAGCAGCTCGGACTGGGCACCGGCGGACCGCAGAACCTCGCACTCATGATGACGCTCGCCGAGCTTCGTGAAGAGCTGGCAGGACTCGACTGGCTGGTAGGCGAGGAGGTCGAGCGCGAAATCCACGAGGGCGTCTACCACAACGGCCAGTCACGCACGATCCAGCTCATCGCGCGCAAGCCCGACGCGTCGCGTGTTGCGGGAGCGGCGACCGCCCTCTAGGTTGAGGCGGCTGCCAACGGTGGAGTTCGATGTCTGTCGCAATCGTCATACCGACCTACAACCGCATCGACACGCTCCGCCGGTTGCTGCCGGGCTACCTCGCGCAACCCGGTCTTTCCGAGTTGATTCTCGTAGATGACGGTAGCCGCGAACCCGTCACGCACGAGCGGCTTGGGGTCAGCACTGACGGCATCGTGCGCATCGTGCGGAACATGCGTTCCCTCGGTCTGCCCGGCGCCCGGAATGTGGGCGTAGATGCGAGCCGCTCCGCCTTCGTGTTGTTCGGAGAAGATGACGTGGAGCTCTCCGAAGGCCACATCGAGGCGCTGCTGTCGGAGCGGAGCAGGCTGGGTGCCGACCTCATCGCTGGCCGGCTCGTGCAGCAGCTCAGCGACGAGAGCATGGAGGCCGCCTTTGCACGCGCCGAAGCGTCGGGTGCGCCCCGCTTCTCGCGGCGGCTGATGACCGTCGACACATCGGTGCTTCGCGAGGCGACCGAGGTGCCCTGCGCGCACGCCATCATGATGGTACCCCGCGAGCTGCTGCTGCAGTTTCGCTTCAGCACCCGAATCGGCGGCCCCTCGTTTATGCGCGAGGACCAGGAGATGCAGCTCTGTCTGCGGCGCAATGGCTTCAAACTCTGGGTCACACCCGCAGCCCGGGCGCTCCATCTCGCCAAGGCGACGACCGCAGGCGGCGGAACCCGCGGATACGGCTCGCTGGCGGTTCAACTCGCGAGCGGTTCGGTTAACGCCTGGCAGGTACTCCGCGAGTATCATGAAGAGCTGGCCCCCTACTTCCCCGGTCTCACCGCAGACGAGATGGTACGCCGCGCGACGCGAAGCTATCTTGAGCTCGAAACAAAGAACTTTCTGCGGGCACGCCTGCCCCTCTTCGACCGGGCAGTGCGGGCGCTCCGAGGCTCGGCATGAGCCGGCGCGGTGGCCTGTGAAGCCTAGGCTGCAACTTGGACCCTTCGTCGTTGGTGACCGCATCGGCGCCGGCGCCATGGGCGAGGTCTACGCAGGTAGCCATGTCGCAGAAGAACGCGATGTCGCCATCAAGGTCATCACCCGCGATGCCGCTGCGCGCCCCCGCTTTCAGGAGGAGTTTCGCCGAGAGGTCCGAGCGATGGCCCGGCTCGATCACCCCAACATCGTTCAGATCTACGACCTCGGCACCATCTCCCAGGAGATAGCGGAGCGCTCCTCAGGAAGGTTCGTCGCGGGCAGCCCCTACTTCGTCATGGAGCTGGGCTCGAACTCACTCCTCGGTGTCCGCTTCCCCCTGCCCTGGCGAAGGCTCACGACGCTGCTCGGGGAGCTGCTCGCCGCCGTTGGACATGCCCATGCGCGGGGCGTGCTGCACCGCGATATCAAGCCTGCGAATCTCCTCCGCGTAACGACCCCCGAGGGGCAGTCGCTGCGGCTGAGCGACTTCGGAATCGCCTGGGCCGCGGACCACGACGGTGGGGGCGTGGCAGAGCGTGCGGAGGGCATGGTCGGAACCCCAATCTACATGGCCCCCGAACAGTTCGACGCCAGCTGGCGCGACCACGGCCCCTTCACCGACCTCTACGAGATTGGCATCGTTGCCTACGAGATGGCGATGGGTGCGCCGCCATTCCGGGCGAACGCGACAGCAGGCTGGGCCCAGCACCACCGCTCCACCCCGTTGCCCCGCCTCGAAGCGCTCGGCGAAGACTATCCGAGCGGATTTGCGGAGTGGATCAGGACCATGGCTGCCAAGTCGCCAGCCGACCGCTTCCAGAACGCCGCCGATGCGGCCGCAGCGCTCCTTGCGCTCGACCGGCTCACGATGGAGACGGCAGCGACCGACGCGGCGCGGTCTGTGGCTCCCGATACGGGCGCGGCCTGGCTCGCGCAGCAGCGGAGCGGCTCCGACCGTGCCGCGGAGGCGAGCGTCAACCTCCCGCTCATGCGCGCCGCCGTGCAGGCCTCCGCTCGCACCATCGGCATCGATGCGCTTGAACCCGCGAGGCCGGCGCTTCTGACCGGTGTCGGCGCTGCCATCGCGGCCATCCGTCAGCCGAGACTCAGCGGCCGCGCGGTGGAGCGACGGCTTCTCGCCGATGCCCTGCAGCGCATCCTCGCTGGCGGAGGCGTGGAGATCTTCGCGCTTGAGGGTGCGGCAGGGGTAGGCAAATCGCGACTCGCCGAGTGGCTCTGCGAGCATGCCGCGGAGTTCGGCTTGGCGGCGCCATTGCGCGCCGACCACGACCGCCTCGGAGCCCCGTGGAACCGCCTCGGACGGATGATGTCGGACGCCTATCGGTGCGACCGTCTCAAGCGGGCGGAGCTCCTCGCACGCACCGAACGACTGCTCGTCGCCGAGGGCGTCGCGGACCCCACCGAGTGGCGCGCGGCGGCAGAGCTGATGGCGGAGGGTCAGGCCGACGCCTCCCCCACCGGCGACCTGCCGCTCATCACCTTTGCGGGCAGCGAAGAGCGCTTCATTGTCTTCGGCCGTTTCCTGCTCCGACGCAGCCAGCAGCGGCCGGTGATCGTCTGGCTCGACGACGCACACGATGGCCTCAACGCGCTGCAGTTCGCCGACTTCTTCCGAGCCGCCCACCCGACAGCGGCTGTCCTCTTCCTGCTGACGATCCGCGAAGACCTCCTCCCTCTCCACGAGGCAGAGCAGGAGGTGGCCGACAGGCTCGTGCCGCCCGCGAGTCCGAACCGCTGCAACCTCGGGCCGCTCTCGCAGGACGACCAGCGCGAGATGCTTGAACGCAATGTAGGCCTCTCCGTTGCGCTCGCCACGGCCGTCATGCAGCGGACAGCCGGCAACCCGCTCTTTGCGATGCAGCTGCTGGGTGCCTGGGTACAGCGGGACGAACTCTCCCCATCGCGCGATGGGCTCATCTTGAGCGAAGGCGCTGGGCTCGCACTGCCGAACAACCTCCATGCGCTGTGGGACGAGCGCCTCTCCCGTTGCCTACGCCCCTTTGCCCCGGAGCGGGCCGACTTCCTCTGCCTCGCCGCGATGCTAGGCCACGCAATCGAGCACCGGATACTCCACGCGCTCTGCGAGCAGTGTGGCCTTGTCTGCGACAAAGAGGTGCTCGATGCACTGCTCGCGGCCGGCCTGCTGCGACAGAGCGAGGGGCTGCTCTCCTTCTCGCACCCGCTGCTGCGCGACCGGCTCGAGCTGGCGGCGCGTTCTCATCCGCAGTGGCGCGCATGGAACGGTGCCTGCGCGACGGTAACGCAGACCCACTTCAACGGGCGGGCCTACGCGACGCTGGCGCGCGCGGCGCAGTTCCTTGCCCAGGCAGGCTGCATCGACGAGGCGATCACCCGCTATGCCGAGGCCGCCGACGACGCCCTCTCGACGGGCGAAACCCTCGTCGTGCCGGAACTCCTCCGAGAGCGCGCCAGGCTGCTCCGTGAGGCTGGGGTGCCGGACGACGACCCCAGATTGGTAGAAGAGATGCTCATCCGCGCCGATGCCTTCCGTATCCAGTGGGACTTCCACAGCGCCGCGGAGTGGGCGGAGCGGGGCCTGCAGGCCACCTCGATGCCCGACGCCGCCCACCTGCGCGGACGGGCGCTGCTGCTCATGTCTCATGTGCAGCGCCAGCTCGGCGATACAGCGGCTGCCTCGCAGTATGCGCAGCAGGCGCTGCGGGCCTGCCAGCGCGCGGGCGACGGGCCACGGACAGCGCGCTCCTTCCTCGCCATCGCCATCTTTCACCGCATGCGCGGCGCCATCGCGGAGGCGCTTGGAAACTACGAGCGGGCCCGCGCCATCTTCCTCGATCTCGGCGACCGCGCCGGTGTCGCTCGATGCCTCCTCGGACTCGGCCATCTCCACCGAGCGCAGCGTAACTTCCGGCGCTCCGAAGAGACCTACACCGAGGCGATGGCTACCTTCCGCGACCTCGGCATCCGCAACGAACTTGCCCAGTGCTACAATGGCCTCGCAGAGGTGGCGCGCTATCGTGGCGACTACGAACTCGCCCGTCAGCACTACCTCGAAGCGCTCGAGATCCAGACCAGCATCGGCGTGAAGAGCCTTGTCCTGACCCGCATCAACCTCGCCATGACCTCCATCCTTCAGGAGGAGTTCGACAGCGCCCGCGAGGTACTCGAAGCGCTCGAGAAGCAGGTGCAGGCGCAGGGCCAGTTCGCCTTCCTCATCTTCATCTACGCTGCGCTCCTTCCCTGCCTCGCGCAGCACGGCGACCGCATCGGGTGGCAGCACTATCTCCACCTGCTGCAGGAGTCGCTGCGGACGTCGCACCAGGTAGATGCCGACCTCGCCACCTTTGCAGCGCTCGCTGGAGAGCTGCAAGTTGCTGCGGGACGCATCGACGAGGCCGTTGTGGCGCTCGAAATCGCCGCGCGTCAGTGGGAGTCGCTGGAGGACTGGCCGGCCTCCGACAGGCTCCGGCTCCGCATCTCCGAGGTGAGCAGGCGTTAGTCGTCGTTCGAGCGCTGCTTGACGGGCCGGTAGGGGTGAACCCAGCTCAGATAGCTTCCGAGCTGGCGCGCCTGGATCCAGACCCGTCCGCGGCCCGAGAATTCGCAGACGATTGCTTCGCCGCCCATGAAGAAGGTCTTGAGCTTCGAGAAGAGGCCGGCGCGGGCGGTCGGCAGACTGCGGATCTGATAGTTCACGGTGTCTTCAAAGGCGACGATGAAGCCTGTGTCGACGATGAGTCCATCGCCGGCAACATCGAGAGGGATGATCGCCCCGAAGCTGTTGAAGAAGAGGTCGCCGCGGCCGCTCGCCTTGAGCATCACCAGCCCCTGCCCGCTGAAGAAGCCGCGTGCGCCCTGCCAGCTGGCCGAGACCTCGACGCCTTCGCCATGCGCGAGGAAGGCACCGCGCTGCACCAGCACCGTTCCGGAGCCATCAAGCCGCAGATGTTGGATGTCGCCGAGTGAGGGCGGCGCGAAGGTGACCTCGCCGGACTCGGTCGCAGCGTAGGTGGACATGATGAGGCTCTCGCCACCGAACGCCCGCCCGATCGTCGCGCCGATGCCGCCGCGGAGGCCGGCGCTCAGCTTCACGCCGGAGGTCATCGTCACCATCGCGCCAGGCTCTGCAAAGACCTTCTGGCCAGGCTCCAACGCGACGCGAAGCAGCGGAAAATCGGGGCGCTCATCGATGCGCGAAACAAGTAGATTCGACATGGTTGTTCTCCGAAGCCCGATCAGTCGCGAGGAAGCAAGAGGGGGCCGACGGTGCGGCCGAATGCGTCGGGCTGGTGCGACTGCACCCAGATGCGGCCACGACCATTGAACCGGCAGACGAGACCCTCACCGCCGAGGAAGCTGCCGATGAAGCTGGTCGAGGCCTTCGTCATCTGAAAGGAGAGCGTCTCTTCGAAGGCGACGATGTGGCCGGTATCGACCACATAGGAGCCGTCAACGTCGACCGGGTAGATGGCCCCGAAGCTGTTGAAGAGCAGATCGCCCGTGCCGGTGCACTTGACCCAGAACATCGACTCACCGCTGAAGAGGGCGTTGCCGATCCCTGCGAAGGTGGTGTCGATTTCGATGCCGGCGCTCGAGGCGAGCCAGCTGCTCCCCTGCACCACCACCGAACCGCCGCGGAGGGCATGGTGGTAGACGTCGGCGAGCTGTGACGGGGCGAGGTAGACTTCGCCACCCGCTACCCTGCTCGTGAAGTGGTTGAGGAAGAAGTTCTCGCCCGAGAATACGCGACGGATGCCGGCCATCATGCCGCCGCCGCGGCTCTTGGATGTTGTCTCCACAACGACCTGCGGCGACATCGCGACCATCGAGCCTACCTCGCAGGTCACCGATTCACCGGCGCCCAGCGTAACCTTTGCGACGGTCGAAGCCGTCCTGCACAACAATTCAATCTGCATGCTCCCTCCTGCGGGACGGGCGACTTAAAAGAGGAAGCGGTTGGTCCAGGTCGCGAGGCCATCGAGGCTTCGCGTCTGAAGGTAGACGCGGCCCGGGCCACGCGCCCGCATCACCAGCCCTTCCTTGCTCAGAAAGGAGGAGACGAGGCCGCCGGCAAGACCACCCGAAAGCGAGACCGTGGTCTCGTAGGCGATGAGGTGGCCCGAATCGATGGTCAGCTCCGAGGTCAGCTCGCGCTCCACGATCGCGCCGTAGCCGCCAATCCAGACGGTGCCATGCCCGCCGACCTTGAGCCGGAAGAAACCCTCGCCGCCGAAGATGGAGGCGAAGCCGGCGAAGCCCACGCCCATCGTCACGCCGGGTGTGCAGGCCACAAACGCGCCGCTCTCCAGGAACATCTCCGTGCCGTTGAGCGCGATGGCGACCATGTCGCCGGGCGTCGCCTGCGTCAGCATGACCTCTGCGGTTCCCGAGGTCGACGAGACCTCGTTCACGAACAGGCTCTCGCCGCCGAAAAACTTGCGGATGAGAGCCGTAAAGAAGCCCCCGTTCCAGGTCGCTTGAAGGTTGGTGTTCGAGGTCATCGAGGCCATTGCCCCCGACTCTGCGATGATGACCTCGCCCGGCGAAAGCTTCGCCCGTAGGTGGGCAAAGGCGGGGCGGTTACAGACTTCTACTTCCATGTCTCACTCCGAAGGGAGATGGTCGATGCGCAAAGACTAGTCACCCTTCACCGCGGCCTTGGCCTCGGCAAAACTGTTTTTGAGCACAGCCGCTTTGCCACGCTCCGTCGACGGAAGCAACGCCTGCAATGCAGCGATGCGGCTGTCGTGGTCCGGGTGGGTGGAAATCCACTCCAGCCCTTTGGGGATTTCGGAGGAATCGAGCGACTTCAGCTTCGCAAAGAAGGCCGGCATCGCCGCTGGGTCGAACCCCGCCTTGGCCAGCAGCTTGAGCCCCGCTGCATCGGCCTCTGACTCGTGGTCACGGCTGTAGTTGGTGATGACAGCCAGCGTCGCGCCCTGCGCCAGGATCGCAATGATGCCCGAGACATCGCCGAGGAGAAGCTGCAGGCCGGCGATCACACCGAGCGAGCGGGCCATGTGGCGCAGGCCGTGCCGCCCCGTCACATGGGAGATCTCATGTGCCAGCACCGCTGCGACCATGTCTGCGCTGTCGGCCCGTTTGAGCAGCCCCGAGAGCAGCGCCATGCGGCCACCCGGCAGTGCGAAGGCGTTCACCTGAGGGTTCTCCACCACCGTGATCTTGAAGGCATACTCACGGTCCTCCGGCGGAAGCGCCGCAACCAGCTTGTCGACCACCTCCTGCGCAAAGGCGAGGGCCCGCGGGTCGTCGACCGCCGGCCCCGTCCTGCTGATCTCCATCGCGGCGAGGTCGCCAAGCTGGGTATCGACCGACTTGGGCAGCGACGCCACCGCGCTGTCCACCCCGGCGCGGAGGCCGAGCGGGATCAACCAGGCGAGGCCGGCCAGCACCACCGCCGCGATGAGCCAAAGCCCGCGCCCACGGCGGCGGTCTCGGTTGATGCCGGAAAGCACTGCCTCATGGGCCGCCTCGACGGTTGTGCCGCCACGCTCACGGACCGCTTCAAGGAAGCCCTTGGCCTCCGAGAAGAGTACCCGTCCCTCGGCCGCGCCCCGCAGAAAAACCACGCGACCGGAGTGACCGCCGAGCTCGATCCGAAGCCCCGCGTAGGGCAGCTCAAACGAGGCGCCCGAAGCGACGCGGGCCTCCACACAACCGGAGCGGAAACGGATGCTTGCCGCCGCCCTTCCGCCCTCCAAGGCGGGGTCGAAGAGACCCCCGTCAAACTGCTCCCACTCTCCCATCGCCAGCCCTCGATTCCATTGTCCGATCGCGCCGAACTTCTGCTACTTCTCGCAGCCTAACGCAACCACGCCGACACCAACCCCGCCGAACCCATGCTCCATTCCCCCAAGTTCCAACCCTCCCTCCTCTTCCTCTGCGTCGCCAACTCGGCCCGCTCCCAGATGGCAGAGGGGCTCGCGCGCCAGCTCATCCCACAGGCCCGCGTCCAGTCTGCCGGCTCCGCGCCAACGCGTGTCAATCCACTCGCCATCGAGGCCATGGCGGAGCTCGGGATCTCGCTCACTGACCAGGCCTCCAAGTCGGTCAACGACATCGACCCTGCCACTGTCAGCCTCGTGATCACCCTCTGCGCCGAAGAGGTCTGCCCCCTCTTCCTCGGCGAGGCGGAGCGCCTCCACTGGCCACTGCAGGACCCCGACCGCAAACACGAGGCGCTCAGCCATGAGGAGCGGTTGCACCACTTTCGCGTGGCGCGGGACGAGATCCGTGGCCGCATCCAAGCGCTTGCAGTGGAGCGGGGCTGGCAGGCCTGAAGATTCACTCCTCGCTAGCGCCGAACTTGAGTAGGATCTCGCAAGTGCCTTCGCTGGCGCTACTGCGATGCTGTCGCGACTGACCCAATCCGGAGGGAGCCTTGTCTGAACCGATTCACCCGAGCGCGTCGAGCATGTCTCCAGTTACGGCTGTCATCCTCTCGATTGTGTTGTGCTGTTTGCCTGGTCTGCCGCAGTTCATGCTCGGCCAGCATTTCAAAGGCGCGTTCCTCTTCGTTCTCTTCGGTGCACTCAATCTTGCCTCAGGTTTTGTGTCGACCCCGGTCATCATAATCCTTCTCGCCATGGACGCCTACGCCATCGCCTCTAAGCTCCAGCAGGGGCGCTCGGTCGGCCAGTGGGAGTTCTTCTAGCGCTACCTTTCCGGAGCCCATGTCTGACCGCATCATCCTCGACCCGCCCGGACCCGACCCCGCCTACATGGGGCTCTGGTCTGTCTTCTGCTGCATGATCCCCGGCTTCGGCCACTTCATCCTGGGACAGCACCTCAAGTCGGTGCTCATCTTGATTGTCAGCTACATGGCGATCTTCGCCGAGGCCAAGGAGCTGGGCAAAGACAGCCACTTTGCGCTTATCCTCTGGGCCGTCTGGGCGGTAGATTGCGCGCAGCTCACCAGCCGTCTCAAATCACAGGGATCCATCGGGCGATGGGACTGGTTCTGATCCCCAGAAGGGTGGAGCTTGGCCTACTCCTCGCGGGCCTGATCGCCTTTGCGCTCATGCCGGCGCTGCCCCATGTGCCGCTCTGCTTTTACCACGCCATCACGGGCCAAGACTGCCCCGGCTGCGGCACCACCCGAGCGGTCTTCGCCATCCTGCACGGCCGCTTCGCTGCCGCGGCGGCCTTCAACCTGCTCGGCTATCTCGTTCTCGTCATCGTCTTCCGACGCATGGTCACGCTGGCCAGACC
>CANMDT010000072.1 GCA_947496715.1 Myxococcales bacterium
CGTTGCGGGGCGGGGCGAGGCGCGAGCGGGTCGGGCGCCTGGAGCGGAGCGGGCAGATGGGCTGGCGAATGGGCTGGCGGATGCGCCGGCTCGGCCGGGTGGGCCGGAGCGGGCGGATGGGCTGGCGGATGCGCCGGCTCGACCGGATGCGCGGGCTCGGGCAGATGGGCCGGCTCGGATGTGCTCTCGGGGGCGATGCTGCCGGCAGCTTCGGACTGGGTTCGAGCCCGCTTGATGGCGTCGATGGTGGCGATGTCGTTGCTCCGCTCCGCCTTGCTGGCAGCCGCGCCCTTGCCGCCCGACTCGGAGAGGACCTCTGCGCGGATCTGCTTCTTCAGCTCCTCAATCTGCGGAGAGCTGAGCATGTCGGACTTGAGCTTGGTGACCTCGCCCGAGAGCTCCTTCACCTGGCGCATGACACCGCCGAAGAAGCGGAGAATCTCGGGAATCTTCTCGGGGCCCAGCACGAGCAGCGCGATCACCAGGATGACCACGAATTCAAAGCCGCTGATTCCACACATGTGCCAAGCTCCACTGCGCCGCGCTCGGCGCCTCTTCTAGCAGAGAAATCCTAGAAGTCGCGCTCTATACTCCGTATTCCGTCGAGTAGGCGACCGGCCTCGCTCTCCCGCAGGCGGCGGGGTTCGGTGCCGGCGCGGAAGGGCATGGAGCGCCCGTCGTCGCTCGTCTGGCCACTCCACGGGTCGATGCTCACATGCAGAAGCCCCGGTGGTTCGGGTGGCAAGAGCCTCTCGGGCGTGGCATCACCGCGAACGGAGGCGAGCCAGATGGGGAGCGCGACTGTTCCGCCCCGTTCGCCCTGCCCGAGCGGCCTGTCGTTCTTGTCGCTGCCGACCCAGACCACCGCGACCTCATCGGTGGTGAAGCCGGCGAACCAGGCGTCGTAGAGCGAGCTGGTGCCGGTCTTTCCCGCAGCGGCAATGCGGGCTGTGGCGATGGCGTGGGCTGTGCCCGCCTCGACGACTTCGCGGAGCGCAGAGGCGGTCTGGAAGATGGCGACGGGCTCGCCGACGGGCGTTGCGGAGGTTCCTGCTGCAACGTCGCGGATACGCTGTTCGAGCGGCAGCCAGAGCGCGGAGCGTGGCGATGGCGGCGGAAGGAGCAGCCCGCCGCGGGCGAAGGCTCCGTAGACACCGGCGAGCTCGGCGGGGGTGAGGCAGCTGCCGCCGAGCGGGAGGCTCTCGACCGCGGCCATCGGGGAGGCGATGCCGAAACGGGCTGCCTGACGGGCGATGCGGGGGAGGCCGAGCTGCCGGCCGAGCGCGACGAAGGGGAGATTGCGGGAGGCGGCGAGGGCCTTCCAGAGTGTGACGGCGCCGCCGAACTGACCGTCGGCGTTGCGGGGCGACCAGACCTCGTCAGCACCGAGTTCGAAGGCTGCCGGGCCGTCGCTCAGCAAGGAGGCAGGGGTGAGCCCGCTCTCCATGGCGAGTGCGAAGACGAGCGGTTTGAAGGTGGAGCCTGGCTGCCTGCAGGCCTGGCGTGTGCGGTCGAAGGCCTCTGTCTTCGGTGTGACGGAGCCGACCTGCGCCAGCGGGACGGCTGTGGCACGGTCGAGGACCAGCACGGCGCCCTCGGCCGTCGGTGGAGCGAAGATTTGCCCCGTGCTGTCGAGCGCGACCGCTGTTCCTGCTGGCGCGTTGGGCAGCGCCTCTTCGATGGGGTTCGAGTCGTCTGCGCCCCGCCAGAGGCGCTTTCCGGATGCATCGACCTCCAGTCGGGCAAAGCGGGTGCCGTTGGGCTGCGGTTTGGCGCGGAGGTCGAACTCGGCCTCGCGGCCCGGCGCAACGATGCCGATGGTGGCGCCGCGCTGGCGGACAGCGAGCGCCGAGACGCCTGTCTGCAGCGCAGCGAGCGCCTGCTGCTGTCTCGCGGCGCTGTGGCTGAGGACGAGGTCGCCGCCGGCGCCCTGCGCTGCTGCAGCGCGCGCTACCTGGAGCAGACCGCCGTCGCCCCACGGTGCCGCATGGTCGCAGAGCGCGAGCGGCTCCGCGAGCGCAGCAGTGACCTCCGTGGCGCTCGCGAACCCCAACTCCTGGAGTCGTCGGAGCAGGCGGTTGCGCCGCTCGAGCGCCGCGGTGGCATGGTCGGTGGGCGCGAAGCGGGAGGGCGCGGGGATGATGGCGGCCAGCGTTGCGGCCTCTGCGAGGGTGAGCTGGTTGGGCGATTTGCAGAAGTAGATCTCTGCCGCCGCCGGAGCACCTGTCGCACCGGCGCCGAGGTAGACCCGATTGAGGTAGGCCTCGAGGATGGCCGGCTTGCGGAGCGTGTGTTCGGCGCGGCGGGCCACGACGAGCTCGCGGAGCTTGCGGGCGATGGTCCGCTCTGAGCCAACCTGCTGCTTTGCGAGCTGCTGCGTGAGCGTGCTGCCGCCCTCGCGCGGGCCATCGTGGCGGAGGTTGGCGACGGCGGCACGCAGCACGCCGACGGGGTCGACGCCACCGTGGAGAAAGAAGCGGCTGTCTTCGGCGCCGACGACCGCAAGGGGCAGCAGGCTGCCCATCTGTGAGAGCGGGAGCCAGGGCCGAGCGCCGCGGAGCGGGCTGCCGAGCTCCATGCCTTCGACGGAGGCGAAGCGTGGCGGGATGGGCTCGCGCGTTGCCTGCAGGTCGAGCTGCCGCTGCTCCTTGGCGACCTCACGGCCGTAGGCAGCGAGCGCGACGAGCAGCGCGAGTGCGGAGCACCAGAGGCCGACCGCCAAAACGGCGAGCGCCCCTCGCAGCAGGCGAGAGGCGCGGCGGGCCATCCGGATGTTCGCCTCTGCCAAGCCTAGAAGCCGAGCGAGGCGCCGACCGAGAAGGAGTACTCGTCGTTAGGCTGATACTCGCCCTTGTCGTCGAGCTGCCAGCGGCGGTTGCCCTGGGCCGTGAGGTAGAGGAAGGAGTTCAGCGGCACCTTTGCCTCCGCCACCACGAGCGCATCTTTGAGGTCGCCGATTTCGGAGAGCTCGCTGAGGCCCGAGCGGGCGTAGTAGACACCAATCTGGGCGGCATCGCCGGCGTTGATGGTGGCGCGGGAGACGAACTCACCCGTGGCCTGGTCGTCTGCGCTGGTGGCATACTGGGCCTGCACCCGGACGATGCCCATGACGTCAGCGTTGACCTCGGTGAGGTAGCCATCGCTGGCCTTCACATCCGACTTGGCGAGCCACTCCCGCTTGGGGAACTTCTGCGCGGTCTTCGAGCCGTCGAGGTTGGTGACGGGCAGGTAGGAGGCCCGCTCGACGCCGTAGACGGGACCAATGTAGCTCGGGAGGTAGTCCTTGCCGAGGACGCGGTACTCCGCTCGGCCCCCGATGGAGATGTTGGCGGGCGCCTGCCAGCTGAGGAATACACCGGTGTGAAGGCCTGTGCCGGCGCCGCTGATCTTGTTGAGGTCGGTGTAGGGGGTGAGCACGAAGTCGCCGGGAGGGAGGAGCGGGAGCTCCGCATCGAAGCCGATGACGGTGGCGGCCGACTCTGTCTCTACGATGAGGTCGCCGTTCTTGTCCTGGACATACCTGCCGGTGGAGAGGGGCTCACCGTTGCCGTCGACCGCGACGGTGTCGTCGGAATTGAGCTTCGGCTCCAGCTTCAGCTCCTTCGGGGCGTGGGTGTCGGTGATAACCGATGCGCCAACGGCCAGGCGGTCGAAGAAGGAGGGGCCACCCGTGAAGAAGAGGGGCCGCACATAGACGCGGCCGCCCATGACGGAGGGATCGACGACATCGCCGACCATCAGCTCGACACCGCCCATCTTGGTGTTGATCTCGCCGCCAACGCCCCAGGAGAAGTGGTCGAGGTCGAGCGAGTTGTTGTAGCCCGACATGATGGTGGCGTGGCCGACCGACCAGTCGACGAGCTCACCCACGCGGAGCCGCACGGCGCCGTAGCGCTGGCCGATTTCGGCCCAACGGACGGTGCGGAGGATTTCGCCCGGCTCGTCCCACTCATCGGCACGGAAGGTTTCGCCCTTGCAGTCAGAGACACAGAAGGAGAGCGGCACGTAGAAGCCCACCTTCAGCGGCGCGCTAGGCTCGGCATCGAACCAACTTGCAGGCAGCGGGAGCGGCAGCGCAGGCGTGGCGACGGCGCCACCGAGGTTCAGCCGGAGGTAGTAGCTATCGCCAATTTTGGCGGGTCCGAGACCCATGTCGAGGGCGTTTTGAGCGGCTGCCGGTGCAGGCACGAGGAGAGCGGCGAGCGCGGTGAGGCCGCTGCCGACGAGGAGACGCTTCGCGAAGAGACGGCGGTTCGACATGTGACCTCGTTAGAGCGGCTTGGTCGGCGCGACGCGGCCGATGGAGAAGTGGGTGAAGCCCTGCGCCCGCATGAAGGCCGGGTCGTAGAGATTGCGGCCGTCGAAGATGACGGGCTGCTTCAGCAGCTCCTTGATACGATCAAAGTCTGGATTGCGGAACTCTTTCCACTCCGTGACGACAATGAGGGCGTCGGCGCCGTCGAGGACGTCATACTCGTCCTTCACGTAGTCGATGGTATCGCCGAAGCAGGCGTGGGCGGTCTCGAAGGCGGCACGGTCGGTGGCGCGGACCTTGGCGCCGCGGGCCAGCAGGTTGTTGATGATGGTGATGGAGGGGGCCTCGCGCATGTCGTCTGTCTCTGGCTTGAAGGCGAGCCCCCATACGCCGAAGGTGCGGCCGGTGAGGTCCTCTCCGAACTGCTCGACGACCCGGTCGACGATGCGTAGCTTCTGGTCTTCGTTGACCTCCATCACCGCCTCGAGGATGCGCATGCGCTGACCCTTCCGACGGGCAGTGTGCATGATGGCGCGCACATCCTTGGGGAAGCAGGAGCCTCCAAATCCGACGCCCGGGTAGAGGAACTTGTTGCCGATGCGGGCATCGCTGCCGATGCCATGGCGGACCATCTCGGCGTCGGCGCCGGTCTCTTCGCAGAGCCGGGCGATCTCGTTCATGAAGCTGATGCGGGTCGCGAGCATCGCGTTGGCGGCATACTTGGTCATCTCGGCGGAGCGGGCGTCCATGAAGATGATGCGGTTGCTGGCCCGCTGAAAGGGCGCATAGAGCTGGGCCATGATCTCTTTGGCGCGGGCATCATCGGTGCCGATGACGACGCGATCAGGACGGAGGAAATCGCTGACGGCAACGCCCTCCTTGAGGAACTCCGGGTTGGAGACGACCGCGAACTCGGCGGTGGTTCGGCTTGCGATGATGCGGGTTACGAGGTCGGCCGTGCCCACGGGGACGGTGGACTTGTCGACGATGACCTTGAAGCTGGTGAGGTTGTCGCCAATTGTCTCGGCGACCGCCTCCACATACTTGAGGTCGGCGGCGCCTTCGTCGGTCATTGGCGTGCCGACGGCGATGAAGACCACCTTGCTCTGCCGGATGGCTGCGGCGACATCGGTGGTGAAGGAGAGGCGGCCGTCGGCCTGGTTGCGGATGACGATCTCGTCGAGGCCGGGCTCGTAGATGGGGAGCTCGTTGCGCTTGAGCATCTCGATCTTGCGGGCGTCGATATCGGCGCAGACGACCGTGTTGCCGACATCGGCAAAGCAGGCGCCGGCGACCAAACCCACATATCCCGAACCGACCACACAAATCTTCATCTGACTCTCCAAACGTTGTTCGAACGACGCCGTTCGCATCAGTCGCTGCGGGGCGCTTACCGAGGGCGGCTACCTCTCGCAAGAAGGATGCTCGCGCCGGCGCCAGCGAGTGTCGCGACGACATGGCCGGTCCAGGTAGTCGCAGTCGCACCGAGTGCGAGGAGGCCGCTGACGGCAAGAAGGTCGAAGGCCGCGAGCGGCGCGGCGACCTGCACAAAACTGCGGCCGAGCAGACCGTGCACAAGGGCCGAGGCGCCGGCGACGGGTGCTCCGAACAGGAGGGAGGCCGCGACCATCCCGGCCGCCGAGCCGGCGAGCCCGGCGAGCGCGACGCCGCCAACGGAGCCGCGGCGCAGGTGGCGCCAGAGCACCCCGATAGCGAGCAGGTTGAGCAGGGCGTGGGTTGGCGAGAGGTGCAGCCAGGGAGCGGTCGTGAAGCAGGCGACAAGCCCAGCAGGCAGGCTGTGAGCGTTGCAGGCTTGAGCCTCAGACCAGGCCGGCGCGAACCCCTGCTGCGCTGCGAGCCAGAGCCCCAGGAGAATGAGCCCCGATGCCGCTGTGAGCAGGCCGTCGACGGCGCCGAAGCGGCGTTCGCTCACCAACGTGCCATCGCGTGCAGAAGCTGTGGCCGCCCTGCCCCCACCTGTGCGACGCCACCGCCTGCGACCAGACGGGCGAGCATGGCAGAGGCGTCGGCTGCAGCCTGCAGCGGAGGCCTGCCGAGTGCGATGCCACAGGCGAGCGCGGTAGCCAGAAAGCAGCCGGTCCCGTGGAGATCATGCGACCAGCGGGGCTGAGCGGGGAGCATTGTCACGGCGCCGTCTGCGACCCATCCATCCTCCCCGGGGCGGTCGGTGTGGCCTGACTTTAGCAGAACCGCCGCGCCCGTCTCGCGGTGAAGTTGGAGCGCAAGTTCCGCGGCCTCAGCGTAGGTGCGGGGGCTGGCTACGGATGCAAGCGCGGCGAGTTCGTCGGCGTTGGGTGTGAGGATGGTCTGCGGGGAGGCAAGCGCGCGCAGCAGGGGCAGCATCGCGTCGGTAGCGAGCGGCGCACCAAGCGGTGTACCGCCGCGGAGCACCGGGTCGAGGACGAGCCGGCGCGCAGGGTCGCTTCGCAGCCAGGGGAGGAGTTCGGCGACCAGCCATGCTGCCGCTTCGAGCGAGCCGATGACCCCCACCTTCACAACCGCTGGGCGGCCGTCTTCGAGCGCGGCGCGGAAGGAGCCGGCGAACTGGTCCGGCGCGATGGGCCAGAGGCGGCGCACGCCGTGCGAGTCTTGCTCGACGAGAGCGAGCGCAACGGGCAACGGCGCCACGCCCAGCACCGAGGCCAGCGCAGCATCCGCGGTGATCCCGGCACCGCCGAGCGGGTCGAGCCCCCCGGCGATGAGGAGCGAAGGGCGTTTCTGCACCTGCGCCCGAGCCGTTACGAGCCGATCACCTTCAGCGACTTGATCAGGGCCGCCTGCAGATCAATAAGCGCATCGAGCCGCTTCATGATGTCTGTAAGGCGGCCAGCATACCGCTTGGCTGCAGAGTCGGCGCCGGCCTCGGTGGTGAGTTCGGCAGGATCGATGGTCAGCAGATTGTAGACAGGAATGGCTACCTTGCTGCCGTTGGAGAGGGTGACCTCGTAGGTCGGCGGCCCGCCAGCGGTGGCCGGGGCCTCCTTAAGCTGCTCGAAGGTGACCTTGGTGGCCCGCTTGGGCGCAAAGCCGGCGGCGGGGTTCTTCTCGAGGGCGGCATAGTTGCCCATCTGGCCATCGATGTCGAACAGGATACCAAACTGGCGGAGCGCGCCCTGCTTGGTCTCGAGGTCGACCTTGTCGCGCTCGGTGGCCACGACATGGGCGTCGACCAACTCGGAGAGAATCGAGGAGGCCGCTGCGAAGGTGATCAGCTTGCGGGCGAGGGTGCCATCATAGGCGAGCAGGGTCTGCGCGCCTGTAAGGGCGGCAGGCTCGAGGACGGGCTTCTGCGCTCCGTAGGCCGAGGCGATCGCAGCCTGAATATCCGGCTTGTAGCCCATGGGGACGGTGAGGGTCACCAGCGCCGTCTTGAGGGTGCGGAGCAAGGTTGCCGACTTCTCGATGCTATCGAGGACCGAGGCGGCCGATGTACGGCGCGACTGCATGAGTTCGCGTCCCGCCTTGACCTGGCTGAAGCCCCAGCCGAAGCCGCCGCCCACAAGGATGCAGAAGGCGACCCCGAAGATGATGGCGTTGTTGGCGACGCGCGGAGCCTCGATGGCCTCCTCGGGCAGGCTCGGCCGAGCGACGGGTGCCGGCGCGGGCGCAGCAGAAGACAGAGCCGGCGCTGCAGCGGGCGCCGAGGCTCCCTCGGTTGGGCCGGTGTCCGTGGTCGAATCGGGAGCGGAAACGGCCTCCGAGCCGCCGGTTACGCCAAGCTTCGTCTTCAAATCATCCAAGTCACCGCTGCCACGACGGGTTGCCACAATCGACTCCTGGGTTCCACGCTCGAAGCAGCACACACGACCGCTCCGCGCACTAGGTTACGGGAGCGGGCCGCAGACCGTCAAGCGTTTGGCCTCTGTTGCTTCACTATTGCCGCCCTGCCCGCCTGTGGGCTAACCCCATGGCTACTGTATGAGTTGGCCTGTTGCTTCAGGAACCCGCATGTCACTGTCGCCTCTGCGAATGCTCCAACGCGGTCTGCTCGCCGCTACGCTCCTCTTGGCCGGCTCGGCGCTGCTTGCCGCCTGCTCGGAGGAGAAGTCCGACGCAGCCTCGTTTGGCGTGACCATCGTGGAGCCAACTGCTGATGCTGTGCTCTTCCCGTCGCGGCCCATCCGCTTCGGCTCCGAGCTGACCAACGCGCCGGTAGGGCTGCTGCCCGAAAGCGTGCGCTACGATTGGCGCTTCGGCGACGGCCAGGAGCTCATTGGCGCCGGCCCGACGGCTGAACATGCCTTCATCGGTTCGGGCACCTACACGGTCTCGGTCGCTGCGCGCGAGGTAGCTGGCGACAAGACCGTCGGCGTGACGCGGGCATCCATCACGCTCCGGCTTGCCGAGCCCGCTGATCTGGTAGCCCTCGGCCCGTCGCTGCAACTCACGACCGGCACGGTCACGAGCACCGATACACTCCGCTGCTCCTACGACATCCAGAACCTCGCGTCGCAGACCCTGCTGCCCTTCAAGAGCGCCGTCTTCGCCATCCTCGAGCAGGGCACCGCAACCACGCTGCCCACCTCCGCCGCCGATCTCGCCGCACGCGTTACGGCCGGCACAGCCTTCCTCATCGCCGAGCAGGAGGTGCAGCCGCTGAGCGCAGCGCCGGCCCGCCAGCAGCAGGACTTTGCGGCAGCCCGCATGCCCGATACGGCGCCGAGCGGCATCTACCGCGCACTGGCGGCCGTCGACAGCAGCGACGACATTGGCGAACTCGACGAGGGCAACAACTACGCCTTCGCAGACCGCTCCTTCGCCTACTCCAACACCAGTTCGACGGGCGCCAATCTCCGTGTCCGCGACGTCACCGTCCGGCCGCCACGCGCCAACACACTGAGCAACATCATTGTCGATGCGGTGCTCTACAACCTCGGTACTACCCCCGCGATCCTCTTCAAGTTCGACGTCTGGCTCAGCCGCGACCCCATCTGGGATGAGGCAGACCGCCTGCTTGGAGAGGGCGATGTCGCCTCTGTCCTCGCCAGCGGGACCTACGAGGTGCGGGGCTTCTCTGCGGCCGTCAACCCGCCCGTCACCGAGCTCGGGAACTACTACGTCATCGTCCGCGCCGACAGCGGTGCCATCATCGACGAGGTCATCGAGAGCGACAACACCTCCGCCAGCGGCGCCATCGTCGTCACCGACGAAGAGCTGCCCGGCGCCGATATCACGGTCGACAACCTCGTGGTCGCGCCGACCAACACCTTCCTCGACGGCACCGTCGACATCACCGCGACCGTCTCCAATGTGGGCACCGGCGATATCACCAACCAGTTCCTCTGCCGCACCTTCCTCTCCTCCGACGATCAGCTCGACCCCCGCACCGATGCCGCGCTCGAGTCCTTCACCGTTCAGCCGCTTGCGGCCGGCACCTCGGTCGACCTCCTCCGCGAGGCCATCATCCCCGGCTTCTTCGAGGCCGGCTCCTACTTCGCCTTCCTCTACTGCGACCCCAACCTCTCGATCGCCGAGGCCGACGACGGCAACAACACCGCCCGCACCGAGGGGCAGATTGTGGTGGCCGGAGAGTCGAGTGTCGACCTCCGCATCAACAGCATGACGCTTTCGGCCGAGTCGGTCGACAACGAGGGCGAACTGACGGTCTCGCTCGAGGTCTGCAACGACGGCTCGAACGGCAGCACGCCCACGAAACTTCGCGTCTACCTGAGCCCGGACAACCTGCCAGACCCCGACGACATCCTCTTCTCGGAGCTCCGCCTCGCCCCCATCGAGCCGGCCAGCTGCGTGACCCTTGAGGCTGTTGCACCCGCAATCTGCGCCACCTTTGTGAGCGATTACCGGGTACTCGCGGTCGCTGATCCGACCGGTTCGGTCGTGGAGGTCAACGAGACCAACAACCTCTTCGTCTACGAGCGGGCGCTCCAGATTTCCGGAGCGGTCTGCGCCTGCACAGAAGACCCCTACGAGCCCAACGAGTCGCCGGTGCGCCCCTTCTACCTCGACCCCGCGCAGGGCACCTACGCCGAGCTGACGATGTGTTTTTCGGCCATCGAGTGGTACGCCGTGCCGCTGTTCCGCGGCGAGTCGCTGCGCATCCAGGCGCTGTTCGACAACGACCGCGGCAACCTCGACATGGTGCTCTACGGCCCCGACCGCGCCACCATCCTCGACCGGTCCGAGAGCAACGGTGACATCGAAGAGGTCTCCTACCTTTCGGCGGCGCAGCGAGGCGACTACCTCCTCAAGGTCGCGGGCCGCAGCCCGGAAGACCGCAACGTCTACACGCTGCAGCTGTCGGTCACCTCGGCGCTCCCCGGTACCGACCTGGCCATCCTCAATGTGACGACGAGCAACGAGCGGCCGCTCCTGGGCGAGACGATCGAGGTCACCTTCGACGCCGTCAATCTCGGTATCGACGATGCACCCGCGTCGACGGCTCGGATCTACCTCTCGAGCGACGCGACCATCGACCCCGTCAGCGACCTCCGCCTCGGCGAAGTCGTCGTCCCTCCCTTCTCGGAGCGGACCCAGACGACGCTCCCCATCACCCTGCCCGACAGCAGCGGCGGCGGCGACTTCTACCTCGGCGTTATCGGCGACGCCCGCAACGAGATCGTCGGTGAGCTCGACGAGGGCAACAACACCGGCGTCTCGCCGCTCTTCACCATCGATGCCACCTGCTTCGACACCCTGGAGCCCAACAACACCGCTGCGGCAGCGCACCTCATCGACCTCGCGGGTGCGACGGAGGTCACCCTCGACGGGCTGCTCGCCTGCTCCGACAACCGCGACTTCTACCGGTTCTGCGTCGCCGACGGAGACTACCTCAATGTGACAGCGACCTTCGACGGCGGCATCGGCGACATCGACCTCCGGCTCCTGCAGGGCGATGGCGCAGAGGTCGACAGGAGCGAGTCGGTGAGCGGGAGCGAGACCGTCGGAGTGGACTTCGTCACGGGCGACCAGTGCTACACGCTCGACCTCTATGTAGCCGGCCGCGACCGCGAGGTGCCCTACCAGCTTGCGGTTGCTCGTGGCCGCGCGCCCATCGAACTGCAGTGCGTGAACGACGCAGAGCCCAACAACACCTTCGCATCGGCTGCGCTCCTCCGCGACTGGCTTGATGCCGACCTCTCCATCTGCCCGGAGAACGACGACGACTACTTCCGCGTTGGTCCGCTCGCGCAGGGAACCCGCCTGACCTTCTCGCTCAGCGCGGCTGCTACCGACAGCGCGGTGCCGGCCGACTTGCGGCTCTCGCTCTGGCAGGATGCATCGACCTTCATCAGCAACACCGTCACCGCCACCGAGCGGCTGAGCTACACCGTCGCGGTGCCCAACCAGCTCATCTACGCCCGTGTGCGCTCGCTCGGCGCCTCGGCACGCAACCAGCGCTACCGCATCGCGGTCGAGGGGCTCGTTGGCACCGACCTGATCGCGAACGGCTTCGCGGTTACCCCGGGCATCGCCACGGGCGGCCAGTTGCTGAGCTACGAGTTCGAACTCGCCAACGCCCTGAACGCCTCTGCGGCGCCCTTCACCTATGCGCTCTATCTTTCGACGGACACCGCGCTCGATGCAGGCGATCGCCTCCTGCGTGAGGTCTCGGTTCCTGGACTCGCTGGCCTGAACTCCGTGCTTGAGGGTCGCAAGGTGCGCATCCCGACCGACCTTCCAGCCGCTGGCCGCTACTATGTCATCCTCAAACTCGACAGCAACGAGGTGGTGCCCGAACTCTCCGAGCGGAACAACCTCTACCTGGAGCCGATTGAGGTTCTCGCGGCCTGCCTGGCCGACCTCGCAGAGCCCAACGACTTTGTCTTCGACGCGCCGCTGGCGGCCGATTTCTCGGGGGTTCCGCTCTCGATCTGCCCCGGCGATCAGGACTGGTTCGAACTGCGCGTCGTGGGCAACCGTGCCGTCTCGGTGCAGATTGCCTTCTCGCACGCTGCAGCCGACCTTGACCTCTACCTGTTCGACGAAGATGGCGTGCTGGTAGCCTCGAGCGACACGCTCGCCGATGTGGAGGCGATCAACTACCTGCCGAGCGCGGGCGGCACACGCTTTGTGCAGGTGGTGGCCTTCGACAGCAGCGCAGCTGGGAGTTATGTGATGACCGTCGAGTAGTCGGTTCTACGGCCCGTATCATCTCTCGTCCCGCCCGCCGCGTACCCCCGTCTGCTCGATGTCCCAATCGCTTTCACGCATCGTCCAGCTCTCCGACATCCACGTCTGGGAGCCGTCGGGACTGCATCCTTTTGACCTCATCGGAAAGCGGGGGGCCGGCTTTGCGAACTATCGCCTCCGGCGCCGCGGGGAGTACTCCATCGCGGTGTTGCGCGCCGCCATCGCCAAGGCGGTGGAGACGAAACCGGATGTGGTGCTGGTGAGCGGCGACCTGAGCAATCTCGGGCTCCGCTCCGAACTGGAACAGGCGCGACGGGAGCTGCAGCCCGTGGTCGATGCGAAGCTCCGGCTCGCGGTCATACCCGGCAACCACGACGCCTACCTCAAGTCGTCGCTTGCCGGGCAGTTCGAAGAGGTGCTGCGCGACGGCCAGCAGGCCGACGACCGCGAAGCTTCGACCTACCCCTTCCTCATGCGGCTACCGACCGCAGACCTGCTCTGCCTGAGTTCGGCCATCGCTACCGCGCCGCTCATGGCCTACGGACGCGTGGGTGCCGCACAATTCTCACGCGCGGAGGCCATCATGGCTCGTCGAGACAACAGTCGGCCGCTCGCGCTGACGGTGCACCACCCTGTCACGCCGACGCCGGGGAAGCGGAACGAGTATCACCGCGAGCTCCGGGATGCCGCTGCCCTCCGCGACTTTGCGGGCCGCCATGGCGCGGTCCTGCTGGCGCACGGCCACAACCACCTCTCCCATGTTGTCCGTCTGGATGGCAGCTGCGTTGTGTCGGGCATCTCTTCGAGCACGACGCGGCGCGACGACCATGACCACCGGCGCGGCGAGATCGTACAGTATCATCTCGGCGCAGACGGGCTGGTACGGCTCGAACGGTCCCGATGGAACGAGGCGGCTGGAGCCTTCAGCGACTGGGCAGCGGTCGACCTGTCGAGCCTGCAGACGGGCTAGGGGCTCCGACGGATGGCCGCAGCGAAGAAGCCGTCGGTCCCGTGGTGCTGCGGCCAGAAGCGGAGTACGCCGGATGGGGTCGCGTTGGGGGCACCCTGCGGCAGCAGCGGCTCGAGGCGGGCATCGGGGGTTGCAGCAACAAAGGCATCCACCTGCGCCTCGTTTTCGTCTGCGAGGACGGAGCAGGTGGCGTAGATGAGCAGGCCGCCGGGCGCGGTCTTCTGCCAGGCGGAGCGGAGCACCTCGCGCTGCGCAGCGACAGCGTCGCGGAGTGCGGCGGCGGCATCGCGGAGGCGGAGTTCGGGGTGGCGGCGCAGGGTGCCTGCGCCTGTGCAGGGGGCGTCGGCGAGCACGAGTTCGAAGGGTGGGATGTCGCGGAGGCCCTGCGCGGCCAACTCCGGACGCACTACGAGACGGCGGGCACCGGCGCGGCCAGCGCGGGCCGGCAGTTCGGAGAGCCGGCCAACAGAGAGGTCGGTCGCAACGATGTGGAGGTCCGGGCGGGCCGCAGCCAGCGCCAGGCTCTTGCCACCGCGGCCGGCACAGAGGTCGAGCAGGCGGGCCTCCGGCGGCGCAAGCGCGCCGATGGCGTCGGCGAGCGCCTGCGAGGAGGCATCCTGCACTTCGAGCCAGCCCTTGCTGAAGCCCTCGGTATCAAAGAGGTGGCGCTGGCCCGTGAGGTCGAAGGCGGCCGCCGACCAGCGGTTGGGCGTGGCTCGGAGGCCATCCCGCTCGAGCGAAGCGATCGCGCGGGCCTGCGCCTCCGAACCTGGCTGCAGCCGAACGGTCAGCGGCGGCTCCAGCATCGATGCGCCGAAGAAGGCCTCCCGCTCGCTCTCCTGCAACTGCTCCCAGAGAGCCGCTGCAACACCGTACCGCAGATGGTCGGGCAGCGGCGCAGCCAGCCAAGCTGCTGCGCGCTCCGATGTGAAAGAGGCCCGCTGCTCCAGGAAGAGGAAGGGCACCTCGTAGGGCATTCTTCGCAGCGCAATGTCGAGGCGCGCGGCGCGCAGCACCGCCCGCTCCGCAATCTGTGCACCGCTCTGCGCAGCAACGAGCCAGTGGCGGAGGGCGGCGCGGGTCCAGAGGCGGGCCCAATAGGCGTCCGCCTGCGCAATACCGCCCGATTGGCGGAGCAGGCGCGCCATCGTCGGCGCTGCCTCATCCGGCGCCGCGCCGATCGCACGGGTAAGCCGAAGCACAAACTCTGCGAGTCCACGGCCATCGAGGGGCAGCTGCTGCCCAGAATGCTCCGCTCTGCGGGGCCCTGCAGGGGGCCGATGGTTGGGTCTCGCGCTCATCGTTCGCTCCCTTGCAGGCTGAACCTGCTCGGTGTCCACCTTGTGACCCGCACTTGCCGATGTTAGAGCCGCGGCGCAATCCCCATCTCCGCATGGGGCGGTGAAGGAGCAGCGATGGGCAGCGAGATTCGGAGCGTCGGCGTGGTCGGCGGCGGTCAGATGGGGACGGGGTTCGCGCAGGTCGCGGCACAGTCCGGCTTTACGGTCATCATCGTCGACAGG
>CANMDT010000073.1 GCA_947496715.1 Myxococcales bacterium
CGAGTGTCAGCTTTTCACCTGCGGCGGCAGGCAGCTACCAGTTCTCGCTCACCGTCACCGATGGTCGCGGCGGCTCCGACGCACAGGTCGTTACGATCCGAACCACCATCTTCAACAGCGCCCCCGTCGCCATTGCCGGCGGCCCCGCGGTCGCGGCCCCCTCGACCACCGTCTATCTCGACGCAGCGGCCTCGTATGACCCGAACGGCGACCTCCTCACCTACAGCTGGAGCTTCGACAGCCTGCCCTCCGGCAGCTTCGCCTGGTTCTCCAGCACGACCTCGGTCTACCCAACCTTCTACGCCGATGTCGTCGGAACCTACGTCGTGCGCCTCACTGTGCGAGACCCCGCCGGACTCACCAGCTCCGACACCCTCACCATCAGTGTTCAGACCACGAGCGGCTGCCTGCGTATCTCGGAATACCTCGAGGGAACCAGCCTCAACAAGGCGGTGGAACTCCACAACTGCGACACCGCGTCCACAAACCTCTCAAACATCTACCTCTACATGATCACCAACGCGGCCACCACCTGCTCATCCAACATTCCACTCGCTGGAACCCTCTCCGGAGATGGCACCTACGTGGTCTGCAACAGTTCGCTGACGCTCGGCGCCGCCTCTTTCTGCAACCAGAGCACGGGCGCGCTCAACTTCAACGGCGACGACCGGCTCCTGCTCTACCGCGACACCGACGCCACGGGCAGCTTCTCGGGCTCCGACGAACTCCTCGACGCCTTCGGCGAGAGCGCCGTCATGCCGCTCGATATTGTGCCGCCGTGGGCCAACCTGACCTTCCGGCGCTGCAACGTCGCCGCCTACACCGGCACGGGCACCTTCGTGCTAGAGAACTTCTACTCGGTCGCGGCCATCGACGACTACGCCGGCTTCGGCACCGCGCCCACCTACACCGACTGCCCCTGACAGTCCCCCATCCCTCGGCCTGCAGCCCCTCGCATCCTTTGCAGGCAGCCGACTTTCGTGGCAGACTGCCGCTCCATGTTCCTCTTCGATTGACGGACCTCCGATGACCGCGAATGCCTCCTGGAAGGACAGCATCCTTCTGCCCAAGACCGACTTTGCCATGAAGGCCGACCTCGCCAAGCGCGAGCCGGAGTTTCAGAAGCGCTGGGAGACAGACCGGCTCTACCATCGGCTCCTCGAGGCCCGCGCGGCCAAGAAGAAGTTCGTCCTGCATGATGGCCCGCCCTACGCCAACGGCAGCATCCATCACGGTCACGCGCTCAACAAGGTCCTCAAAGACATCGTCATCAAGTATCAGACCCTGCAGGGTCACTGGTCGCCCAACGTGCCAGGCTGGGACTGCCACGGCCTGCCCATCGAGCAGAAGGTGGACGAAGAGCTCGGCGGCAAGAAGCGCGAACTCTCCGCCGTCGCCTTCCGCAAGCTCTGCCGCGCCTATGCCGAAAAGCACATCGCCATCCAGCGGGAGCAGTTCAAGCGGCTCAGCATCCTCGCCGAGTGGGAGCGGCCCTACAAGACGATGGACTACGGCTACGAGGCCTCGATCGTCCGTGAGCTCGGCCGCTTCATGGAGAAGGGCTACGTCTTCAAGGGGCTCAAGCCGGTGCATTGGTCCTGGGCTGCCGTCACGGCGCTCGCCGAGGCCGAGGTCGAGTATGAGGCCTACGACGCGCCGAGCGTCTATGTCCGCTTCGCCTTCGACGCGGCCCCCGAGTGGCTTGCCAGCAAGGCGGGTGGCCGGGCCATCGACGTCGTCATCTGGACGACCACCCCTTGGACGCTGCCCTCCAACCTTGCCATCGTCCTGAACCCGGGCCTCGATTACGAGCTGCTCGCGCTCAATGAGACGAGCGCCATCGTGGTCGCCTCGGGCCTGAAGCCGGCTGTGTATGCCGCCTGCGGCCTGCCGGAGCTCGAGACGCTCCACACCTTCAAGGGCGCGGAGCTGGTCGGAACGCTCGAAGGCCCCCACCCGAAGCACGAGGCGCGCCACCCCTTCATCGACCGCGGCTCGGTGCTGCTTCCGGCCGACTACGTAACGCTCGAGCAGGGCACCGGCTGCGTCCACACCGCGCCGGGCCATGGCGAAGACGACTTCCAGACCGGTCGCCGCTTCGGCCTGCCGCCGCTGTCGCCCGTCAACAAGTATGGCAAGTATACCGACGAAGTGCCCGACTATGTCGGCAAGCATGTCTTCGAGGCCAACCCGCTGATTTCGGTCCGGCTCGAAGAGAGCGGCCGCCTGCTGAACAAGGCCGGCGAGAAGTATCACATCCCCCGCTACCCGCACTGCTGGCGGACCAAGAAGCCGCTCATCTTCCGCGCGACGGAGCAGTGGTTCATCGGCGTTGATCGCGGTGAACTCCGAACCCGCGCCCTCCGCGAGATCGGCGCCACCACCTGGATCCCACACTGGGGCGAGAACCGCATCCGCGGCATGATCGAGGCGCGCCCCGACTGGTGCATCTCGCGGCAGCGCTCCTGGGGCGTCCCCATCCCGGCCTTCATGTGCGGCGGCTGCGGAAAGGAGATTGTGAGCCACCTCGTCGCCAACCATGTGGCCGACCTGACCGCTGCCGACGGCTGCGATATCTGGTTCGAGCGCTCGGCTGCGGAGCTGGTCCCGGCCGGCTTCGTCTGTCCCCACTGCAGCGCTGCGCCCGAGCAGTTCGAGAAGGTCGAGGACATCCTCGATGTCTGGTTCGATTCTGGCGTGAGCTGGGCCGCCGTCCTCCGCGACCGCGAGGGCATCACCGAGCAGGCCGACCTCTACCTCGAGGGCTCCGACCAGCACCGTGGCTGGTTCCACACCTCGCTCCTCACCTCGGTTGCACTCGACGACCGCGCCCCCTTCAAGGCGGTGCTCACGCACGGCTTCGTGGTCGACCAATCGGGCCGCAAGTACTCCAAGTCGAGCCCCAACTTTGAGCCGCTCGAGCGCATCCTCGATGTCATGGGCGCCGACATCCTTCGCCTCTGGGTCGCCTCGGTCGACTACCGCAACGATGTCGTCCTCACGGCCGGTCTGCTCCAGCAGGTGGGCGAGTCCTACCGCAAAATCCGCAACACCATCCGCTTCCTGCTGGGCAACCTCCACGACTTCAACGCCGCTGAGCACCCCCTCGCAACCGCCGCGCTCACCGACCTCGATCGCTGGGCGCTCGCCAAGACGCAGGACTACATCGGCAAGCTCCGAACGGCCTACGACAGCTACGAGTTCCACGCAGCCTACCACGCCACCCTGGAGTTCTGCGGCGGCGTGCTGAGCGCGGTCTACCTCGACGTCCTCAAAGACCGCCTCTACTGCAACGACCCCGCCGACCCGGCGCGCCGCGCCTCGCAGGCCGTCATCTACGAGGTGCTGCGTGCCCTCGTCGTTGGCATCTCGCCCATCCTCAGCTTCACCGCCGAGGAGGCCTGGGCAGCCATGCCGCGCCGCACCGGCGAGCAGGATTCGGTCTTCTTCGCCGACTTCCCCGCAGCCGACCCGTCGCTCGCCGTTGTGCCCGCCGGCTTCATCCGGCTGCTCGAGAAGCGGGGCGAGGTGCAGGAGCAGATTGAGGCCCGCCGCCCGAAGAAGAAGGGCGAGCGCGAGCCGGGCCAGATCGGCTCCTCCCAAGAGGCCGTCGTTACACTCACCATCCCCGCCGAGGAGGCCGCCACCTACGCTGCCCGCGCCGAGGAGCTCGCCGAGCTCTTCATCGTCTCGGAGGTCAAAGTGGCGCTTGGCAGCTGGGCCGTCTCCGTCGACACCGCCACGACCCGCCGCTGCGCCCGTTGTTGGAACCACCGGGAATCAGTGGGCAGCCACGCCGCGTTCCCTGACCTCTGCGGCCGCTGCGCCGACGTTGTCGAAGCCCACCCTGAACTCATCCCGGCGCCTATCGCCGAGCCCTAACGCTCTCGCCTCCTGAGGGGTCTCCCTTGAAGAAGAAATACATCATCCTGCTGCTCATCGTGATCTTCGGCGTCGCGGCCGACTTGGTCACCAAGCAGCTCGCCATCGACCACCTCGCCAGCCCCTACTGGGACCACACCTTTGTCCGAATCGTCCCGGCCGAGGCAGAGGGCAAGACGCTCGAGGCATGGGCCGCAGAGGAGTTCGGCGTCACCGCCACCGACGAAGATGCCCCGACCTTCTACATGAACACCTTCGCGCTGGGCGACGGCGGCCGCGAGCCGCAGCGGCTCAA
Organism: Myxococcales bacterium; assembly: GCA_947496715.1. Classification (GTDB taxonomy): domain Bacteria; phylum Myxococcota_A; class Bradymonadia; order REDH01; family REDH01; genus CAIWGR01. The sequence goes on from CANMDT010000073.1 coordinate 4,178, forward strand.
CGCCAGCAGCGAACTCAAGAGCGGCGAGAAGCTCCAGTTCCGCTACCGCGAAATCGAGGTCATCCCCGGCTTCTGGCGCCACATCTACGTACGCAACTTCGGCGCTGCCTGGGGCATGTTCTCCAAGCAGTCGGAGTCCTTCCGCATCCCCTTCTTCGTCACCGTCAGCATCGTCGCGATGGGCTTCGTTATGAGCATCTTTCGCAAGCTCCGCGAAGATCAGTACCTCCTCATCGTAACTCTCTCCTTCATTGTCGCCGGTGCCATCGGCAACTTCGTGGACCGCATGCGCTTCGGCTACGTTGTCGACTTCATCGACTGGTATGTCGCCTGGGGCGGGCGGGACCACCACTGGCCCACCTTCAATGTGGCAGACATCTGCATCAGCTGCGGCGTCACGCTCATGATCGTCCAGTCGCTCTTCGTGAAGGACCTCATTCCGGAGGGGACCACCGCGGCCGAGCCTGCCAAGGATACAAACAAGTCGGAACCGGCCTCCGGCGAGCGGGAAGGGTAGGGCGCCCGTGTGGCCCGATCTCTTCGACCTGCTCGGCTTCCAGGCGGCAGGTCCGACCTTTGAGGTTATCCTCTGGTCCATCGCCCTCCTCATCGGCGTCTGGCAGGCCGAGAGCGAGTGGCGCAGCAGCCGTGCCGGCGAGGTCAGCCCGCTAGGCTGGGCGCTCTCCCTTGGCCTCATCGGCTTCGGCCTCCGCCGCCTTTACGGAACCCTCCAACAGGGCGAACTCTATCTGGGCGAAGATGGGCTCTCCATCGCGACCTACGGATTCCTTTACGCAGCCGGCTTCGGTACCGCCGTGCTGCTGTCGCTCTGGCAGGCACGGAGTCGTGCCGCGCTCGGCGCACCGCCACCGGCCAAGGTCATCGACCTGGCCCTCTGGATGCTCGTCGGCGGTGTCGTTGGCGCCCGCGCCTTGGGCTGGCTGACCACGCTCCCCGCGGCCCTTTCCGCCTGCTCTACGCTCGGCAGCGATAGCCTCGAGTGCCGCGCCATCTTCCAGGTCTGGCACGGCCCCAACGTCTTCCTCGGCGGCTCCATCGGCTCCTTCATCGCAGGCGGAATCTGGGCACGCCGCGGCGGCCACTCGCTCGCCGCCGCCTGCGACACCGTCGCCCCCGGCGTCGCCATCGGCCACGCCATCGGCCGCATCGGCTGTATCGCCGCCGGCTGCTGCTACGGCGCCATGACCACCTCCACCATCGGTATCTCCTACCCCATCGCAAGCCCCGCCTTCGCCGACCACTACAACCATGCCTCCGAGGCCGGTCGCGAGCAGCTCTCCACGCTCGGCCACAGCTTCGCCGTCCACCCCTCGCAGCTCTACGATGGCGGCGCCGAGCTGCTCATCTGCCTCTTCCTCATCGCTACGCCGTTCGGTCGCAACCTCACCGGTGGCCGACGCTTCGCCCTCTGGGCCATCCTCTACGGCACCGCCCGCGTCGTCACCGAGATCTTCCGCGGCGACACCATCCGCGGCTACCTCGTCCGCATCGACAGCCCCGGGCTCCGCGAGGCGCTCTCGATCCGCAACGATCTCCCCTCCTTCCTCACCACGAGCCAGACCATTTCGCTCTCGCTGATCGCGCTGGGTATCTGGTGGTTCCGCCGTCCCGCTACGAAGGCCGACGCATCGCCTTGAGCCGGTCGAGGTTGGTGCGGAAGCTCCGCTCGCCCGACTCCAGCGGCGGCGTCTCCAGCATGGCCGGCGTGTTCTCAAAGGCGGGGTGATTGACGAGGTGGGCGAAGGCCTCCGCCGTGATGCCGCCGACGCCAATCTGGTCGTGCCGGTCTTTGCGGTTGCCCAGCCCGCCCATCGAGCCGTTGAGGTGGAAGGCGGCGACCTTGTCCCAGCCAACCGTCTGCTTGAGCTGCTGCAGCATCTCTTCGCAGGCCTCGGCTGAGCCGAGGTCGTAGCCGCCGGCGAAGGCGTGGCAGGTGTCGATGCAGAGGGCGATGCGGTCGGGGTAGCGCGACGCGCCGATGATGTCGCGCAGGTGCTCAAACCGGTAGCCGATGTTCGAACCCTGGCCGGCCGTGTTCTCGATGACGACCATGGTGTTGACTGCACCTGAGGCCTCGAGGCAGCGGTCCACCGTTGCGGCCACTTCGACGCAGCCCCAACTCTCGCTCTGCTCTTTGACCGCGCCAGGATGGGTGTTGAGCCAGCGGATGCCGAGCTGCTCGCTGCGCACGATCTCGTCGGTGAAGGCGGCGATGCTCTTCACCCGGTTCTCCTCGTCCGGCGCGCAGAGGTTGATGAGGTAGCTGGTGTGAATCATCACCTCGTTCGGGCCGATGTCAGACAGCGCCCAGGCGGCTTTCCAGCCATCGATGTCGGCCTGCGCGAGCGGCTTGGCTGCCCACTGGCGCGAGCTCCGCGTGAAGATCTGAAGCGACTCCGCGCCATCCTCCCGGGCCAGGTCGAAGGCTGTCGCGAGCGCGCCCGCCGCACTCTCGTGCGCACCGAGCCTCACGCTACGCTCGCGGCCGCAAGGTCGAGGGCGCGGGTGAGGTCGGCCAGCAGATCGTCGGCGTCTTCGATGCCGACCGAGAGCCGGATGAGGCCGTCGCTGATACCAAGCTGCGCACGGATGTCGGCAGGGATGGAGGCATGGGTCATCACGGCCGGGTGCTCGATGAGCGACTCGACGCCGCCGAGCGACTCGGCGAGCGCGAAGAGCCGGGTCTGCTCGAGCAGGGTGGTGGCCGCCTTGAGACCGCCCCGCATGACGCAGGTGATCATGCCGCCGCCGCCCGTCATCTGACGCTTCGCCAGTTCGTACTGCGGGTGAGACGGCGAGAAGGGCCAGGTGACCGTCTCCACCGCGGGATGGGCCTCGAGAAGCGCCACCACCTTCTCGGCGTTGGCGGCGTGTTGGCGCATACGGACGCCGAGCGTCTTGATGCCTCGGAGCACGAGGAAACAGTCCATGGGGCCGGGGATGGCGCCGATGGAGTTCTGCAGGAAGTGGAGTTGCTGCGCGAGGCCGTCGTCGCGGGTCACGGCGATGCCGCCGACGACGTCGGAGTGGCCGTTGATGAACTTCGTCGTGGAGTGGACGACGATGTCGGCGCCATGGTCGAGCGGCGTCTGAAAGATGGGCGACATGAAGGTGTTGTCCACCACCACGAGCGCGCCGGCCGCGTGGGCAATCTCGGAGAGCGCGGCGATGTCGACCAGCTTGAGCATGGGGTTGGTCGGCGTCTCGAGCCAGAGCATCTTCGTGTTCGGCCGGAGGTGCTGCCGGAGCGAGGCGGGGTCGGAGAGGTCGGCGAAGGTGAACTCGATGCCGAAGCGGGCGAGCACCTTGGTGAAGAGCCGGTAGGTGCCGCCGTAGAGGTCGTCGCAGGCCACCACATGGTCGCCTGCGCTCAGCAGGTGGAGCACAGCGTCCGTGGTCGCGCAGCCCGAGGCAAAGGCGATGCCGTGCTTGCCGTTCTCGACCGCAGCGATGCAGGCCTCCAGCGCGTGGCGGGTCGGGTTCTGGGTCCGCGAATACTCGTAGCCCTTGTGGACGCCGGGGCTCGACTGCACATAGGTCGAGGTCTGGAAAATGGGCGTCATGATGGCGCCGGTTGTCGGGTCGGGCTCCTGCCCAGCGTGAATGGCGAGTGTATCTTTATGCATGTTCAGTCCTGCGGGTTCGGCCGGTTCGGCTTGGCATCGTTGGTGTGAGGCGGGGCGACGCGTGCCGCTCTGAAGTAGTGCTCGGTCGAATACTCAAGGAAGTTCGACACGCGGCTGGTGTAGAGGTCGGCATGCTCCTCAATGGAGTCGCCAAAGAGCGTCCGGTCGTTGCCCTCCACGAAGACCGACCCCCAGTGCGGGTGAAACTTCTGGTCAACCTGCGACTGCAGTACATGAATGCGCTGAATCAACCTGCGCCGCGCCTCCTTGAGCCGCTGCGACTGGTCGAGCAGTTCGTCGTGGAGCGTGTGCACCTGCTGCCGTAGCGGCTCAGCGACAGCGCGCTCACCCTCCTGCTCCAGCGCATCATCGAGCGACTCGCGGGCATCGGTCACGAAGGCAATCTCGTCGTTGAGCAGGTCGAGCTCACGGTCGAGCCGATCCCAGTCCGCATACCGCGAGGGCGCCTGCGAGTTGCGGTCCAGCTCCTCGTCGAGCTCCGGCACAATCATCACCGTCCGCCAGCCGCGCGCCCGCTTGCTGACCATGATGTCGCCGTAAATGTGGTCGCCCATGTAGAGCGTCTCGAGCATCGTATCGCCGAAGAACTGCTCAATCATCTCCACGTTGCCGCCCTCGTAGAGCCCCTTGTGCTCGAACCGCGTCGCGACCGGCTCGATGGTCTCGCCCGCCCGGTTCAGGCGCTGTGCGGGGAGCGACTCACGGAAGAAGCGGGGCTTGGAGGCCGCCGCCACCACTAGGTCGAAGAAGGAGGTCCAGTCCTGCTCTGCACCCACCAGCCAGCTCATCAGGCCGTCGGTGTAGGCAAAGTTCGAGTTCGTCACCAAGAAGAGCTTGCGGCGCCCTCGGTTGCGGAGCGAGCGCAGCGTATCTGCCAGCTGCGGGTCGGGGATGAGGTAGCGCTCCTTGTCGGCCAGCACCGCCTGCTTGATGCTGTTGTCCTGATGCGACAGGTCGACAGCGGCCCGCGTATCGTCGCAGATCTTGCGGAAGTCGCAGGGCAGAGCGCGCGACTCGAACCAGTCGATCAGCGCGCAGATGATGTAGGCCTCAGGCAGGTCGAAGAGCGTGTCGAGCCGCATGAACCGCCGGCTGTCGAGTCGGAGGACTTCGCGCCAGTAGACATCAATCTCACCCTGTTCGAGCGGCCGTAGCCCGTGCCACGCCTTCTTGATCTGGCGGTGGGCGTTGAGCTTCAGGAGGTGCCCGGTCGACTTGTCCACGCACAGACCACGAATCGCGAACCCCGGATGAAAGGGAATCTCCAGAATCTCGGCAGGATACCCATGCACCGCGACCAGCCGCTCCAACGCCAGCCCGTGGACCAGCCGGTCCAGCTCCTCGCGCCGGTAGATCGCCAGCGTGTAGTCCATGTCGAACCCGATCCATCCGATCCGCTTCATCGGGATGTCTCTGATGGCGAACACCTGCTGCATCCTCTCGTGGCTCGGGCTCCTGCCTAGCTGCTCCAGAGTCGCGATGACCCGCTCGCGGTCTACCGCACGATCTCCTGTCTCTGGCATGAATTCTCCCTTAGACTTACGCGTCACGATGGCCGCGGGCGGAGGCGCCCGACCAGCAGACCGACCTCTCTCTTCTGTGCAGGAATACTGCTCTGCACAAGTGGAATCATACTCGGCCGATCGCCCGACCGTCACGCCCAGGAGGCTCCCATGCTTCGTCGACTCCGCTTCACTTTCATCATCCTCGCCGCCGTCGGCGTCTCGCTCGCAGCCGGCCTCTCGGCAATCGCGGCGGAGTCAAACGCGCTCTGGAGCGACGGCCGCTCCGATGGCTCCCGCGCCAGCGAGCCCCTCAACTTCGGCACCTTCCGGACGCTCGCCGCACAGGCCTCGCCCGCCGTCTTCTCGGTCAATGTCTCCACGCCCGGGCCGCGCCGCCCATTCGGTATGGGACCGCAGGTTGATGGGCAGGGCGCCGGCTTCTTCATCAACGCAGAGGGCTACGCCATCACCAACTTTCACGTCATCGAGAACGCCACCACCATCGAGGTCGTGACCGACGACAACAAGACCTTTCCCGCCCGCGTCGTCGGCTCCGATGAGCGCACCGACCTCGCCCTGCTCAAGGTCGATGCCCCCACCAAGCTTCCCTTCGTAAGGCTTGCCGACTCCGACCAGGTCCGACCCGGCGACTGGGTCCTCGCCATCGGCAACCCGCTCGGCCTCTCGCAGTCGGTCACCGCAGGCATCGTCTCCGCCACAGGCCGGCGCGATGTCCATCCCGACGGTCGCGAACTCTACGAGGACTTCATCCAGACCGATGCCTCCATCAACCCCGGCAACAGCGGCGGCCCCCTGCTGGATATCTACGGCAATGTCATCGGCGTGAACTCCGCCGTCGCACGCGCCAACACCATCGGCTTCGCCATCCCCATCAACGTCGCCAAGACCCTGCTCCCCCAGCTCCGTAGCGGCACGGTGGAGCGCTCCTGGCTCGGCGTCCGCGTGCAAGACATGACCGATGAACTCGCCAAGAGCATGCAGCGCGACGACGCCCGCGGCGCCCTCATCGCCGACGTCGTTCCGGGCGGCCCCGCCGCCGAGGCCGGCATCGAACCCGGTGACCTGGTCCTGAGAATCGAGGGTGAGGAGATCAAAGACTCCGCCGAACTCCGCTGGCTCGCCTCTACGGCCGGGGTCGGTGCGGACCGCACCGTCGAGATCTGGCGCGACGGAAAACTCATCAAGAAGAAGGTCCACTTTGGCCGGCTGCCCGGCGCGGCCGCGCAGGCCGGCCCCGAGCCGCGCGAGGCCCAGGCTGCGGGCGCTGTAACCGGCGCCGGACTGACCGTTGCGCCGCTCACCGCAGCGCTCCGCGAGCGATTCGGCCTCTCTGCCGAACTCTCCGGCGTCCTCGTCGTCGCCATCGACGCAGCCTCTGGCGCTGCGCGCGGTGGAATCCAGGTCGGAGACCTCATCCGGCAGGTGGGCCGCAACGAGGTCAACTCGCCTGCCGACTTTGAGCGCGCGACAGCCGGCGCGGCGCGTGGTAGCCTCGTCAGGCTGCGTCTTCAGCGTGGCGAGGCGACCGTCTTCGTCGCCTACACGCTCTGACTCTGCCGGAACCTGCCGCTTGAACCCACTCTCTTTCAGCTGCATCGAGGGCCAAGACCGCGCCATCGTCGCCCTCGTCGGCGCCGCGGCCCGCAAGAAGCTCCACCACGGCCTGCTCTTCGTCGGCCCCGACGGCGTCGGAAAGCGCCAGGTGGCCCGCGCCCTCGCCGCCTCCACCTTCTGCTCCTCGCCGCAGCCGCTCCGCCTCGACCCCACGCTTCACGAAGCCTGCGGAATCTGCGGCCCCTGCCGGCGCGTGCTCGCAGGCACCCATCCCGACTTCGTTCAGCAGGCGCCCGACGGCCGCAACTACAAGATTGAGCAGGTGCGCGAGACCATCTCCGTCACCAAGTATCGCCCCGCCGAGGCCGGTGCCCGCTTCATTATCCTCGACGCGGTCGACCTCCTCCGCGACGAGGCCGCCAACGCCCTCCTCAAGACCCTCGAGGAGCCGACGGGCGAGACCCACTTCATCCTCCTCACTGCGCAGCCGCACCGCCTGCTCAGCACCATCCGCTCCCGCTGTCTTCGCGTCGCCTTCGCACCGCTGGCCGACGCCGTTGTCGCCCGCGTCCTTGTCGCCGCCGGTGTCGAAGCAACCGCAGCCGCCGGCGCGGCCCGGCTCTCGGGCGGCAGCATCACCCGCGCAAACGCCGTCCGCGAGACCTCGGCCTACGCAAACCGCGACGAGATTGCCCGCGCCATCACCACGCTCGACGAGACCAGCATGGCCGAACTCATCGCGCTCGCCGAAGCCTGGACCAAGGACAAAGATGCGGTCAGGCCCATGCTCGACCTCGTCCGAGCCCTCGTCCGCGACGCCATGGTGCTGCGTGCGGGGCTCCCCGAACGTCGGCTCCACCTCGACCTCGCGCCGCTCATCGACCCTTGGTCGGCGGGCCGCCCGCTGCAGGCATGGCTCCACGTCATCGACCAGATTGAACAGGCGGAGCGCGAGCTGCTCGGCAACGTCAACCCGCGCATGGTCGTTGAGAACCTAATGCTGGCACTCCGGCGTGATTCGGTCTAACTTCCAAACCATGGAAGCGTTCGAAGCCATTGATTCACTCTCGGAACTCGACCAACCGTTGGGCCGACCCTTCGCCGGCAAGCGGCGCCTCGCAAACATCGTCGATGTACGGATGCCAGGCACCCACTATCGCTCCTCGGTCGAGGCGGGCGATCTGCGCGTCCGACCCGGCGAACTGCTCATCATCGAGAACGAGCGAGGCCTCTTCGCAGCCCAAGCGGAAGGCTACGCAGAGCGCCGCCTCATCCCTGCGCAAGACAGTCGCCGCGCCCTACGCATTGCCACCGACGAAGACCGCGCCAACCATGCCGAACAGCCCGCTCTGACCCGCGAAGGCCTGCGCCGCGCCGTCATGCTCGCCCGCAGCAAGCGCGTCGACATCAAGTTCGTGACGCTGGACTACACACACGATCGCAGCCGCGTCTATGTCTACTACGCCAACGATGAGCGCATCGACCTCCGCCATTTCGCCCGGGACCTCGCCAACACACTGAACTCCCGCGTGGAGCTCCGCCAGGTGGGCCTCCGCGAAGGCGCTGGCATGGTCGGTGGCATCGGCCCCTGCGGCAACGAACTCTGCTGCAGCAGCTTCCTGCGCAGCTTCGAGTCCATCAGCATGAAGTACGCCAAGCAGCAGGGCCTGGCGATTCATCAGCAGCGCATCACCGGCATGTGCGGCCGCCTCAAGTGCTGCCTCATCTACGAAGCCGACGCCTACAAAGAGCTCAAGCGCTACGCGCCCAAGAACGGCACGGGCGTGCTCACGCCCCAGGGCCCCGGCGAACTCAAGGAGTTCGACCTCATCTCGCAGCGCGGCCGCGTCCGGCTCGCAGGCGAGGGCTCTGCCTGGTTTGCTGTCGCAGACCTCGTCCTGCTCGGCCGCCAGCTCACCGCGGAAGAAATCGCCGCCGGCACCTCACGCGAGATGCAGGTCCTCAACCGGCGCCGCGCCAGCCGCGGACTCGGCTCGGGCACCAGCGATGGCGCAGGCGGCGAGCGCAGCCGCGCAGCAGACGTAGAGGGCTATCTCTGGTCCGACACCACCAACGCGGGCGCCGAGGAGATGCTCTCCAAGGCCAGCCAGCCCGACCGCGCCCCCCGTGGCGAGGGCGTGCAGCGCCGCGATGGTCGCCCGCAGGGTCAGGCGCCCGGCAGGCAGCAGGGCGGAGAGCGCCGCGATGGTCGTGCTCCGGCGCAGCCCGGTCAGCCCGGTGAGCGGCGTGATGGTCGCCAGCAGGGTCAGCCCAGTCAGCCGGGCCAGCGGCGCGATGGTCGTCCGCAGGGGCAGGGCGGTCAGCCCAGTCAGCCCGGCGAGCGTCGCGATGGTCGCCCGCAGGCACAGGGCGGTCAGCCCGGCGAGCGTCGCGATGGTCGTCCGCAGGGCCAGCCCGGCCAGCCTCGTCCGCCGTTGCCCGAAGGCGGCTCCCGCCCTCCGCTCCCAGAAGGCGGAGTCCGCCCGCCGCGCCCCGAATCCATCTTCCCCAACCAGCATGCCGAGGGCGATGAGCCTGGCGACGACGCCTCGGATGATCTGCTGAGTGCCGGCGCCGCGGGCTCCGAAGAGATGGCGGCTCGCCGCAAGCGCAGGCGCAGGCGTCGCGGCGGTGGCGGTGGTGGCGGCGAGGGCGGTGCTCCGCCGGCCTCCGGTGGCGGCGGCGAAGGCTAACCACGCGTGGCGCCCCTCTTCGACACCCACTGTCACCTCGACGAGCATCGCTACCCCGGCGAACTCGACCAGGTCATCCTCCGCGCGAAGGAGGCGGGCGTTGCACGCATGACCGCAATCGGCGCTGCCGGTGATCTCGATACCGCCAGGCACGCCATCCGGCTCGCGGAGCAGCACGAATGCATCTTCGCCTCGGTCGGCTTCCACCCGCACGAGGCCTCGCTCGTCACAGACGAGACGCTCGCCGAACTCGCCTCGTTGGCCAGCCATCCCCGCGTCGTCGCCATCGGCGAGGCCGGCCTCGATTACCACTACAACTACAGCCCGCGCGAACAGCAGGCCCGCATCTTCGAGGCCCAACTCGACCTCGCGCGCGCGCTCAAGAAGCCCATCGTCATCCACAACCGGACCTCCGACGAAGACTGCATGCGCATCCTCAAGAGCGCGCGGGCGCACGAAGTCGGAGGCGTTGTCCACTGCTTCACCTCATCATGGGAGCTGGCCTCGCTGGCGCTCGACCTCGGTTTCTACCTGGGCTTCACCGGCATCGTGAGCTTCAAAAACGGCGAGAATGTGCGCGAGGTTCTGGCAAAGACACCCCGCGACCGCATCGTCGTCGAGACCGACAGCCCCTTCCTCGCGCCGCTCCCCTTCCGAGGCCGGCGCAACGAGCCCGCCCGCGTCCGCGAAGTTGCCAGCTGGGTCGAGAAGGCGCTGGGCGAAGAGGCCGGCGCGATGAAAGACCAGCTCTGGCGCAACGCCCACGCCCTCTATCGCATCCCGCTTCCGGCCTGAGTCGCGGCCTCCGTCGGAGGCCCCGCTGCTGGCCTAGAACCGCTTGACCTCGAGGCTCTGACCGTCCTGGCCAGAATTGCCCGCGGGACCGAAGCCGCCTGCGCCGCTGATGCCGGGCAGAAGCAGGTTGTCTGCGAAGTTGGCGTCGCCGCCCCGCACAATGACCACCGCGGCGCTGTTGCCGCCAGCGCCAGCGCCACCGGTTCCGCCAGCGCCGCCGTCGCCGCCCGTGCCGCCGCGACCGCCC
>CANMDT010000074.1 GCA_947496715.1 Myxococcales bacterium
ATGTTGGTGCCACCAGCGAAGTCGATGCCGTACTTCAGGCCGGGAGCCAGAATGAGCACGATCGAAACGATCGTGGTGATGATCGACAGCCAGCCGAAGCCGGCGCGATACTTCATGAAATCAAATTGGAAGCGTTGCATGTTGGCCATGGTTAGATGCTCAGCGAGGTGACGCGGCGGCGCTCGATGAGGTACTCAAAGTAGAGCTTGCTGATCGACACGGCGGCGTAGAGGGTGGCGGCGATGCCGATGAGGAGCGTGACCGCGAAACCCTTGATGGGGCCCGAGCCGTACTGGAGCATGACAATACCGGCGATGGCGGTGGTGACGTTGCCGTCGATGATGGCCGACATGGCGCGGTCGAAACCTGCCGTGACCGATGCCTGTACCGACTTGCCCGCGGCGAGCTCTTCTTTGATGCGCTCGTAGATAAGGACGTTGGCGTCGACCGCCTGACCGATGGTCAGCGTGATGCCGGCGATACCGGGGAGCGTGAGCGTCGCGTGGAGCGCCGCCATCGTCGCGAGGATGAAGAGGACGATAAGCATAACGATGCCCGTCGCGACAACACCCGACACACGGTAGAGCCAGATCATGTAGGCGCCAACCAGCAGGAGGCTGATGACGAGCGCTAGGCTGCCGGCCTTGATGGACTCGGCTCCGAGCGAGGGGCCGACCTGCGTCTCAAACTGCTTCTCGATGGGGGCGGGGAGGGCGCCGTTGCGGAGCACGATGGCGAGCTCCTGCGCCTCACCTGCGACGGCCTGGAAGTTGGCGCCGCCACCCATGGTGATGGAGACACGGCCGCCCGGGATCCGGTCGTTGATGCGGGGCGCGGAGGAGATGACCTCGTCGAGGACGATGGCCATGTTCTTGCCAACGTTGGCGGCGGTGAGGTCGCCGAAGAGCTTTGCGCCCTGGCCGTCAAGCGTGAGCGAGACGAAGGGCTGGTTGGTCTGCGGGTCGGGCATGACGCGGGCGTCGGTGATGTACTCGCCCGTGAGCGGCACCTCGGCCTTGAGCAGCATGGCCCGGTAACGCTTGAGCTCCATCTTCTGCGTGGCCCGGTTGAACTCCTCATCTTTGATGTAGCGGATGACCGTGCCTTCGGGCGGGGTGAGCGCGGCAACGGCCGCCTTGAGCTTCTGAAGGTCGGCGCTGGCGGGGCGGCCACCGGCGTTGGTCACGCCCTCGGTCTCGACGACCTGCGCGCCCGCAAAGAAGGAGTCGTCCTCGTCGGCCACCATGCGGAACTCAAGCTGCGCCGTCTGGCCGATGAGCTCCTTGGTCGACGCGAACTGCTCCTCCGAGAGGCCCGGCAGCTGCACGATGATGTCGGCGTCGCCGCGGCGCGAGATGCTCGGCTCGGCAACACCGAGTGCATCGATGCGCTTCCGGATGGTCTCGATTGCCTGGTTCAGCGCGTAGCTGCGGGTCTGCTCCACATAGACGGCATCGAGCGACAGCTTCACCTTGGTGCCCTCGGCAACCTTGGTGAGATGCAGCAGGGAGAGCTCGTCCGCTTCGAGGAGCGTGTTCACATCGACGCCCTCCGCGGATGCCTCGAGCGCAGCCTGCCCCTCGATACGCGCCACCTTGAGCGGCGTGCCGGGGTGGGCCTTCTTTGCACTGCGGCGGAGCTGGTCGGCGTAGCGGTCCAGCTTGTCGCTGATCGCCTTCTCGATATCCACCTGATACTGCAGATGAAGGCCGCCTTGAAGGTCGAGGCCCGGCGTGATGCGGGCGCTGACCTCTCCGCTCAGCCACTTGGCCCACTCTGGGGCGTTTGTGTCCTTCACGAAGAGAGACGGGATGAGGGCAAGGATGCTCACGATGGTGATCGCGAGCGCCATGCCGAATCTGAATTTCCAACCTGATGACATGATGCGACAGCTCCAACCCTGCGTTACGACCGCAGGATGTTCAAAAACAAGTGAACTACGATGCGGCTACTTCCGAGGTCGGCCGCTGCATGCGGGCGATGGCTGCCCGCTCGAACTTCATGCGGACGCCCTTGGCGACCTCGACCGTGATGGCATCTGAGGCCACCTCGGTGACCGAACCATGCACCCCGCCAATCGTCACGACCGCATCGCCGATCTTGAGCGAAGAACGGAAATTCTCCAACTCTTTCGCATGCTTCTGCTGCGGACGGATGATGAGGAAGTAGAACAGCACAATCATCGGCGCGAGCATGATGACGGAGCTGAACCAGGCGGGCTGGGCCTGCGCCAAAATGAGGGGCGAGAGTTGGGTCATGAAGGCCGGAAACGCCTCCCGGTGCCGACGATTCGGCAAATGAGAGGCAAATGGGTGCGGGTGACTACCAAAGTTAGGGCGACGGGGTCAACACTTTACCCCGCTGAAGGCCTTTCCTGCTCGCCCGCCGACCAGCCCTCGATGCAGGCCGCCCGATAGGCCCCAAACCGACCGGCAAGGATTGCCTCCCGCGCGCCCGTCACGAGCGAGAGGTAGTAGGCCACATTGTGAATCGTCGCGAGCCGCGGCCCCAGCATCTCTTGGGCACGGAAGAGGTGGGCGAGGTAGCCCCGGGAGTAGTTCCGGCAGGTGTAGCAGCCGCACAGGCTGTCGGGCGGAGCGCTGTCTTGCAGGTGTCGCGCGTTGCGCAGGTTGAGCTTGCCGCCATGCGTGAACAGGCCGCCGTTGCGGGCGTTCCGGGTCGGCATGACGCAGTCGAACATGTCGACCCCGCGGCCGATGGCCTCGAGGATGTCGCGCGGCGTGCCAACCCCCATCAGGTAACGGGGTCGGTCGGTCGGCAGATGGGGCGTCGTCGCCTCGATGACATCATACATCTCGGATGGTGCCTCTCCGACTGCCAGACCTCCGAGCGCAAACCCGGCAAAGTCCTCACCGGCGAGAAGTTCGCAGTGCTCCTGACGGAGTGCCAAATCGGTGCCGCCTTGGATGATCGCAAACAGGGCTCCCCTCTGCTCCGCTGCGGCAACCCGCGACCGCATCGCCCAGGCCGCCGAGCGGCGCATCGCTCCGCGTAACACATCCTTCGTCGCAGGCAGGGCAGGGCACTGGTCGAGCTGCATGTGGATGTCGGAGCCGATGGCCTCCTGGATCTGCATCACCCGCTCGGGCGTAAAGTTGTGCCGGCTGCCGTCAAGATGGCTGCTGAAGACCACGCCCTCGTCGCTGTACTTGCAGAGCCGGCTCAGACTGAAGAACTGGTAGCCCCCCGAGTCGGTGAGGATGGGGCGGTCCCAGCCCATGAACTGGTGGAGGTCGCCATGACGCTGCAGCACCTCGGTGCCGGGTCGCAAAAAGAGGTGGTAGGTGTTGCCGAGCAGAATCTGGACGCCGGCATCTTCGAGCTCGTGTGGCGTAAGGCCCTTGACCGTGCCGACGGTACCGACCGGCATGAAGATGGGGGTCTGGATGGTCCCGCGGGCCAGCGTGATGGTGGCGGCCCGTGCCATGGTGGTGCTGTCGAGGCCGTCGAGCGCGAAGCCCAGTTTGTTGCGCTCAATCGTCATGCAGGCTCGGCGCGGTTGGCGATGAACATGGCGTCGCCGTAGGAGAGAAATCGGTAGTCACTCGCGAGCGCCAGCGCGTAGCCGCGGCGGACGAGGTCGTAACCCGCAAAGGCCGACACCAGCGCGAGCAGCGTGGAGCGCGGCTGGTGGAAGTTGGTTAGCAGGGCGTCGACCGCCGCGAACTTGTAGCCTGGCCGGATGAGAATGTCGGTACTCCCGCGCAGCGGACCACGCGAGGGGCCGAAGTGGGACTCCAGCGTCCGGACGACCGTTGTCCCCACCGCGACCACGCGACCGCCGCTGGCCCGCGTTTCGGCGATGGCGGAGACCGTCTCCTCCGGCAGTTCGTAGCGCTCTGAATGCATGGTGTGGGCCGAGAGACGCTCCGACTCGACGGGCCGGAAGGTGCCGATGCCGACGTGGAGCCGTACCACAGCCCGAAGCACACCGCGTTCCGCCACCGCAGCGAGCAGCGACGCGTCGAAGTGAAGACCAGCCGTCGGCGCTGCAACCGCGCCATCGTCAGCGGCGAAGGTTGTCTGGTAACTTGCGCGGTCGTCGTCGTTGGTCTCGAGCAGTCCGCCAGCCCGTCGACCGGCACGGATATAGGGAGGCAGGGGCGGCAGTCCGAGTTCGGCGAAGAGTTCGAAGGCAGGGCGCTCAAAGCGCAGCGAAACAGCGCCATGTTCGGCCCGGGCAACGAGCGTCGCTGTAGAGCCGTCGTCCAATATCAGCGCCTCTCCGGGCCGGACAGAGGCAGCGCCTCGGAGCAGGCAGAGTGGGTCGCCGGCGGCAGTATCCCAGCAGCCCTCGCTGCCAAAGCCGATAACCAAGGTCTCGAGCTGCGCGCCTGTCTGACGGCGCAGCCGGAGCCGACTCGGGATAACACGGGTCTCGTTGAAGACAAGCAGGTCGCCGGCTCTCAACTGGTCCGGAAAGGCGACCATCTTCCTGTCGACAACCATGCCTTGGGCAGGGTCCATGACAAGCATCCGCGAGCTGCTCCGAGGCACCGCCGGGTGCAGCGCGATCGCCGAATCTGGTAGGGCGTAATCGTAGTGTTCGATGAGGTCGAGATCAGGCATAGAGCGCGGCCTTACCGACCTCGCACCACGCCCTCAAGAATCGGCCGCCCGAAGTTTGACTTCGATCGCTGGCCGTTCCAGAAAGAGCCTGCTTCTCGCGCTTGCCGAAGGTCTGCCATGTCTGATCCCATCGCCTCCATTCCTGCGCTCCTTCAACGCCCCGCGGCTGCCGGCGCCGCGCTTGGCGTTGCAGTGTTGCTCTCTGCGAGCATGCTCCTGAGTCAGACCCTGCCGGGCCTCGTGGAGCCGGGGGCAGACGCAGTCTATCCGCCGGCCGGTGCTGAACTTTCCGACCTGCGCCCTCCGCCGACCCCGTTCGAGGTTGCCTCCACCATCACCGTCGCGCGGGTGAGGATGCAGGCTGCCGCAGACAAGAGCGTAGCAGCCCTGCCGAAGATGCCGTGGACCGAGCACGGCCTGGCCGATGTGGAGATCAAGCGGGAGCAGATCCGCTTTGACGACAAGAGGGGCAAGTATGTCGCCTCCGTCGCGGGCGGGCGCCTTGCGGTTCTCTCCCTCGAACCTCGGATTCAGCAGTATCTCGAGAAGGTCTTGGCGCAGTATAAGGAGCCTGGAGAGGCCATCGTCGTCATCGAGCCGAAGACCGGGCGGGTGCTCGCAATGGTTGACGACAGCACGGGCAGCTTGGTGGGCAGCGGGCTGGCGAGTCGGGCAACCGCCTTTGCGGCCTCCACCTTCAAGGTCATCACGGGCGCCGCGCTGCTGGAGACGGGCAAGGTCACGACGACGCAGGAGACCTGTTACGCGGGCGGCGGGAGCGGCTTCGGGCGCGAGTCGCTCACCTTCAACGCCACGCGCGACACCCTCTGCCGGACGCTCACGGACGCCATGGCCCACTCGGCCAACATCGTCTTCGGCCGACTGGCGCACGACAACCTCACCCCACAGGGGCTGGATGCGGTCGCGTCGCTCTTTGGCTTCGACCAGCCTATCCCCTTTGAGATGAAGGTGGAGAAGTCGACGGCTGCCATCCCGCAGGACGACGATGTGGAGTTTGCGCGGAGTGCCGCAGGCTTCCGGCACACCCGGATGTCGCCGCTGCATGGCGCGATGATCCAGGCTGCGATCGCGAACGAGGGGATGATGATGGTGCCGTCGCTGGTTGACCGCATGGAGGACACAGCAGGAAAAGAGGTCTATCGTCTTGAACCGAAGGTCTGGAAAACGCCTGTGTCTCCGGAAGTTGCGTCCCAGTTGCTCGATGCGACTTCAACAACCTGCACCACGGGCACCGCGCGCAACTACTTTGCCGGCAACGCCAAGTTTCCTCCCGCCGTTCGCGCTTGGGGCAAGACGGGCACCCTCTCCAACCGCAACGCCGACGGAACCGAACCCAACCCCTTCCTGACCTACAGCTGGTTCGTCGGCATCGGCGACCGCGATGGCCGCCGCATGGCGGTGGGCGCGCTGGTGGTCAACACGCCGACATGGTGGATCAAGGGCAGCTTCCTCGGCTCCGAGGCGCTCCGTGCCGCACTGCCGGCGCCCGACCAGGCAGGGCTCGAGATTGAGCTCGCTCCGACGCCCGAAACCGCCTCAAGTCTTGACAGCGAGTAGTCTCCGACTAGGAGACGGCCCTCCACTTGGCGAGGAGTCTCGCACCCGGCGGTGTAGCTCAGGTGGTCAGAGCAGACGGCTCATATCCGTCGTGTCGGGGGTTCAAGTCCCTCCACCGCCACTATCATCATGAAGATTGAAGTCATCAGATCCGAGCTGAGCGCCATCGAGGGCAGGCTTGCGGGCGGCAACTACTACGAGGTGCTCGGCGTCGCCGAGGGCTCGGACGAGGTCGCACTCAAGCGGGCCTTCTTCGGGATCGCGAAGAAGCTCCATGTAGACTCCTATGGCGGCGTCGACTTAGGCGACTTGCGCCCGCGGATGTCCAAGGCCTTCGCCGAGGTCTCGCGGATTCATAACGAGCTTGGCGACCCTAAGAAGCGCGCTGAATACAACGCCAAACGGGCGCTGGCAGCGCGCGGGGTCTCGCCCGATATCCGTGACTCCTTCGCCTCGGAGGAGGCCTCTCGTCAGGGCCGGCGACTGCTTGAGCAGGGCCGGACGGAGGCGGCACGCGAGCGGCTGCTTGAGTCTGTGCGGCTTCAGGAGGGGAACCTCGAGGCGCGGGCCCATCTGCTCTTTGCCGACTACACGCTGGCGATGGCCAAGGGCGGCGCGGTCGCGACGGGCGGACTCATCCAGGAACTCCGACAGCTGCTCGAGCAGGCACCCAAGATGGGATTCGCCCATCTCTATCTGGGCCATATTGCGCGGAACGAAGGGCGGAAGGCAGAGGCTGTCTTAGCCTATCAGGCAGCGCTCGAAGCGACTCCGGCGCTCGCTGAGGCAGCGTCGTCGCTGCGGGTCGTTCAGATGCGACAGTCAAAGGCTCCGGCCGAAGGTGGCGGCGGCTTCTTGAAGAAGCTGTTCGGTCGCTAGTGGAATCCGCGAGGGTGCAGCGCGGGGCCTCCTTGGTTCACGAGGCGGATGTTCGGTGTGCAGCGCTTGGCACTGCGCATCGTTGAGAAGTTGCCTGGGGTATGTCCGGCGCGGCGGCTTCAACATGTTGATAGGCGGATGTTTCTGGCCAGAACCGCCCCACCCGCTCCCTGTCTGAATGTCCGATAAGATGCATTATGTAAACTCGGTTATCTGTGTTCCGCTTCTGCCATAGCCGGACACCTCCAGGACCGCCCAACCCTCTCTCCCGCAATCTCAGCCCAAACCTAGCCCTTCCTGCCCGGTCGCCCGCTCACACTGTGCTGCAGCCGCAACCGAGTTAGGAACGCCCGTCTCAAAGAAGCGCTGAACCTGCTTCGCAAACCCTTCCGCGACCTTCTCAGCATGGCGTCCATGCGGACCGCGCTGTTCAGACCGAAACTTCCCCCCTCCAACGAGCTGGTTCCTTAGGCATCCGCTCGTGCCGATTCTCGGCCCCTGCTAAGTCATACAGATGCTTGATTCGAAGCGGCGCTCTGAACGGGGTGCTCAGCCAGTCGCCTTGCCCGCTCGAACCCGCTTGAGCAGCGCGAACATGCCAAACACCTCGGCGCGTCCGCCCGGCAAGACGAGCCAAACGCCGGCCCAGCCTGCAAGGAAGACCGCGCTTCCCACGCAGAGCCTTAGCACCGCCTCTTGCCCGCTCACGAGCGTCACGGCGGCAAACCCCGCAACGCCAGCGGCCGCAGAAGCCATCAGACTGCGTGCCATGGTCGCCGAAATGTCGGCCGGTCGGATCGGACTCTTCGCCAGGCCGTAGTGCATGCCGAAGGCGCGCGCGGCGACCGCGCCAACGAGGCCGCCCCAGGCAACCCCCATCGCGCCCCACTGACTTCCAATGAGATAACTCAATAACATCAAGATCATCGAAACAAGATTCGAGACAAATTGTCTGCCCGTCTGCCCGAGCGCCGCGACGGTCCAACCGACCGCGGTTCCCGTGCTGAGCACCAGCGCTCCCAGCCCCAGCACGCGGAGGAGCTCGCCAGCCGCGCCCCAGTTGGGCCCCAGAAGTGTCAGCGTGATCTCCGGCCCAAGTGCGACCATGGCGACCAGGGGCGGCAGTGTTAGGAACATCACCGCCCTGTGCATCGACATGAATGCGTCTCGAAACCGGGCGGGCTCCTGTTGCAGACGGGAGAGCGCCGGCACCGCCACGGCTGAGATCGCCTGCACAAACTGCGGCGGCACGAGCGTGAACTGGTAGGCGCGCGTGTAGTGGCCAAGCGGCCCCATCCCGACCAGCCGACCCACGATGACGTTGTCGAGGTTCCGCGCCGCGTAGTTGAGGAAGTGGGCGCCGCCGGCCCCTGCGCTCTGCGTGAAGATGCTCTTCATCTCCGCCTTGCGGCCTATCCCTGTGGGGTGCCAGCCGGCGTTCCACCAAGCGATGAGCGTCGAGACACTTGTCGCGATCAGCGCCTGTGCGATGAGCGCCTTCACGCCCCAGCCGGCGAAGGCCAACGCAATCGCGAACGTGGCACCAATCGTGGCGCTGATGACCGTGTTGGCGCCTACGAGGTCGAGTTTCAGCTGGCGTTTGAGGAGGTTCAGCGGGACGATGCCGAGCCCTGCGATGAACATGGTGAGCCCGAGCCAGGGGGTGATGATGGTGAGGCGCGGCTCTCCAAAGAAGAGCGCGAGCGGCTCTCCGGTCAAGGCAATCGCTCCGCCCGTGAGCAGCGAAAGCAGCAGACTCCAGACGAAGAGCCTGTCGAGCTGCTCGTTGGTGAGCGACTCTCGCTGGATGATGGAGGTGGAGAGTCCGAAGTCGCGCAGGATGACCGCCGCGTCAGACACGAGCATGCCTACGGCCAGCAGACCGAACTCTTCGGGCGCGAGCAGTCGGCCAAGCACCGCACCGACAGCCAGTTTGAGGAGCAGCGAATAGACCTGCGCCACCACGGTGACCAGGCCTCCGCGCGCCGAGCGGGCGCCCAGCGAAGCTCGGACCTCGGAGGTCTCGAGAGTCTTGTGCCGCGCCTTGTCAGTCATGCCGGAACTCCGTTGCTCGTTCCGTTAGCCTACCTGCGTCGCCGGTGTCATGCCCTATCCTGCCACCCAATTTCGCCCTGCTTGACCGCCCACGGCGCACGACCTAGCAGACTGCACCTCACTGGCAGGAGCGGAACCTTGCTGCAGATATCTCGACGCGTGGAGTATGCCTTGCGGGCCGCGCTGCATCTTGCGGCGCAGGAGCCTGGTGTCTCGATGAGTTTTCGGGAGATTGGCGAGCAGCAGGGAATTCCCAAAGATTTTCTCGCGAAGATTCTGCGCACCCTCGTCGATGCAGGGATCATTGAGAGTTCACGCGGAAGTTCAGGCGGCTTCTGGCTTGCGCGTGAGCCGGGCTCGGTCACCTTTCTGGAGGTCATCGAGGCCGTCGACGGCCGTGTGGCACTCAACCAGTGCTCCGAGCACGGCGAAGGGTGCTCCAAGTCGCCAGCCTGCGAGATGCGCGATGTCTGGCAGGCCGCCGAACGGGCCATGCTGGAGGTCTTTCGAAACCACACGCTGGCGAGCGGAAGCAGCCGCATCGACCTCTTCGCCCTCGCCGCTCGCCCTCGCCGCTCAGAGGGCGGCGCAGACGCCGGAACTCAGTAGCCGTTCCGGAAGGTCACCCGCATGCCGGCACCAATCTCATGGGCGCCTGCGCGGTGGATGACGGCTGTGGCGTAGGTCGCGGTCGCATAGACCACCATGGCCTCGCCGTAGCGCTGCCAGGGGAGCTCGTCGCGGACGCTCTCGTAGTCGATGTTGCCGTCGAGCGAGGCCTGAATCTGCGCGGCCTCGTCCTGGCGATCCCAGATGGCAAGGCGATTGCCCGGACGGATGCCGTCATCCCATCCAGCGTTGACAAAGATGTAGTCCTGCTCGTGCAGAATGGCTCGGTTGGACGAAGTGCCAATGATCTCGGCTTCGTAGTCGACCGTGTTGGACTTGGGCTCCACAAGCAGCAGCTGCGGCTGGTTGACGAAGAGGATGTCGCCGCGACGAATGACATTCCAGAGCTGGCTGATCACGCCCGTGACAAGCGCGGTGTCATCGTGGCGCTGGCGCACGGCGATACGGCCGATGACTTCATATTCGACGGCGATCAGCTCCTCGGTGGCATCATCAACAATGCGGTTCACGACCCGGTTGATGGCATACTCTTGACCAACCACAATCTGATCGGGGTCGACAAACTCGAGGTAGACCTCATCCTCAGGCTGCAGGAGCTCGCGACCCGTGCGGGCATACTTGATCTTGCCCAGTTCTTGGAGCTCTGAGCCGGTCCAGAAGCCGGCCATCGGATAGAACTTCCCGACATTCTGTTGGAACTTTACGGCAGCCTTTTCGGCGGCGACCTCCGCAGCCGACGCTACCACCTCGGGCCGCAGGAAGATGCTGTCGCCCGGGTAGATCCAGTGTGGGTTGGTGACCTGCGGGTTGTAGGACCAGAGCCGGGGCCAGAGGTAGGCGTCCTCGAGGTAGAGCATCGAGAGGTCAAAGAGCGTATCGCCCTGCAAAACGGTGTGGCTGTCCGGCAAATCCAAGGGCCCGCCGGGGGCGCGATTGGGATTGACCATCACCTGGTCTGCTGCAGCCGCGCCCGCGAACATGACGAGGGAACCAGCGGCGCCGGCCACCGATATTTTGATGCTTCGCTTCATGGGGAACACCGTGACCTTCTAGAAACTACTGTAGCGCCCGCATGCGCTCTGTGGCGCGGCGGGCTGCATCGGTACTGGGATAGGTTGCGGCAAGCTGCGCGAGGACCTCTTTGGTCCGGTCGAGCTGCTGGAGACGCTCGTAGCTGAGCGCAACCTTGAGCAGAGCGTCGGGCACCTTGTTGCCATCGGCATATTCGCTGACGACCTTCTGGAAGAGGCCGAGCGCATCGTCGTAGCGCCCTTCGCCGTAGGCACACTCGCCGAGCCAGAAGTAGGCGTTGTCGAGGTAGTCATCGGCGGGGCCGGAGGCGACGAACTTCTGGAGTCCGGCCTTGGCATCGGCATACCGACCTTGATTGAAGGCATCGAGCGAGGTGCGGTAGAGTACGAGCGGCGAACCGTCGAGCGGGGCTGCCGCAGAGGCCGTTTCAGCGGGCGCACGGGCGGCAACCGGAGCGGCCTCCTGCGTGGCTTCCGGCAGACGATCACCGTTGGTTACGACGGGCGGAAGCGCCTTTCGTTGCCCACCACCACCGCCGCCCATCGTCGTGGTCTTGGCAGGCGTCCGAGCATCGCGGCTGCCGTTGGTCGCGAGCCACTTCTGGTAGAATCCCTCATCGACAACAACCTCGGGGCCGTTGGCGTTGTTCGCTGGTTCGGGTGCAACCGCAACGACCGGAGGCAGAGGAGCAGCCGGTGCTGCGGCAGCCCTGCGAGCCACGGGCGCCGGAGGCCGGGCAGGGTCGAGCGTGACGACGGGGAGCTGCGGGAAGAAGTCGCCGGAGCTGGCGGTATCGCGGCCGGAGGGGTGCGGATAGGCAGGACCAGGCAGGGGGATGGCGTGGTTGGGCTGGCCCGCCGTTCGCTGCCGCTCGAGCGTGAGGCGGGCTGCTTCAACGCGATCCTGCAGCAGGAAAACCCGTTCCTCGAGCTCTTCAATGCGCACGCGGTAACGGCCGTTGGAACGCTCCAACTCTGCCATCCGATCTTTCATCGTAGAGACATCCGCCGGAGTAACAGCAGCGACGCCGCCACAGGCCGAAAGCCAGATGAGCGAGATGGAGCCGAGATAGAACGGTTTGAGTGGGGACCGAATCATGCGTGGCAATGTAGCCGACCGGCCGCACCTGTCAAAGAAGTCGCAGCCATCTTGACGATCCTGTGACCGCGTGCGAGGGCGACCCCAACGAAGGAGCACCATGAGCACGCCTGTCGACCGCGAGAACTTTGCTGCTTGGAACGAAGAGATGGTGCGCCAGTTCAACCCGGACGCCTATCACAACCACCCGAGCCCTGTGGTCCGCATGGTCGAGGCGCTGCGTGTGCGCGCCCTGCTCTCCATGCTCTCTGCCGCCCCGCGCCACCGCGTACTCGAAGTGGGTTGCGGCGCAGGAAACATCCTCGCCAAGCTTCGCTCGACCGACCTTCACGGCATCGACATCAGCGACCTCATGGTGGAGTCCGCCAAGGCTCGGCTCGGCAGCCGCGCCACCATCGTGAAGGGCGACGCCGAACATCTGCCCTACCCCGACCGCCACTTCGACCGAGTCTACTGCTCCGAGGTGCTGGAGCATGTGCTCGACCCCGAGGCGGTCATGAAGGAGATGCGCCGCGTGGTCGCCGACGACGGCGTGGTTGCGGTCTCGGTGCCGAACGAAGCCTTCATCAACGGAGTGAAGCGGGTGCTCTTCAAGACAGGTCCGCTCGGCCGGCTGCTGCTCGGCGCGGGCGAAGGCGGCTACGAGTCGGTGGAGCGCATGGACGACGCCTGGCACCTGCATGCCTTCGATCGCGCGATGCTCGAGCGGATCGCTTCGCCCTACTTCGTTATCGAGGAGGTCGTGGCGATTCCGACGCCTGTGACCCCCATCCGGTTCGCAGCGCGGCTCCGGCCCCGCTAGCTCCGCGAGGCGCGGCGGCGGGCGGCGAAGAGGAGCCAGGCGAGCAGCAGCGCCGAGACGGCCGCGGGCCACTCTCCGGCCAAGACGAACAGCGTCTTCCGCGCGGTCATGAGGGGCACATCGAGCAGGAGCGTCTCGGCGCCATCCAGAGATGTCTGCTCCAGTAGGCGGCCGACGGGGTCGACGCGGCCGCTGATACCGGTGTTGGTGCTGCGGATGAGGGTGGTGCGGAGTTCGATGGCGCGGAAGCGGGCCAGCGCGAAGTGAAGGGCCGGCTCACTCGTCTTTCCGAACCAGGCGTCGTTGGTGATGTTGATGAGCAGGTTGGGCTGCTTGGCCGCCACTTCGCGCGTGTAGGCGGGCAAGATGTCTTCGTAGCAGATGAGGGCTCCGATGCGGGCCTCGGGCCCGTTGGAGCGGGGCAGCGTGAGAAGGACAGGCTCGGTGCCGGCGGAGAAGTCGCCCATGCCGGGAAGCTCAAACAGGTCGACGCCCGTGAGATAGTAGAGCCAGCGGCCGGCCTCGAAGTTCTCGCTGAAGGGCATGAGGAACTTCTTATCTGCCAGCCCCATCACCTCACCCTCGGCGTTCAGGAGCACCGCAGAGTTGTAGACCATGCGGTTGCCGGCACCGGGCGGCTCGCGGAGCTGCTCCTCTTCGGTGAGCGGCCGCATGGTGACGAGGCCGGTCAGCAGTGGCGTGGAGAAGCCGCGCTGCGGAACGGAGCGGTCGGCGAGGCTTGTGCCTTCGGCGAAGTCATCGTTGCTGTCGTCTACGAGAGGCGCATCGCTGCGCGGAAACCAGGTGGTGTCGCGGCCGATGCCACGGCCGAGGCGGGCATCCTCTCGCGCTCTGCCCCGGTTTTCGTAACGGCCCGTCGCGGTCAGCGTGCGCGGCGGACTGAACATGGTCTCGGGCCAGACGATGAGCTCGGCGCCCTGCTGCTCGAGCAGCTGCGACTCCCGCTGGTGGATGAGCAGGTTGTTGATGGCGAGCCGCGAGTTGTGCTTCTCTTTGACGCCGATGTTGGCCTCTACGACGCCCACCTTCAGGCTTGGTGCGGCCGCGATGTCGGCGTCGATGGCGCTCATCCGGAGCCAGCCTCCAAGGTGGAGGAGTACCAGGAGGGCGGCCGCGATCAGGGCGCGGCGCGGCGCCCCTTCTCGTTTGGGGCGTGCGATGAGATCTGCCACAACCGTGTTGGTGGCGGCAAGCACAAAGGTGAGGAGCGAGACCCCGCCGAGCTCCGCGAGCTGGGCCAGCGGCAGGTTGGGCACCTGGGCGTGACCGAGCGCCCAAGGGAAGATCATGGGGTTGAGCGCTTCGGCGAGCGTCATGGCCAGCGGGTAGATGAGCCAGGCTGGACCGGCGTTGCGGAGCCGGAGCCAGCGGCCCGCCGCAACACCGACGCCGATGGAGAGCCCCTGTTGCGCGGCGAGGAGGAGCAGGAGCCCGAGCGCGAGCGGCAGCGGCATGGCCGCGAAGTCTCGGAGGAGGTTGGTGATCCAGTAGAAGCCGCCGACGTTGGTAACGATTGCGGTGACCATGGCCCAGCCGAAGGCGGCGCGCACGCTCCCCTTCTCGGCGATCACCAGCAGGGGTGCGAGGGAGAGAAAGCTGAGCGGCCAGAGCCCGGCGTTGGGATAGGAGAGGAAGGTCGCAACGCCACAGAGGGTCGCAACCAGCAGGGTCACAGGCTGGTTGCGCACCGCCGTGAAGGCCTGAGCGAGCAGTCGAAAGGGGGCGAGCAGTCGTCTCACGCGGTCGCTCCCTTGGGGCGGAGGAGCAGGAGTTGGAGCGCTCCAGGTACCACTTCGATGCGGATGGGGATCTGGCCCGGCGCCTCGCCGTCGAGG
>CANMDT010000075.1 GCA_947496715.1 Myxococcales bacterium
CCACCGAGACCTACACCGCCCCAAGACCAGCGACGAAGGCTAGTTGAAGGTCGCGGTGAACATCGTGGTCATGCCGTAGGCCGTGATGTCTGACCCGCCTGCGCCGAAGCCTTCTACGCCCAGGCCGATGGCCCAGTCGTCGCTCACCCACCACTCATAACCGACCCCTGCGCGCAGACCCATACCGTAGTCATCGGTCGTCTTGTCCGGCTCGCATTCCGTCGTATCGCAGCTGATCGAACTGGTCGAGAGCGTCATCTGATGGGGAGCAAGACCCGCCGAGAACCAGAGGTTGGCGGGGGTGTAGTAGGTCATGCCGAAGCCGAGCGAGGTGACGCTGAAGTTCTGCTCCTGCTCGGTGGTGATTACCGTTGTTTGCGTGGTCGTTGCGCTTTCCAACTCCGCGCCAGGAATCGAGGAGATGGCAAGCGTGCCGTGAAGCACCAGTCCCTCGCTCACAACACCGCCGACACTGAGGCCAAACGACGACGCAAGACCATCGACGGTCTGGGTGCTGCTGCCATCCTTGATCTCGGCTGCAAGGTTGCCGAAGCCGATCTGCGGCCGGACGAAGATCCCCTGGTCGTGACGCATCGCGCCAGAGCCGAGCCGAAAAGGCATCGTCCCGACACCGGCTGCCGGACGCTCCGAGGCAGGGGGGAAGTAGTCAGCGCGAGCAGCCGAAGCTGTCGACATGACAAGGAGGGAGGCGAGAACGCCGAGCGCTTGCTTTGCACAACTCATCGATTGCTCCATCTCATTGAACGCCGCGTTGTGCGGATTCTGAATAGACCGACGACCAACGCGTATCGCTATTCACTGGTTGTTGGCAGACTCTTGACCGAGGGTCAAAGAACAACGCACAATCCAAACCTCACTTCCCCCGTTTCGGAGACTGTCCTCATGTTCCATAAACTTCGCCTTGTTTCGCTCACCACCGTGGTCGCACTCCTCTGCGCCGCGTCGATGGCCATGGCCTTCGTCACCCGCGAATCGCCCCGGCTCGCCGGCCCGTCGCAGGCCCAGCGCACCTCGATGGATGCCGGTAACCCCATCGTCTCCGTCCGCCGCGCCGAGTTCAACCGCGGCGAGGTCTACGGCACCATCGACGCTCCGCCGGAAAAGGTCTGGGCGGTCATCTACGACTACGACCACATGAAGGAGTGGTACCCCGACATGCTCAAGTCCAAGGTGCTCTCGCGCGCCGAAGGCATGGGTACCGTTGAGGGCGGCATTAAGATGCCCCTCATCTTCGCCAACAAGACCTACCACCTCGAAATCCGTTACTCGGAGCGCCAGGTCGAGGGCCAGAAAGCATACGTCGCCGAGTTCAATTACATCAAGGACTCTGGCAACATGGGCGATATGTACGGCTACTGGCTGGTCTACGAGAACCCCGCCAAGCCCGGCACCACCATCGTGAAGTATGTGGTCAACGCCGACCTCGGCGTCTGGATGCCCGACTTCGTCCTCCGCTGGGCCCAGGGCAAGATGCTCCCGGGCATTATCAAGGGCATCCGCGCCCGGGTTAAATAGCGGCAACGCCGAGCGACTGCAGCGCACCTGCGGCAACACGCCGCCCATCGCGCACGCAGTCGTTTACCCCCACACCCCGATAGCCGTTGCCCGTGAGCCAAAGCCCGGGCAACGCCGCCGTCTCAACCTCGATGGCCGCGATGCGGTCGCCGTGGCCGATTGTGTACTGCGGGATGCCGCGCGGCCAATCGAAAACCCGCACGAGCGTAGGCTCTCCCGACACGCCCATGAGCTCTGCCAACTCTGCGCGAACGATCGCCACAGCCTCCGCGGCCGGTACCGCAACGAGGTCGGGCCGATGGACTCCGCCAAGCAGCACCCGCATGAGCCTGAAACCCGGCTTGGCCTGCTCCACAAAGACCGAAGAGCTCCAGATGGTCCCGAGCAACGACCGACCCTCGCTCGGCGCGCTGAGAAACCCAAATCCATCCATCGGGTGTCCCACCTGCGCTTCGGGGTAGGCGAGAGCGACGACCCGGATGTCGGCGTAGGGGATGGCTCGGAGCGCGTCTGCAAGCAGCGGCAGCGAGGCCTCCACGAGCGAGGCAGCGCGATGGGCCGGCGTTGCGAGGATGAGGGCGTCGGCCGACAACTCCTCCCCCTCCTCGCTCCGGAGCAGCCAGCCACCCTGCTGCGCGGTCGCTGAGGCCACCTGCCAACCGTAACGAATCTGCGCCTGCAGCTGCTCGCTGAGTGCCTCGCAAAGCCGGCCGGCACCCGCAGCACCAAAGCTGGTCAGCGCGCGCGATGTTGGTGCCGGAATGGTGTTGTCGTCCGGCAGCGCGCGCGAAGCCTTTGCTCCTGCGAACATGCCGCGCACCAGACTACCATGCGCCTGCTCCAACTGCCGGAATCTGGGGAAGAGGGCATCGACGCTGGTCGCCTTCGCATTACCCGCCGTAACGCCGAGCACGATGGGGGTCGCAAGCAGGTCGGCGACTTCCGCGCTGGTGCGGCGCGCGACGAAGCTCCATACCGACTCCTCCTGGCCGGCGGCGAGCGGCGGCGTAACGAGCTCCCGCAGCAGCGACAGCTTGCCGCGCAGGCTGAGCAGCCCGGTTGCCGCAAGCGAGAGGGGCCCCGTCGGCAGCGGCACGAGCCTGCCGCGACGAACGAGGTAACGCCGGTTGGCTGCGCCACCAGCCGGCTTGAGCTCGGCCCCGATACCGACCTCGTGCGCCAGGTCCCAGGCCTCCCGCGTGTTGGTCAGGAAGCCATTCGGTCCCATGTCGAAGGTGAAGCCATCCACCCGCTCTGTCCGCGCCGTACCTCCAGCAACCGAGCCGGCCTCCAGCACCACGACCTCCAGCGAGGGGTCTCGCTTGCGGAGCTCCCACGCGGCAGTCAGACCGCTGATGCCCGCACCGACGATGACCACCCGCTTGCTCATGACCGATACGCTCCGTGACCATGCCATGCGCTGCCGAAACGGGCGAGGCCTGCACCGTCTAACGACTTCGGCCACGGGCTTCCAGCGCGCGAACGGTTCCTTTGCCTCTCGGCCCTTGCTCGACTAGGCTCGCGGCCCGAGACAGGAACCATGAACGCTTCTACCCTTCGCCGCACTGCAGAACGAGCCCGTGAGGCCGCCCGAGTCCTCTCGACGGTCCCTGCATCGGCGCGCACTGCTGCGTTGGAGGCGGTCGCCACAGCCCTGCTCGCCAACGAGGTGCTGCTGCTGACTGCGAACCAGCGCGACCTCGATGAGGCAGTCGCAAAGGGCATGGACGCGGCGATGCTCGACCGGCTCGCGCTCAACCCGGCACGGATTGCGGGCATGGCAGCTGCTGTGCGCGAGGTAGCAACCCAGGTCGACCCCGTCGGAGAGGTCGCCGAGAGCTCCGTCCGGCCCAACGGCCTCCGCGTCTCACGGGTCCGCATGCCGCTCGGCGTCATCGCCGTCATCTACGAAGCCCGCCCGAACGTCACGAGCGACGCCGCGGCGCTCGCCATCCGCTCCGGAAACGCCATCCTCCTCAAGGGTGGCTCCGAGGCCAAGCACGCCAACCTCGCCATCGGTGAGGTGGTCTCCGATGCTCTCGTCCGTGCCGGCCTCCCTGCCGGCGCGGTGCAGGTCCTCGCGCCCTCTGACAGGACGGAACTCGTGGAGCTGCTCCAGTTCGATGACCTCATCGACCTGGTCATCCCGCGCGGCGGCGAGGGGCTCATCCGCTTCGTCGCCGAGCACTCCCGCATCCCGGTCATCAAGCACTACAAGGGCGTCTGCCACCTCTTCCTCGACGCCTCCGCGCCGCTCGAGATGGCGGTCGCGATCGCCCTCAATGGCAAGACCTCGCGACCGAGCGTCTGCCACGCCACCGAGACCCTGCCCGTGCACGCCGCGGCCGCCGAACGACTCCTGCCCGCGCTGGCCTCTGCGCTGGCTGCCGCGGGGGTCACCCTGCACTGCTGCGAGCGCTCCCTGCCGCTCGTTGCCGGTCTCGCAAACGCGCTGCCTGCCACCGACGAAGACTGGGCTGCCGAGTATCTCACGCTCGACCTTGCCCTCCGCGTTGTCGACGACCTCGACGGTGCGCTGGCCCACATCGCCCGCTGGGGCTCCGACCACACCGAGGCCATCGTGACGGCCGACCAGACGGCCGCCGACCGCTTCAAGCGCGAGGTCCGCAGCAGCTGCGTCATGGTCAACGCTTCCACCCGATTCAACGATGGCGGCGAGCTCGGACTCGGCGCCGAGATTGGCATCTCTACCACCCGGCTCCACGCTTACGGCCCAATGGGGGCCCGTGAGCTTACTACCCTTCGCTTTGTTGTCGAAGGGGAAGGACAGATTCGATGACGACGAAGAAAGAAGAGACCTCCCCGCGCGACCGCTCCAAGGCCCGCATCATCGAGCCCAACGAGTCGCCCTCGACCTACGACGGATCGCTTCTGGCGCTGGCCGTCGCCGAGGCCGCCTGGGACATGAAGGCGCGCAATGTCCGCGTCCTCGATGTGCGCGGCATGACCTCCTACACCGACTTCCTGGTCGTCTGTCACGGCACCAGCGAGCGGCACGCGACCTCCATCGCCGAGCATGTCGTCGACGAGCTCCGGCCGCTCAAGTATCGCCCCATCGGCATCGAAGGTGTCGCGGTTGGCGACTGGGTCCTCGTGGACTTCGGCGACGTCATCCTCCACTCCTTCTGCGACCAGCACCGCCTCGAGATCCCCATCGAGAGCATCTTCTCGGATGCGCCTCGCATGCCGCTTGAGCCGCCGCCGGATTCTGAAGACCCCGACTTCGGAAAGCGTCGCGCGTGAAGCTGACCGTCGCCGCGGTGGGCCGTCTGCGCCCTGCGCTGTTTGCGCCGGCAGCCGAAGAGTATCTCGGCCGCATCAAGCGCTACGCAACCACCCAGGTGGTGGAGGTCCGCGAGGTGCATGAGCGCTCCATGGTCGAGGCGCAGCCGCTGGAGTCCAAGGCGCTGCTCGAGGCCACGCGGAGCTGCAACTTCCGCATCGCGCTCGATAGCCGCGGCGAGATGGTGGATTCGGTTGCCCTCGCGCGGAAGCTCGAGAAGGCAATGCAGTTCGGCCCAGACCATTGGGGCCTCATGCTCGGTGGCTCGCACGGCCACGACGACGCGCTGCTCCATGCCTGCGACTGGCGCTGGTCGCTCGGCCCCATGACCCTGCCGCACGAGCTGGCCCGCGTCGTCGTCTTCGAGCAGATTTATCGCGGCTTCAGCATCGTTCGCGGCGAGCCCTACCACAAATAGCGCGACCGCCGGCAACACGGAGCCCTCCGGCGACGACAAGAGGAACAACACCCCTCTTTTGTCCCGGGACAACCATGCTCTACGCGCTCCTCGACCTTCTTGTTCCGCAACGCTGCCCCATCTGCAGCGGGCCGCTCGATACCGACGCTGCAGGCCTCTGCGACCGATGCGCCGGCCTGATGCTCCCGATTCGGCTGCCGACCGAGCCACCGCTCGCCGCCCGCGAGGCCGCAGCCTGGTTCCAAGGTCCGCTCCGCCACGCCATCCACGGCCTCAAGTTTCAGAACGAGCCATGGCGCGGCAGAGCGCTCGGCTTCGCTGCCGCCACGCTCGCGCCGCCCCTCTCCGCCTTCGACCTTATCGTGCCCGTGCCGCTCTCCCGCGAGCGGCTCCGTGAGCGGGGCTACAACCAGGCGCTGCTCATTGCCCGCGGGGTGAGCCTAGCCACACAAGCGCCCATGCGGCAGAGCAGCCTTGCGCGCCACCTGCACGGTGAGGCGCAGAGCTCCAAGGGGCGTGACGCTCGTCGCGACATTCTGGGTGCCTACAGGGCCCGCTCCGTCGCAGGGCTGCGTGTGCTGCTGGTCGACGACGTCACCACGACCGGCGCGACCGCCATCGCCTGTGCCGCAGCGCTCATGGAGAGCGGCGCGCAGAGCGTGGCCTCCTGGTCGGTCGCCGCAGCGCCCTGAGACCCTTTGCGGCTTGACGGCCAATCTCCGCAGTTGGTAGCCTTGCCCGACTGCGGAATCGCCCGCGCTGTCTCACGAAGGTTGCTCCATGCGTACGTCCACGGCTTGCGGTTTGGTGATGCTCGCGTCGCTCGTTCCGACGCTCGCTCATGCCGCAGAGATGACCGATGTTGCGGACGCCTTCGACACGGCCCACAACAACCCCATCGACTTCCGCTTTGAGCCCTCTTTTCGCTCGGAGAGCAGCTCGGGGGTCATCTCCCGCGAGAACGTCTGCACGCCAGATGGATGCGCGGCGACTGTCTTCAACCGCGAGCTCGACTTCGCCCGGAGCACGAGCATCCTCGACACCACGCTGAAGCTGGGCGTCGGCATGAACTTCGAGCTCCACGGCCGGCTCCCCGTCGTCTTTGGCGACTGGACCAACCTGAAGTTCGCCAAGGATGTCAACGGCGAGAACTCCCGCGTCGACCCTTCGGATGCGAAGGTTGCCGCAGACCTCGCCAACGGCGACTTCTTCAGCTCCTACCAGTTCTTTGACGTGGCGAAGCAGGGCGACGGCATCAAGCGGAGCGGTACGGGCGACCCGACCCTCGGCTTTGCCTGGTCGCCGCTCGAGAGTACCGAGGAAGAGCCCTGGGGCACGCTGGTCTTCGGCTTCGACTACACGCTGCCGATGGCGGAAATCCGCACCGCCGACAACGACGCGGTTGGCCGTGGCGTGCACAACTTCGCCTTCTCGCTCGCCTCAAGCCGACCCGTCGGCGCGATTGAGCCCTTCTTTACCTTCCAGTTCGACCTGCCGCTGCCGGCCACCGACTCGCCCTACCGCGACATCTCCTCCGACCAGAGCCTCGTTGGCCCCGGCCCCAAGTTCGAGACGACGCTCGGCACCGAAGTCACCATGTTCAAAGACGCGGCCAGCAAGCAGAGTTACACGCTCGGGCTCGGCATGCGCTACGGCTACCAGTTCGCCGGCCGCGACTGGACACCCCTCTCCGACGCCTTCGCGAACAGCGGTTGCAACGACCTCACGCCGCTCGAGGCTGGCATGGTCACTGCGGGTTCGGGCGGTCCCGACGGCAATGCCTACAACCCCGCCGCTAGCGTAGGTGCCGACCTGGCCCGTTGCGGTTGGGTGCTTCAGGCGCCCGGCAACGCCGTCGGCCTCGACAACCCCGCCGCCGCGACGAGCGACACCAGGTTCGCCTACGACGGACTCAGCGATGTGGAGGGCTTCGGCCTGGTGGGAGGCAACATCGCCCTCAACCTCCAGTTCTCCGAATGGGCCGAGCTCCGCATCAAGAGCGATGTGGTCTACGAGACCTCGCACTTCCTCACCAACGCCAACTCGGGCAAGAGTTCGGGCGATGACGATTCGGTCGAGCTTGATCCCGCACAGGGCGAGCGGAACCCCTTCTACAACACCGCCATCGATGCCCAGGGCAGCCGCTTCCGCTCGGATGGCGTTCTGCGCGTCAACTGGGCCGCGACCTTCGCCATCCTACTCTGAAGACTTGAGCCTCGCCCGCGCCCGGTCGTAGACCTCGGTGCTCTTGAGGCCGAGCCGCTTCGACAGCAGCTTGGCGATGGCCTTGGTGCGGAGGCCCTCCTCCGCGAGGGCGTCGATCCAGCCATCGACCTCTGCATCGGGCGGCGGGCCGGCAGGCGGCGGGGGCGAGATGCCCAGCACGAACTCGCCTCGCGGCTCTGCAAGCGCAAGGTGGGCAGCAACCTCTGCCGCGGTGCCGCGAATGAACTCCTCATACTGCTTGGTCAGCTCCCGCCCTGCGACCACCCGCGCAGCCGGAGCCTGACGGGCAATCTCTGCAACGAGCGCCGCAACCCGGTGGGGGCTCTCAAAGCAGACCGATGTACCGGAAGCCGTGAGCCACGAGGCAACGGCGGTGCTCCGCTCCCCTTCGGCCCGAGGCGCAAAGCCCACGAAGGTCCAGCGGTCGGCAGGCAGCCCCGCCGCGCTCAGGAAGGCCAGCACCGCGCTGGCGCCTGGCACGGGGACGACCGCCACGCCCGCCTCGGCAGCAGCCCGCACGAGCACAAAGCCGGGGTCGGAGATGAGCGGGGTACCGGCGTCTGTGACGAGCGCCATCTCCTCGCCCTCTCGGAGCCTGCGCACCACCTCGTCCACCTTCTGGCGCTCGTTGTGGTCGTGGAACGAAGAGACGGGCGTCTCGATGCCGTGACGGCTCAGCAGCTGCCGCGTGTGGCGGGTATCCTCCGCGAGAATGAGAGAGACCTCGCGCAGCAGGCGAAGTGCCCGCAGCGTGATGTCCTCCATGTTCCCGATGGGCGTGGCGACGATGTAGAGCGCCACAGGAGCCTTAGGGGCGGGCACCGGCGGGCAGCGCCAAGCCTAGCTCCGCACGGAGCTGGAAGTAGTGCTCCGAGACGGCAAACAGCGTGAGGTCGCGGACCCGATCCTGAGGAGCGGAGCGGCCGACAGCGTTGGCACCCTGCGAGACCTGCTCGATGGCGCTGCGGAGGTCGCCGGAGACAACCAAGGCAGCGCGAGCGGCCGTAAGGTCGGCGTGGCGAAGCCAGGCAGACAGGTCGGGGTTACGGCCGGCCTCGAGCACAGCCTTTACCCGTGCCTCAATCTCGCCGCGATGGGGCGGCTGAAGGTCCTGCATGGCATGCGCCAGCTCCTGCACGCGCTCCACCGGCGCATCGGCAGGCATCTGCTCCGTCACGACCGCTACGGCCGCGTAGAAGTAGGGCTTGATGGCGTCGCTCTTGGGGGCAACCGAGGCCAGGTAGAACTCGGGCCGCATGAGCGCCGCAGCCCGTGCGGTGGCAAAGGCCAACTCGCGCGGCTGCTTGCCGGAGAGCATCTCCTTGCCGACCAGCACCGCGGCGGGATGGAGGTTGGCGTTGGACACACCGACGGCTCCCTCCTTGACGTAGGCCAGCAGCGCGCCGCTATCGACCGCGGTTGCGGCCTGCGCCAGCGCGGTGGAGAAGAGCGACTTGTCTGCAAGGTCGAGCCTGTCTTTCTTCTTAAGGCCAACCGTCTTGAGGTCGCTCGAGAAGGTGTCGCGAATCGAGACCGAGACCGCCGCGAAGAGGTTGGAGAGCACGACATCGGTGTCGGCATGGTAGATGAGCCGCCACTGCTCAGCACTGATGGGCTTGGAGACCGCCTTGGGCGCCGCGTTGAGGTGCTTCTGGTAGAAGGCCTCCTGCTCGCGGGTGGCCTGACCGAGCAGCGCGAGCGCGCCTGCAACGCACCACGCCTTGTCCACCTCGTTCTCGCGGAGGTAGAGTTCGTAGAGCGTCTGGTAGCTCTCGACCCGGTTGGGCTCGTTCTCGATGAGGCGGTGGTGCTGTGCGATGACCGCCTTGCCCGACGCGCCGGAGCGGGCGTAGAGGTCGGCGAGGATTTCGTGCAGGGTCTGGTCGTTGGGCGCGAGACCCGACGCCAGCTGGAAGGAGGCGATGGCCTCTTCGTACATGCCGAGGCGGGAGCGGTAGACCTCGCCCAGGTTGCGGTAGAGGAGGAGCTGAAGCGCCCTACCCTCTTCGGAGCTGTCGCTGCCGACCCGCTCGATCATCTTGCGGTAGTTCTTCTGCAGCGCTGTCCAATCCTTGGCTTCGGTCAGCAGTTGGTCGATGGCTTCGAAGGCCTCGAGCAGGCCGGCATCCTCGCCGAGCGCTTGGTTGAAGAAGACGACCGCCTCTGCGGCGTTCTCGAGCTGGTCGCGGAACATGGTGCCGATGGAGAAGAGCAGGCGGGCCTTGCGGCCGGCATCGGTCTCCTGCGCAGCAAGCACGCCAAGCGTCTCGGTCGCCCGCTGCCAGTTCTCCGACTCTGCGTAGATCTGAAGCAGTTTGTTGAGCACCAGGCGGGAGTTGGGCTCAAGTTCGAGCGCCTGACGGAGGTACTTGTCGGCCTCGTCAATGTTGGAGGCCGCCTCGTATGACTCGCCGATCTGCACGAGCAGCTTGAAGCGCTCGGCCGCCGGCACCACCGCGAGGAGCCGTGTCCGGGCATCGAGTGCGCCAGACTCATCGTTGGAGGCGATGCAGCACTGCAACAGGAGCTGCAGCGCATCGGCCCGGTTGGGCTCAGTCGCCAGCACCTGCTCCGAGAGGTCGCGGGCGCCATAGAGGTCATCGACCGCCATGTAGCTGCGGGCGGCAGACATCATCACCTCGCTGCGCTGTGCAGCAGCCAGCGTTCCGCCGGCCGTCCGAAGCACCTCCTGGTAGGCCTCCGCTGCATCACGATTCTGGCCAACCTTTGCCGAGACCCGGGCGAGGCCGAGCAGCGTCTCAGGGTTGCTCCCCTCGAGCTGAATGGCCGCGTCGTAGTGCGCACGAGCCTCGTCGAACTGGAGCAGCGACTCCGCCACCCAACCTGCGATCCGCTCGAGCGAGGCCGCTGCTGCCGGCTCACGCTCCTCCTCCTGCGACAACAACAGCTTCACGAGCGGGCGAGCCCGCTCGGCGCGGTCGAGCTTCACATAGATGGGCAGCAGCGGCTCTGCGGCACGCGCGAGCGTGGGATCCAGTTCGAGCGCGTCTTCAAGCCAACGCTGGCCCTCGCTCTGAAGCCCGAGGTGGACCAGGTGGGTCCGGCCGATTGCGGTCATCAGCACCGCACGATCCATCACCTCGGTCGTCATCTCGAGGTGGGTAAGCTGAACGCTCACCGCCTCGTCCCAGCGGCCAAGCGCCTCGAGCTCCGATGCCACGCCACGCAGGACCGCGGGGCGTGTGCCGTCGAGGTCCCGCGCCCGGTTGAAGCGATCAAGCGCTTCGGCGTGCAGGCCCAACTTCGTTCCGAGCAGCTCGCCGGCATGGAAGTGGAAGACCAACTTCGCCTCGTCATCGCCCGTGACGGCAGCGGCCCGATCAAGCAGCTCTACCGACCGCTTCCAGTTCTCCGTCTCCTCGTAGAGACCGGCCAGACTCGCGAGTGCACCGAGCTCGGTCCCACGCAGCTCGAGCGCCTGCTCCAGCGAAGCGATGGCGCGGGCGGTGTCCTGCTGCTGCTCCACGAGCACAGCGGCCGCCTTGGTACGAGCCGACACCCGCTCATCGAGGTCGGATGCAGCGCCGGCGCGACGGTCGTAAAGCGAGACAAGCTCCTCAAACCGCTCTTGCTCCATGAAGATGCGCTCGAGCGAGGCGAAGGCCAGGTCATGACCTGCATCCAGAGAGAGCACCGACTCCAGCGATCCAATCGCAGAGAAGACGTCGTCTGCAGACTGCTCCTGGACCAGCGCCCGGGCGAGCAGGAGCTCCACCCGTTCGCTCTTGCCGGTCAGCAGCGCCAAGCGACGCTCGGTCACCTCGAGCCAGCGGCTCCAATCCTCGATGGAGGCGAGCAGGGGCTCCACCGCCACCATCGCCCGCAGGTCATCCGCCTTGACCGACAGCGCATCGAAGTAGGCATCGATCGCGCGCTCCACATCGTGGAGCTTCGTCGCCCAAATCTCCGCGACTTCCGAACGGCAGCGCACCATCTCTGCGGGCTCGGAGGCCACGTCGGCGCGACGCTCCAGCACCGCGACCAGCTCGCGCCAGTCGGGCATCGCTGCGAAGATGCGTTCGAGCGCATCGTAGGCCACCGCATCACGGTCCTGAACATCCAGCGCCTGCTGGAAGGCCCTTGCCGCAGCATCGAGATCGCGAAGCTTCTCCTCGGCGATGGAGCCGACCCTCCGAAGCAGCTCGCCCTGTGCAGCGGGGTCGTAGGAGACCTCCACCTTGCGGGTCAGGATGCCGCTCAGCGCCGACCAGTCCTCGGTCACCGTGTAGATGCGCTCGAGGGCGGCGAGGGCGAGCGTGTTCTCGCCATCAATCGCCAGCGCCTGGTCGAAGAAGACCTCCGCCATCTCGGGCCGGTTGAGCTTCTCCTCCTGGATGCGCCCGGCAGCAAGCCGGAAGGGCAGTGTCGCCTCCTCCGAGTCGTCTGCAGCCACGCGACCGATGATCGAGCGGTAGAGGTCGATGAGCGCCGCGTGCTCGCCCGCAAGGTCGGCCAACCGCTCGAGCTCGAGACGGAGCTCCTCTTCGGTCGGCGCCAGGTCGAGCGCCTTGGCGACCACCGTGAAGGCCATCGCGGCGTTGTTCAGCTTCTGCTCGAAGACCGGCACCGCGCGGAGCAGCATCGTCTTCCGCTCCCAGAGGTCCTCGGTGTAGGTCGCCCGGTCGACGATCAGGCTGCCAAGCGCAGACCAGTTCTCCATCGACTCGTAGAGGGCCTCGAGCGCTGCGCAGGCATCGCCGTCCGTGATGTCGAGGTCGGCAATCCGCTCGAGAGCGGCGACCGCCTTCTCCGGGTTTCGGACCTCATTCGACCAGACACCGGCGATGCGGTGCAGGATCTCGATCCGGTCGGTGTCGGTCGCAAGGAGCGCCACCTTCTGTTCAAGAATCACCGCGCACTTCTCCCACTGACCGAGGCTTCCGAAGAGGCCCTCGAGCCGGTCGAGCGCATCGACGCTCTCAGGCTGCGACGCAAGAACCCGCTCCCAGGCTCCGACGGCCTTCTCGCGGTCACCGATGGTGTCGGCGTAGAGTTCACCGAGCTGGATGAAGATGGCGACATGATCGCCCTCCTCCACATGCTTGCCCGCAACGAGCCGCTCCAGCACATCAGCCAACAGCTCCGCACTTCCCACCTGCTGGTAGAGGGCACGAAGCTGACGCAGGTCGTCTCCGTTGTCCGGCTGAAGCAGCAGCGCCTTGGCGAAGCGCTCGATGGCGGCCTCGGCATTGTCCAGCCGCTCGGCCTGCACGCGGCCGGCGCGAACCAATAACGCATGCTGTGAAGCCGCGTTGGGCGCGAGTTCAACCAACCGGTCGAGCACGTCGGCCCACTCCTGGTCCCGCTCGAGCCGCTCGAGCAGCAGCGAGAGCTGCTCCCAGGCATTGGGCGCATCGGGGCGGATTGCCGCGACCCTGCGCCAGAGCTCTACGGCGTCGTCGGAGCGGTCGAGGAGCTCGTCGGCGAGGAGCGCCATCCGCTCGAGGTAGCCCACGCGGGCGCTGTCTTCGGTGGCAAGTTCGAGCTGACGCTCGAGGACATCAAAGAGGCGAGCCCAGCTCTCGGAGGCGAGGAAGAGCCGCTCAAGCGCGTCGAGCGCGGGCTTGTGCGATGACTCCGACTCCAGAAGCTCTTCATACGAAGCCACCGCAGCTTCGGCGTCGTCCAGATGCTGCTCCTGAACCTCTGCGCGACGCCAGAGGAGCGCAACAACCTGCGCAGGCTCAAAGAGGCCGTCGCGACGGCGCGTAAGCACCGGCGCAAGGTCGGCCCAACGCTTCTGCGCCAGGTAGATACGGTCGAGCGCTTCGAGCGCCGCAGCATCCGCCTCGTCCACAGACAAGACCGTGAGCCACGCCTTCTCAGCGGCGTCGAGTTCGCCAAGCTCCGACTCGAGGATCCGACCCTGACGGGTCGCGTAGTCCTTCTTGTCGTCGTCGGAGAGCTCCTCGCGAAGCAGGTCGCCGAAGACGTCGGCAATCTCCGACCACTTCTTCGTAGCCGCTGCAAACTGCTCCAGCTGATCGCGGAGACCTGTCTCCGTCGGCCGCTCCATAAGCGCCTGTGCCGTCGCAACGAGACCGGCGCTCTGATCCTTGAGTTCGGAGACCTGGACCTCCGCCGTCTCCAGCCAGATGCGGAACCGCTCGTCGCCGTCGCTCTCCACATCGATGCGTGCACGATTGAGCGAGACAAGCGCCTTCCAGCGCCCAAGCGCACGGTAGGAGGGCTCGAGCCAGGCTGCGACCGCCTGCACCTCGCTCCCAGCAGCCAGAAGTCCCTCAAGCGCGGCCATCGCGTCGGCGTCATGCTCGCTCTCGCGCAGCACCTCACCATAGGTCTCCACGGCATCGCCGGGGCGACGGAGGAACTCTGCCAGCACACCCGCAAGCCGAAGCCGGAGCGTCCGCTTCCATGCCGCTTCGTTGGCCGTATCAACCTGACGCTGCAGGGTATCGGCGACCTCCTTCCAGGCCTCTGACGCCTGGTAGAGCCGCTCGAGGCTGACCAACGCGTCGGCATCGCTGGAATCACGCCCTGCAAGCTCTTCGAG
This sequence comes from Myxococcales bacterium, assembly GCA_947496715.1. Classification (GTDB taxonomy): domain Bacteria; phylum Myxococcota_A; class Bradymonadia; order REDH01; family REDH01; genus CAIWGR01. The sequence goes on from CANMDT010000075.1 coordinate 14,020, forward strand.
CACCTCGATGGCGGCCTTCTGATCCGCCACCTCGACCTCGAGAATCCGCGCGGAACGCAGCAGGATCGCCCGCTGCTCCGTCGGCTCGCTCACGCTCTCCGCAAGCTCGCGGAAGAAGTCCGAGAGGTCGCGCCAGTTCTCAAGCGTGCGCGCAAGCCGCTCGAGCGCATCAAGCGTCGTTGCGCGCGCCTCTTCCGTCGCCGCGCGACGATAGGCAGCAAACCCAGCCTCCGGCGAACCGTTGAAACTCTCCTCGACCTCGGCCAGCTCGACGAGCCGGTCGTGCTTGGCAGCCGTCGTTTCGGCACCTTCCGCGATGACCTCGAGCACGCCTGCAAGCCGCGCACCGTCGCGCTCCTTGCGGTAGATCGCCCCAAGAATCAGCGCAGCCTCTACGGCTGACTCGCCGCTCTCCATCAGCTGGACCAACGCGTCGCGCGTCGCGGCG
>CANMDT010000076.1 GCA_947496715.1 Myxococcales bacterium
TGATACCCACATCCACCGGCTCGCCACCCGCTGGCGCCTCACAAGCGGCAAGAATGTGGAGACGACCGAGGCCGACCTCAAGCGGCTCTTCCCCATCGAGAGTTGGAACCGGCTCCACCTGCAGATCATCTACTTTGGCCGTGAGCACTGCCCCGCGCTCCGTCACGATCCGGCCGGCTGCCCCATCTGTTCTTGGGCGGCGGCGCCGCCGAAACGGCCTACGAAAAGCTGAGGTCGCGGGCGCCGGGGAGCGTCATGACGAAGTCGCCGCCGAAGGCCGTTGCGGGCGTCACAGCTCCAGCAGCAACGGCGCCGCTCCGCACGCCGCGGACACAGGCGATGGCCGCGTCGGCGGTGAAGGTGTAGCCCTCCGGGACGATGAAGCGACCCTGCACGACGCTGCCCGCCGCATTGCGTACCTCGCCCCAGACCTCCATGCGGGCGCTCTGTCGGGTATCGAGGTCGGGCCCCTTCACAAACTGCTCGACCGCCCACTTCAGCAGCCGCTGCACCGGCTTCAGGCCGTAAAGCGGTTTGAAGAGGTCGTTGAGCCGCATAGCGGTGACGACAGAAGGCTTGAGCGCGAAGTAGGTCCGGACGTTGGGGATGCCCGTGGTGTGGAAGGCGGTGGAGACATCGCCCCACGGCAGCGAGACGAGGAAGCGCTCCGCAGAGACGAACTTTGCCGTGCGGGTCTTGTGACCCGAGGGCACCGGCACGATCTTGCCGTCGATGCGCTCGGCGCTCCCCATTGCGAGCCCCTCGACCATGGTCTTCGCTGTGCCCGGGCTCAGGCCGCCAAGGCCCCAGATGGCAAGTTCAAGGTGGGTGGCGTCGGGCAGGCGCGCCTTCAGCATCGCGGCCATACAGTCGGTTGGGACCACGTCGAGACCCACGCCGGGCATGGCGACGATGCCGGCCGCCTTGGCCTTGTCGGAGCGGTTGAGGATCGACTCAAAGACGGCCATCTCGCCGGTGATGTCGAGGTAGTGGGTGCCCGTCTCGAGGCAGGCCTTGAAGAAGGGGCGCGAGGTTGCAGAGAAGGGGCCAGCGATGAGGAGAGCTGCGTCGATGCCTGCGAGGCCCGCGACGATCGCCGCATGGTCCTCGAGCCCGAAGACGCGCCACGGCAGGCCGAGCCGTTCCGCGAGCGGGCGCACCTTGTCTTCGCTTCGGCCTGCAAGCACCGGGCGCTCTCCCAGCGCAACCGCGCGCTCAGCCGTGAGCACACCCGTGTATCCTGTGGCCCCGTAGATCATCCACTGCTTGGCTTCTTGCGACATCGATTCGGCTCCGTTCGAGGTGGCGGTACCCTCGCGCCTCCCGCGATCCTTGTCGAGCAAAACCCGCTCCTTGACTCACCCTCTCCCACCGCTAGTCTTGGGTCTCCATGAGCTTGGATAAACTCCGGATGGCTGAGCACTCACAGCATGGCGTGTCGGTGATTGTCCCGACGCTGCAGCGGGGCGACTTTCTCGCCGACTGCCTGCGTGATCTGGCCGCGCAGACGCATGAGCGGCTCGAGGTGGTCATCGTCGATCAGTCTGATTCCGTTCCGCCGCAGGTCGCGGAGGCGCTGAAGCTCCTGGGCGACCGGGCGAGCCACTACCGGGTGAACTTCCGCGGGCTGCCGTCGGCGCGCAACTTCGGCTGGCAGTTCGCCAAGCACGAGCGGCTCATCTTCGTAGACGACGATGTGCGTATCCCGCCGGACTTTGTGACGCGTCACCTCGATGCCCTCTCGACGCCTGGCGTAGGCATCGTCGCAGGCGGATTCGATGAGCCCAAGCGGGGCCATGATGCGGGCCCCAACACCGGCCGCTTCTTCCGTCATACCTGCGACCCGCATCGAGGCTTTGCGGCGACGGGCCGGTTCGAGGTGGACCACGCGCAGGGGTGCAACTTCGCGACCTTCAAATCGGTGCTTCAGCGGGTCGGCGGCTTCGATGAGACGCTTAACTACGGAGCGGCGCTCTATGAGGACCTCGACTTCGCGCTTCGTGTAAGCCGCACGGGTCTCAAGGTTCTCTTCGACGGCGCGGCGCGACTCACCCATCTGGTGGCACCGAGCGGGGGCTGCCGCGTGGATCAGGTTGCCCGCTACACCCATTCGCTGGGCCACAACCGGAGCCTCGTCATCTCGCGCCATCTTGCGCCCGCGGAACAGGCCACCGCCTACGCCTACCTCCTCAAGCTGTTTGCGGCCTACGCGGTCCATTACCGCAACCCGGCCGCCATCGCTGAGGGCTGGAGCGGGCTTCGGCTCGGACGGCAGGCCGGCCAGCGCGCGCCGCTCTGCACCAGCTTCGGCCCGCAGCATCTACAACCCGCCACCTGAGGCACCCATGCGCATTCTCGTCACCGGCGGCGCCGGATTCATCGGCAGCCACATCTCCGACGCTGCGCTCGCCGCGGGCCACGAGGTCTGCGTGCTCGACAACCTCTCCTCGGGTCGTCGGAAGAATGTCCCCGCGCCGGCCCGCTTCGAGCAGATCGACATCCGCGACAGCGCTGCCGTAGAGGCTCTCATCGCGGATTTTCGACCCGATGCCGTTTCACACCAGGCCGCGCAGGCCAGCGTTTCGGTCAGCATGCGGGAGCCGCTGCTCGACGCATCGGTGAACCTCATCGGCTCGTTGAACATCCTCGAGGCCTGTCGCGCCCATGGCGTCGGCCGGTTCGTTTTCGCCTCGACCGGCGGCGCCATCTACGGGGAGGTACCCGAGGGCCACGCTGCGACCGAAGAGACCACGCCTGCGCCACTGAGCCCCTACGCTGCATCCAAATTGGCCGTAGAGGGCTACCTTGCCACCTATGCCACGCTCGGCGTGCAATCGACGGTCCTGCGCTACGCGAACGTCTACGGCCCCCGCCAGGACCCCCACGGCGAGGCCGGCGTCGTCGCCATCTTCGCGCAGCGTCTGCTCGCGCAGGAGCCTCTCCGCATCTACGCGCGCCAGACGCCCGGCGACGGTGGCTGCATCCGCGACTACGTCTTTGTCGGGGAGGTGGTGCGGGCCAACCTCGCCGCGCTCGAGGGCCGTCTGCCGCACCGTGTAATGAATGTTGGCACGGGCCTGCCGACGACGACAGCCGAGCTTCTCGCCTCCATGCAGGCTGGCCTCGGAACCAGTGCGGTCGCGGAGCAGGCCGGCGTGCGCGACGGCGACCTTCAGCGGTCGCTGCTGTCGCCGGCACGCTTCTCGGCAGCACTCGGCGACCTCACCTCGCTCTCCGACGGCCTTGCCGCCACGGTGGACTGGTTCCGCGCGCAGTCCGGCTCGTAGCCATGCGGGTCTTCGATGCATGGATGCAGCCGCCCGCGCGGCGGTTTCTTACCGACCCCATCTTTGCATCGCTCACACGCTGGCTGAACATCGACCCGGCGACGCTCCCGGAGAGCTTCCCGCCCGATTTTCTGCTGCATGCGATGGATGCCGCGGGGGTCGAGCGGGCTACCGTCTCTGCCTGGCACGGGCCGAGCGGCGTCATCATCTCGAACGCCGAGATCGCCGCGCTTGTGAAGGCCCACCCCGACCGCCTCGTCGGGCTCGCATCGGTCGATCTCGCGCGCCCCATGGAGGCCGTGCGAGAGCTGCGTAGGGCTGTGGAGTTCGACGATGCCCGCGGCCTCCGGCTCCTCCCTTGGCTCTGGAACCTGCCGCCCAACGACCGCCGCTACTACCCGCTCTATGCTGCCTGCGTGGACCTCGGCATCCCCTTCTGCACCCAGGCGGGCCATGCGGGGCCGCTCTGTGAGTCGGAGCCCGGCCGCCCCATCCCCTACCTCGATCAGGTTGCCCTCGAGTTCCCCGAACTCGTCATCGTAGCAGGGCACACCGGCTTCCCCTGGACGCAGGAGCTGATCGCGCTCGCGATGAAGTATCCCAACCTCTACATCGACACCTCAGCCTACAAGCCCTCGCGGTATCCGCGTGAGCTCATCGACTACATGCGGGCAAGCGGCTGCAAGAAGGTGCTCTTCGCGAGCGACTTCCCCATGCTGACACCGGCCGCCTGTCTTGCGGAGGTGGCACAGTTGCAACTCACCGACGAGGCGCGGGCGCGCTTCCTCTACGGCAACGCGATGCGCATCTTCCGCGCCTAGTTAGGTCGCCGGAGCCAGCTCGACCGTGTTGTTTGGAAGCAGGCGTGAGGCGGTGTAGACCGACACCCTCTGGGCCATGGCCGACCGGCTGCTCTACCGGGCCAAGGAGGGCGGACGGAATCGTGTCGCACTTCCCGGCGCGGACCAATGAAACGTCCGAAGGATTTCTCCATGTTGATGCTGCGCTTCGCACTGTTCTCTCTCGCCCTCACCGCATGTGACGCGGAAGACAAGGCGCCTGCCTCCAACGAACCGCCGGGCTTCTGCAGCGGCGAGCAGCTTTTTGGAAACCCCAACGCTACCACGGGGCTCACAGCGGAGCAGTGCACACCAACCTGCACCGATTGCGGTGCCGCGCCCTACCTGCCCCCCACCTTCGATGACGCGGCCCTCGCGACGCTCACAACACTCGTGAACGACACTCCCTCCGCGCTCCTCACGGCCAACCCCTACGCGGAGGGCTCCGCAGACCCCATCCCCGAGGGCTCCGTCTGCGCGGTCACGCCTACGACGCCGGGCCACTATCGGCTCGACACCTTCGCCTCTGCCTCAGCCGCCCGCGCGGCCGGCGCCGAGGTCTCTCACACCGGTGTCTGCGGACAGTGCTCCAGCCTCAACAACCTCGCTGTCTACATCGCGCAACAGGACCTCACCGAACCCGTCCGCGAATGCGGGCTGCTCGCCATGCGCGAGAACGACGCCGCCGCGTTCGACTGCCTCCTCGCGCTCGGCTTCGACGAGCCCTGCGCCCAGATCTGGCAGTTCAACACCAAGCACACGCAGCTCAAGTGTCTGGGCGTCTGCCTCGCCGCACTCGACGATCCCTACCATCTTCCGGATGGCTCGCTGAACCCCTGCCTGGTCTGCGACGAGGTGCAGAGCGGCCCCGTCTTCAAGGCTGTCGCAGGCCGCACGCGGCGCAACTCCGGCCTGCCGAACGCCCTCTGCCGGCCCTGCGCAGAGGTGACGCCGCTCGCCCACGCCTATGCCTTCGAAAGCAGCGACGCGGGTCGCTGAGGCAGCAGTGAGGCAACCATCTGTCACGTTGATGCCAGATTCGAACCCTATCGCCACACTTGTATCGCAGCCGATTGCCAATCTTCACCCAATCGGGAAGGAGCCTGTCATGACTCGCTCGCCTCGCCAGCTCGCCACCCTGCTCAGCCTCGCGATCAGCTTACCCGCAACTGCCTTCGCGGAGACGGAGGGAAGCGGCGACGCCGTAGAAGCCATCGATCTGCTCCTCCTGCCCAACACGCGCACAGCCGGGGAGCGGGTGCCTCCCGGCAGCACGCTCCGCATGCCCGCGGTCAGCCGCGACGAGGCCACGCAGCGCCCCATCGAGACGGCTGCAGACCTCTTCGACGAGCTCCCGGGCGTCTTCTCACAGGCTACCAACCGAGGCGCAGGTGCCCCCATCGTGCGAGGCCAGGTCGGTCCGGCCAACCTGATCCTCTTCGACGGCATCCGCTTCAACATGCCGACCTTCCGCACCGGTCCGCTGCAGTATCTCAACCTCTTCGAGCCCTCCGAACTCGACCGGGCGAGCCTGCTCCGCGGCTCCGCCTCGGTCCTCTACGGAAGCGATGCGGTGGGCGGCCTCTTTCTCCTCACCACGCCCAGGCCCCTGTTCGGCCAAGGGGCCACGGCCGCACTCGACGCCTCGTTCCAGAGCGTCGACACGAGCCTGTCGGTGGCACCGCGGCTTGGTTGGAGCGACGACGCTGTCGAGCTGGTTGTCGGTGGCGCACACGCCTCCTTCGGCGACCTCACAACGGGCGGCGGTAGCACCCTGCTCGGCTCCTCCTACGATAAGTCTGCAGCCTACCTCCGCGCCGCCTACGCGCCCTCCTCCGCTGACGAGATTACCCTCTACGGAAGGTGGTCAGAGGTACAGGACGCGCCCCGCATGGAGCGGCTTGCGCAGGACCGAGCCGTCTTCCAGAACGACGCCCACTACCTCACCTACCTGCGCTGGCAGCACCGCGGCGGGCCGGCGCTGGAGAGCCTCGATGTCGCCTTCTCACTGCAGCAGCTCGACAGCCGCGAACGTGAGAACCGCTGCCTGACGGCCCCCTCGGGTCTCACCAAGCCCGACGGCAGCGCCGTCAACACGACGGCAGACCCGCAGGCCTGCATCGATGGACAGCAAGCGGCCATCACGCGGACCGATCGCCTCGCAGATGATGTGCGGGCCGTCGGGGTGACCGCCACTGCCACCTCCGCGCTCCCGCTGTCCGGTCTCTCTCTCGTCTGGGGTGGCGACGCCTACCGCTATGACCTCACGTCGGAGGCGGGTCGAACGAAAGCAGACGGCACGCCCCAAGACCTGCTCCCACGATTCGCCGACGACGCAACGAGCAGCCAGATCGGGCTCCTCTCGCAGCTCCGTTACGAACTGCCGGTCGATCAAGTGCGGCTGCTTCCGGCTCTCTCCGCGCGTTGGGACCGCATCGCCGCCGAGGCGCCCGCCGTGCCCAGCATCGGGGACATTTCCTACGACCACGAGGGCCTCACCTTCGCAGGCGAACTCACCGCCATCCACACCAGCGGCCTGACGGCCTGGGTCGGCTACCATGAGGGTTTCCGGGCGCCCAATCTCCAAGAGACAACGGTGGTGGGCGATACCGGCGACTTCTTCGAGATCCCCAACGCCGACCTCGCGCCGGAGTTCGCCACCAACCTCGAAGCAGGTACAGGTTGGTCAGGTGCGGGCGTCACCGCTGAGCTGGCGCTCTGGACCATGGAGATCGAGGGGTCCATCCAGCGACGCGACGCAGTCTGGCAGGGAGAGAACGCCATCGACGGCTCCACCGTCAAGCAGCGCTACAACGCAGAGGCCTCTCGTTTTCAGGGCCTCGATGCCAGCGTCAGAATCGAGCTGCCGTTCGCCCTCTCCCTCCGCACCCAGCTCTCGCGCATCGACGGAGAGACAGACCGCGTTGGCGACAGCGGCACTGAGACGGTCACCGCGCGTCGCCTGCCGCCGTTCCGGGCAACCGGCGCCCTCCGCTGGGAAGAGCGGGCCCGCTTCGTAGAGCTCCAGGTCGAGATGGCCGGTGCGCAGCGCGGCCTCCACCCAGACGACGAGGCCGACATCCGCATCTGCGCGAGTGCCGCCAACGCCGGCGTGCTCGCATCCACGCTCGGCCAGAGCTGCGACGGCACCGATGGCTGGACGACCCTTGGGCTCCGCGCAGGTACCCCGATCACCGAACAGCTCCAGCTCCGGGTCGCGCTCGAGAACATCCTCGATGCCCGCTACCGCTACCACGGCTCTGGCTTCCATGCCCCGGGCCGCAACGCAGCGGTCATGATGCGCGCGGCCTTCTAAGGCACTCAGCGGAGGCTGAAGACCAGCGCGCCGCCGTCGTCCACAACCATGGGCGCAACACGGGCGACGCTGCCCGTCTCCCGCTCGCGGAGATGCAGCTCCGGCACCAGGTAGCCCACCGCGCTGCCCACCAGCGCACCCACCGCAACATCGCTCCAGAAGTGTTTGCCGGCCTCCACGCGGAGCACGGCGGTGGTGGCTGCGAGCGCCTCGGAGCCGAGCCAGAGTGGAAGCACCCAATCGGAGTCGGGGTGCCGAATCATGAAGATGCGACTCGTCGCCGTTGCCATCGCAAAGGCGGTCGCGCTGTGGCCCGAGTAGAAGGAGAGCGAGGCGTCTGCGCTGCTGCGATCCGCTTCACTCCAGCTGCCGTCGTAGGTCAGCGGCCGCTTACGCCCTACCGCATGTTTCACCACAGTATTGAGCGCCAGGTTCACGCTCGCCGTCTGGGCGAGCAGCACCGCATCGGTGAGCAACGCCTCGCGCGAATCGGCGCGCTGCCAGCCGTGATCAGCAGCAACGAGCAGAAGCGGGGCGATCGTCAATCCTGCGATCAACCCGTCCGACCAGCCACGCGCCGCGGCGGAGTGATTTCCAACCACGCTCCGGTCGAGCCCAAGCGCGATCTCCGACGGGTCGCACAGGCCCGCACAGGGCGCATGGGCGAGCTCCTCCTCGAACAGCCTTGCAGTTCCGCCAACCAGGAACCCAAACCCGGTCAGGCCCAAATCCACGGGCAGGTTGAGCACCAACTTCGGCTCCGCGGCCCGCACGGGTGGCGCGACCAAACAGGCCATCGCGACCAGCACGCCAAACCCCACTCTCCAACCGCAACGCATCCCTGCTCCCGCACGAGTTGAGGCCACCGTAGAAGAGCGGGCGGAGTCCGTCGACCATCTCCGCTTCCGCCTCTGCGCGAACCGCGCTACACCGCCTTCCGCCATCGCGGGGGGCCGGCGCCACGCCCGACCCGTCGCCCATCTCCGCTGCCCATGAAGCATCCACCCGCACTAGAACGAAGCATCGACAACCTCGTCGACCACTTCGGCTTCCATCACACCATCAGCGGTGTGTCGGACAGGCTCGCGGCCCCCACCATCACCCACCTCTTCGACACCCCATCACCAGAGGTCGAACGGGGCGTGAACGCGCTCGTGCAGCGCATCTTCGTCGTCGAGCTCCACGCGATGCGTGCCCTAGCGGCCCGCAAAGAGCTCAACCGACTCACGGCAGAGCAGCCACACCTCGCCGTCATCTACCACGGCAAGGGCACAGGGGTCCTACGCGAGGTGGTCGATGCCTACCTCTCCGACCATCCCACGCTCCGCTTCCTCGCCCACGCAGGCGCCCACCCCGAGCGCCCCATCCCGGGCGCCACCATCTGCATCCACAAAGACTGCCTGAGCCAGCTCACCGACATCTACCGCCACGCAGACAGGAACCTGCCGGCGTCGAAGGCTGCAGCCTCCAAGCCTGCACCGCCGAAGAAGGGCGCCGCAGCCAAGCCGCAGAAGGTCACCGCGAAGAAGGCGACCGCTGCTCGTCCGCAGCGCGCAGCAGGCCGGCGCAGCTCGCTCGACGCACTCTGGCTCACAGGCAGGTGGCTGCTGGCGCTCGCAGCACTGGCCATCGCGCTGCCCTGGGCCATCAACCTGCTGATCTGGCTCTACCAGCTCGTCAACGCGCCGTAGCGCGCGCTCTACAGCGTCTGCCGGTAGGCGCGGTAGGGAATGGTCGTCGTCATATCGGGGAGCGTGAGCGTGCCCGTGTGGTTGGCCCGCTGGAAGGAAGGGAACCAGGAGCGGTAGGTCGCCCCACCGATGTCGGAGGTCTTGATGCTGACCGTGCCGTCGGCCGCCGGAAGACACTCCGCAAACGGTGTGTCGTAGAGCACCGTCGGGAAGACCGAGGTCTCGCTGTAGAAGCGGCGCGAGAAGCCGGCAAATGGCACATCCGCGGTGTCCGTGACGAGCAGCAGTTCGCCGCCCGCCGTGGCGCCCGTCTCGTCCGTCACATCCTCCGAGATGAGGTAGCTCTCCAGATGCAGCGTCTCCGTCGCCGGCGCCATCACCAGCGAGGTCGAGGCCACGCATACAGAGCCCGTTGCGCTCGCCAAACAGCCACCCCAGCCGCCGATGTCGCCCGTCGAGGCAAAGCCTGCGTTGCGCATCGTGAACCCGGCCTGCAGCGACAGTTCTAGGTTGGGCAGCACCCGTTGCGGCGTAGCAAACGGAAACTCCATCGCACAGCCCGCGTGGGGGACGCGTGTCGCCGCCGCGGCCGTCGCATCGGTGGTCAGCGGCACAGCACCGCCCGTGGTCTGATACAGTGTGCCGCCGAGCGTGACAGAGCCGCCGATGGCGATCTCGAACCCGGTCTCACCCTCTCCACAGGTCTGAAAAGCCAGCCCCTGGTAGACGCCAATTGACACTCCGGAGGTGATCTCGCCGAACACAGCCGCGATCGACGCAGGGTCTGCGAAGTCAACCTCACAGAGGCTCGTGCCGCAACTCCATAGGGTGGTGTAGATGTGCCCAGGCTCAGAAATGAGCGCGATCTGACGCACGGGAACGACGTAGCTGGTCGGCGTGAAGCTCCCCTCGCCGGGCGCCGCGGAGGCAGGCGCAGCAGGCAGGAAAGCAGAGAGCAGCGCGAGGGCTGCGATACCGCGAAGCAGGTTGCCGAACATCACTTCACCTCGACGAACTTGAGGCGAAAGGTACCCTTGGCAGCGCCAGAGCCCTCGCCAGAGCCCGAGCCAGAGCCCTCGCCAGAGCCTGAGCCTGAGCCTGAGCCGGCACCCGCCGGCGTGGTCTTCTTGTCGTCGCATGCAGCGAACGCACAGCCGCAAAGTAAAATCATCGCGATCAGCCTCATCCTTCCTCCATGGTCTACAGGGTCGCGCCAAAATCCCTGCCGATCGGAGCTCGGTCAAACTTTTTGCTCTGCCACGAGCAGCGCAGCCTGCACCACCGCCAGATTCGTCACAACATCCGCTGCAGCATCGAGCGGAATCAGGAAGGTCTCCACCCTCACCCTGCTGAAGGGCAGCACCAGCACCTGACTGTCCCAGCGGCCCGGCGTCACGACCTGCATCGAGCCCACGTAGCGAACGCCCACAACCGGCAGGCCCGTCGCCAGCGCCAGCGTCACACAACCCGGCTTCGCCACCTGCAGCGGCCCCGCGGGACCATCGACCGCGAGCTCCACCGAACCGCCCGCCGCCACCGCCTGCTCCAGCTTCGCCAGCGCGGCCCGACCGTTCTCACCCGAAGCCCCGCGCACCAGCTGCAGGCCGCACCGCTCCGCCCACCGCGCGATCGCCTCCATGTGGGGCGCAGCGCTCGTCAGAAGCCACGCTCTCCGTTGCCCGAGCAGCGGCATCACCAGCGGCAGGTAGCCATGCCAGTGCACAAAGATGGCCTGCCCATCGAGCCCCGGCCCCGTCACCTCCAGCCGCGCCGTCGCCAGTGTCAACCGGCTCCAGAGCGAGAGCACAATGGAGAGCGGGCCACCGGCGAGAAAGGCCATGCGTGAAGCGACAGGATGCATCACAGCGACCTACCCGACCGAGCCCGCAACGACCAGCCTCGGTGCCACGCGACAACCCCCTCGCAGGCGAGTAGGCTAACCCCATCGCCGCCGCCGAAGGTGCCCATGCAGTTCACGCTCCGCTTCGCCGCTCTCGCCCTCCTCCTCGCAGCCTGCAGCAGCAAGGCAGACATCTCGCAGACCGACACCGGCGAAGGCTCCGCAGCCGATGCAACCGTCGACACCTCCGACACCTCCGACGACACCACAGACGCCCTCCTCGACGGCTCCGCAGAAGCCCCCGCGCCCTGTCAGCCCATCGTCGGCACGGACTGCCTCGCGCCCTGGCCCTCCGCCTACTGGGAGACCCCCGCAGGCACCCGCACCGGCTGGAAAATCGACCTCGCCGAAGGCGTGATGCCCGCCGACACCCGCGGCAATCGCCTCCCTGCCACCGACTGGAACCGGCGCGACGGCTTCTCGCCCAACACCCCCATCGTCGTGCTCCCCGGCATCGCGCTCGACGCCACCCTGCTCCCCGACGAAACCCGCCCGGCACTCGCCTTCGCGACCGACCTCCCCATCCTGCTCGCAGACGCACAGACAGGCGCCTTCGTCCCCTACTTCGCCGAGCTCGATAGCAACGCAACGCCGGGCGAAACGCCCGCCCTCATCATCCGCCCCTGGACGCCGCTACGCGAACAGCAGCGCCTCGTTGTCGGCCTCACCACCGCACTCCGCTCCACGGCAGGCGAGAGCCTGCGCACCACACCTGCCATGCAGGCCCTGCTCCGCAACGAGCCCACGGGCGACCCCCGCATCGACGCCCACCTTGCCGACTGGCAGCGCGACCTCACCACCCTCACCGACCTCGGCGTCGACCGCAGCGCAATCGTCGCTGCCTGGCACTTCGATACCGCCTCGCAGTCCTGGACGGAGGGGCCCGGTATCGTCATGCGCGAGGCCTTCCGCGCCTTCGCCGGCGACGGTGCACCGCCCTTCACCATCACCCAGGTCGAACTCGCCCAAGAGACCGCAGCGCTCTTCCCAGCACTGCCCACACCCGCCACCGACGCGCGCATCACCTACAAGCCGATGCACCCCGAAGTGGCGCTCCGCATCCGCGGCACCTTCACCGCGCCCCTCTTCCTCACGAGCGCCGACGCCGCGGGCAGGCTCAACTGGAACGACGCCAACGGCACGCTCGACCAGAACGGAACCGTCGAGCGCCCCTTCCTCCTCCTCGTGCCACCCGCAGCACTCGCGGCCACCACACCACCGCCCACACTCATCTACGGCCACGGCCTGCTCCGCAGCGCCTGCGACGAGGGCTGCGTCGAACCCGGCGCCGCCGAGCTCATGCCCCACCTCACCGCACTGCTCGGCACGGTCACCGTCGCCACCGACTGGTGGGGACTCTCGCAAGCCGACCTCCCCGTCGCCCTCTCCGCAGGCGCTAACCTCGCCTTGCTGCCCCGCATCACAGACAAGCTCGCCGCCGGCGCCATGATGCCCTTCCTCGCAGGTCGCATCGCCCGCCTCGGCATCCCGCAGCACCCCTGGTTCGCGCGGGCCGACGGCCGAGCCTTCGCCGACACCACCACCCCGCCCCGCTACTACGGCAACTCGCTCGGCGGCATCATGGGCACGACCATGGTCGCGCTGAACCCGGAGGTCGAACGCGCCGTGCTCAACGTCCCCGGCGGCGGCTGGTCCATGCTCCTCAACCGCTCCTCCAACTTCGCAGCCTTCCTGACGCTCATCAACCGCAACTATCCGGACCGCGCCGAGCAACAGATCATCTTCGCGATGTCGCAGAGCCACTGGGATTTCTCCGACCCACTCACCTTTGCCGATCGCCTCATCACCGAGCCGCTCGCCGGTGCGCCCACCAACCGCCGCGCACTCTGGTCTGTCTCGCTCGGCGACGCACAGGTGCCCACGCTCTCCGCAGGCTATCTCGCCCGGGTCGCAGGGCAGCCGCTGCTCGGGCCGGTCAGCGAGCCATGGCCTCTCGTGCCCACCGTGAACACGCTCCCCTACGCCGGCTCCGCCTTCGTGCAGTGGGACGCGCTTCGCGGCAACTGGCCCGCGGGCAACGGGCTCCGCTCGCCCGACAACGATGCCCACTACGCCACCCGCTGGATGCCCGCCTTCCAGCAGATGACCTACCGCTTCCTGCTGGGCGATGGCTCCATCGAACCCCGCTACTGCCTCGCCACAGACACCGACGGCGCCCTGCCCTGCACGCTCACGCAGACCATCCCCGACACCTTCACCGACCAGCCTGCGGCACCCCAACTCCCACCGCCGCCGGTGAACTGAAGCGAGCCGCTACGGCTCCTGCGGGCCCGGCAGTCCGAGCCATGAGAAGAGCGCCTGACCCACCAACACATGGTGGGTGAGGTGACCGAGCCCGGCCGCAAAGTCCGTCGGCCCCACGACGACGAGAGGCACCGGCGTGTGGGTGTGTGTGCCGGTCGCCCAGACCACACCCCGCCGATCGTCGAGCGCACGCGACGCCATCGCCGACACCCGGTCCCGCTCGCTCGGCCGGTAGGCCTGCCAGAGCTGATCGATGTCGGCGGGATCAAACAGCGGCCCCTTCGTCGCACCCGCCCGCTCCGAATCACCGCCCTCGGCCGAGAGCGCACGCGCTGCCTCTGCAGCAGAAAAGCTCACGCCCGTGACCGAGCTCAGGCGTTCAGCCAGCGCCGCGGTGCGCTCCGCCTTCGCCGTCGGCAGACCATCGATGGCCGACCCAATCGACCGCTTCTGTGCCCAAATCTGATCGAGCGTCGTGGCGCGACCGAAGTTGTAGCCTGGATGGAACTCCATCCCCATCATCCCGTTGCCCGGCAGCTCCACCGCAGCGGGCACATCAAGCGTGTGATAGCTCAGCCCGAAGCCACCTGTCTCGTGATCGGCGGTCACCGCAAGCACGGTGTCTTCGCGCCCCTTCATCCAGGACGAGATGACCGCCAGCGCAGAGTCCATCCGCTCCATCTCGGCCAGCAGCCAACCAGCGTCGTTCGCATGCGCGGCCCAGTCAATCTGGCCCGCCTCCACCATCAGAAAGAAGCCGTCCGGATCGCCCTCCAGCCGCTTCAGCGCCGCATGCGTCATCTCGGCCAGCGTCGGCTCCCGCGACCCCGTTGTGTCGCCCGTTTCGCGCACCCTGCGATCGCCAAAAGCATCGCTCATGCCACTCTTCGAGAAGAGGCCCAAGACGCGCGGACCTGCACCCTCGAGCCCTGCAATATCGAAGGCCACCGTGTAGCCGGCAGCGCGCGCCTCAGCCGCCAAATCACGCCCATCGCTCCGCTTGGAGCCGGGGTCGTAGGCGCCACCAGACCAGCTCCGATCTGCACCCGTCGGCGCGAAGAACTGCCCGCCGCCAGAGAGCATCACATCGGCGCCCGATGCCACCACCTGCTCGGCAATCACCGTCTCCA
>CANMDT010000077.1 GCA_947496715.1 Myxococcales bacterium
GCCAACTTGGAGAAGAGGGTCTTGATGGCCACGAGATGGCCTAAGCTGGTGTGCTCCGCCTGATAGACGATCCCAGCGCCGCCCTCTCCGAGCGTCTTTCCGATGCGGTAGGTCCCCTTGAGGATCTCTCCTGCGTCGAGCTGGTCGATGTATTTTTGGGCGTCAGCCACGCTTGCGTCGATCCTGAAGGTGCCACCGCGCGCGGCGGGACGTGCTGCCCACCGCGGGCTCCTTGCTCTGGTTACCCCGCGTCGAGCAAAGTTGAAAGTGGGGTATCGCTGTGATACCTTTACACCTCCGCCGAATCGTCTACCCATCGAGGGGCTTCGTCGGCCTGTGTGGTCGGGTCGACTGCAGCGCAGCGTTACTCAGCAAGGTGCGATGAGCGAGCCCTCCAACCTTCAGGTCACCTTCGAGGCGCACTCCGATGTGGGGCGTGAGCGGAGCGAGAACCAGGACGCCTTCGGATCTCACCGTGGAGCGGGGTTTGGATCCTTTTTCGTCTGCGACGGGATGGGTGGCCACGCAGGTGGCTCCACCGCCTCGCGCCTCGCGGTCTCGGTGATCGAGCAGCGGCTCGCCGACTACGAGCTGCCTCTCCGCGAGCGCATCGAACAGGCCATCCGCGAGGCCAACGACGCCATCCATGAGAAGGCCTCCAGAGAGCGCGAACTCCGCGGCATGGGCACCACCATCGTCTTTGTCGGCATCGATGAAGAGCGCGGCGAAGCCTACATCGCCCATGTCGGCGATAGCCGCGTCTACCACCTCCGCGGGAACATCCTCCGTCGTGTGACCAAAGACCACACCATGGTGCAGCGGCTCGTCGATGAGGGACTCCTCACCGAGGAGCAGGCCGAGCACCACCCCAACTCCAACATCATCAGCCGTTCGCTCGGCGGGCGGCCCGAAGTCGAGGTCGAGTTCACCGACGCTCCGATGTCGATCCAAGAGGGTGACATCTTCGTCCTCTGCAGCGACGGCCTCCACGGCCTCGTGACCGAGATGGAGATCGCCCGCATCGCCTCCTCGATGCCGCCCGCCGAGGCGGTCCGGAAGCTCATCGCCCGCGCCAACGAAGAGGGCGGTCACGACAACATCACCGTCGAGATTGTGTTGATCGGAGCGCAGGCCGCAGCGCCCGACCGGTTTGAGATCGTCAAGCCGCCAATCGGTCACACCCCGACCCCCGCTCCCGTAAAGACCGGTTCGACCGGGCCGGTGGGCTCCTACAAGACCGCCCGCACCATCCAGATGGATGTGCGCTCCATCACGGGCGAGAATGCCCGCACCCCCGAGCCCGCCTCTGCGCCCGAAGCCGCTTTCGACGAAACTGCCGACACCGCCGCTCGGCGCATGTCGCTTACTCCCGCAGCGCTCCTCCCTGTGGAGGACGCCGGCAGTCAGGGTACTCGGAGTGTAGTGGTCTGGGTGGCGCTTGTTGCCATCATCGTGCTGATTGTCGCGGTCGCCGTCCTGCTCTGGATCGTGGTGTTTCGCGACAAGTAGCCATCGCGCGCCGCGGCCTACGCTAGTTGACGATGGAACGAAGCACCCCCTCCGCGCCTGCAGCGAAGGCGAAGTCCCGCTCTGTGAGACCTCCCGCATCGTGCGTCGAGAGCCGCAGCGTGACCCTATCGTAGACATTGTAGAGGTCGGCGTGGTGGTCGAGCCCGCGGGCAACCTCGGCCAGTGCGACGATGAAGGCCATCGCCTCGTCAAAGCCCGCAAACCGGAGCTCGCGGCGGATGGCGGTACCCTCCTCCACAAGCGTCCAGGCGGGGAGGGCGGAGAGCGCTTCATCAATCTGCTGCGGGGATAGTCGGGCTGCCACGGTGGCTCCTGGTGTGCGGTTCGCGCGAGCCTCCAAGCATCGCCTCCGCGCCTGCCCTGTGCAAGTGCTGTCGCGCGACCTTCCGCTTTGCCAACCCGTCGCCGCTTTGGTAGTCGCCGGCGAGGCGAGACGGCATTCGTCGTCACAGGTTTCGGGGCAGGATCGCGACTGCGGTCTGCTCTTTTTGGGAGGCACAACGGTCATGAAGTTCTTTATCGACACGGCAGATATCTCGGAGATCCGCGAGGCACACGCCATGGGCATGGTCGACGGCGTCACCACCAACCCCTCGCTCATCGCCAAGACGGGCCGCCGCTTTGAGGATGTGCTCCAAGACATCTGCGCCATCGTCGATGGTCCCATCTCGGCCGAGGCGGTCGCGGAGAGTGCTGCAGATCTGCTGGCCGATGGCCTGCGTCTGTCGGCGATTCACCCCAACATCGTCGTCAAGCTCCCGCTCACGGGCGAGGGCCTCAAGGCCTGCCGCGAGCTGACCAACCGTGGCATCCGTACCAACGTCACGCTCTGCTTCTCGCCCGCCCAGGCGCTGCTCGCCGCCAAGGCCGGCGCCACCTGGATCTCCCCCTTCGTCGGACGGCTCGACGACATCGGCCACACGGGCATGGATCTCATCAGCCAGATCGTCACCATCTACGGCAACTACCCCTCGCTCAAGACCGAGGTGCTGGTCGCCTCGGTTCGCCACCCGCTCCATGTGGTGGAGGCCGCGATGATGGGTGCCGACGTGGCGACGATCCCCTTCTCGGTCATCGGCCAGCTGCTGAAGCACCCGCTGACCGACATCGGCATCGAGAAGTTCAACAAGGACTGGAAGAAGGTCCCGGTCTGAGTCCGAGGCTGCAACGGCCTACGGTCCTTCCAAAGATCCTTCAATGCAACGAGGTTTCTCCCGCTTCTGGTGGCTTCACTCCAGGTTGGACGGCTATGCATGCGTCAGCACCTCTGGCTCGTTCCGCTTTGTCTTCTCTTCGTAGCCCGTGACTCCCGCTCTCCTGCCAGCAGTGGAGCGGAGGCAGAGGCGGTCGATGCATCAGACGCACCTGACGCTACCGACGCCGGTGACGCCGGCTCCGGCCATACGTCTGCGGACACGGGCGCAACCGGATCGGCTTCCCCCTCGTCCGCACCGTCCGCTAACCGGTTCGACCTGCGACGCCCGCCCGCCGGCCCTCTTCTTGGTGTCGCGCGGGCGGTCCGCATTTTGTCTTCGCGCATCGTCGTCTAAGAGGGAGCCAGACCACCATCTGAGGACAGACTCCGATGAAGCGATTTCCCTCGTTACTGCTCTTTCTGCTCGCTGCCTGTTCCGACCCCGTGGCCGAGCGCGCCGGTGCTTCCGACACCGGTACCGACCTCGCCGCCGACACGCAGTTCGACAGCACCTTCACGGACACCTCCGTCGACGCGGATCCGGACACGGCGCTCGATACGACGAACTCCGACACGGGGTCCGACGTCCAGCCCGAAACGACCGTGTCAGACACCTCCGTCGACGCGGAACCGGACACGGCGTTCGATGCGATCTCCGACACCGAGTCAGACACCTCCGTCGATGTCGAGCCGGACGCGGCGCTCGATACGATCTCCGACACCGAGTCAGACACCTCCGTCGACGTGGAGCCGGACGCGGCGCTCGATACGATCTCCGACATCGAAGCAGACACCGCGGATCCGGATACCTCCGAGCCCGACACCTCCGACGATGTTGATACGACCGCAGACACTACGCCGCCCGCCGTCTGCGGAGATGGTCTCCTGCAGCCCGGCGAAGACTGTGACAACGGTGCCGCAAACTCCGACGCAACGCCGGATGGCTGCCGCACGGACTGCAGTGCCGCCTACTGCGGCGATGGTGTCGTCGATGCTTCGGAGACTTGCGACGACGGCAATGCCGAGGTGGATAGTTGCCCCTACGGTGGCGCGAGCTGCACCGTCTGCGGCACCACCTGCCGCTCGACCGCGGGTCGCGTGCGTGGCTGCGGCGACGGGGTGCTCGATGCTGAAGAGATCTGCGACGACGGCAACACCATCACCGAGCTCTGTGCCTACGGCGCCTTGTCCTGTCGCGTCTGCGACGCCTCCTGCGCCGAAGTGGCCGGCGAGACGCTGATCTGTGGCAACGGAGCGGTGGAGGCGGGCGAGTCCTGCGACGACGGGCTGCTGAACAACGACCTGACCGCCGACGCCTGTCGCACCGATTGCAGCCTGCCTGCCTGCGGCGATGGCACCCGCGACAGCGCGGAGGCCTGCGATGACGGCAACCTCTCCGACCGCGACCAGTGCAGCAGCCTCTGCGAGCTCGGCCTCGGCCGCGCCTGCGCCCCCGAAGGGGTGAACAGCGACTGCCTCTCCGGTTGGTGCAGCAACGGCTTCTGCGCCCCCTCCGGCATGGCCTACATCCCGTCCGGCACCTTCCAGATGGGCTCGTCCGTCACGGAGTTCGGCCGCAATGCGAGCGATGAGAACCTGCACGAGGTCACCCTCACCCGCCCCTTCTACATGGACCTTACGGAGACCACCCAGGCCAGTTGGCGCGAGCTCGCGGGACCATCGGGCAACCCCTCCTTCTATGACGGAATGTCGCCCTGTGACGGCGTCGCTCCAGACAGCTGCCCCGTCGAGAGCCTCGGCTCCAGCACCATCGCCATCTACGCCAACGCCCGCTCTGAGGACGAGGGGTTGACCGCCTGCTACACGCTCTCGGGCTGCTCGCAGACGCTCACGGGCGGGACCTGGCAGAACGGCACCTACACCTGCACGGGCATGGTACTCGCGAGCCTGGACTGCAACGGCTACCGGCTGCCAACCGAGGCGGAGTGGGAGTATGCCTACCGCGCCGGCAGCAGCACCTCGCTCTACAATGGCAACGCCACCACCGACACCGGCGTGGACCCGCTCGCGGAGCTCATCGCCACCTACATTGGGAATGTGGTGCGCAGTCGCCCGAGCCCGGTCGGACAGCATCTACCGAACGCATGGGGCCTCTACGACATGGCCGGCAACGTGCAGGAGTGGGTCGAGGACCGCTACCTCGCCCGGCTCCCCGCAGCCACCGACCCACTCCAGCTTACGGGCTCGCTGCGTGTGATGCGCGGCGGCTTCTACAACGCCTCCGCTGCCGGCATTCGGGCGGCCTACCGCATCAAGTTCGGCATCAACCTCCGCGACAGTGCGACGGGCTTCCGGCTGGTGCGGACCGTCACGCCTGCCAACCTCCGCTGACCTGAATGGCACGACTCGCCGCGACGCAGCCAACGCGCGCAGCAGCGCCCGCCTCTCCTGCCTCGACGCCGACCAGACTGGCCTCGTCATCTTGCTGCGCGCGGAGGCTGCCTCGCCCACCCTCCGTGTCGCGCTCGGCTTCCGATGGCGGAATCGCCGAGGGGCATTGACGCGTTGCAGGTGACGCTGGCGCCCAAACATGACTATGCTCCGCGGGTCGCCCCCGCACCGCAGACCGCATGCTGGCCCGCATCTTCCTCTTCATCATGGTTGTCTCCTTTGTGGAGCTCGCGCTGCTCCTCTGGATCGGCACGCTTATCGGAACCGTAGGCACGCTCATCCTGGTCCTGGCCACAGCCTTTGTTGGCGCCATTCTAATCCGCAGGGAGGGGCTCAAGACGCTCACCAGTGTGGCCGGCGCGCTTGCTACTGGCCAGGCGCCCGCGACCGCGCTGGCGGAGGGGCTCTGCCTCATCCTCGCCGGTGCGCTGCTCATCACGCCGGGCATCCTCACCGACCTCGCCGGGCTCGCGCTGCTCTGGCAGCCCACCCGCAGGCGCATCGCTCCCGTGCTGGGTCGCATCCTTGCAGCAAAGCTTGGCTCCACCTTTGCGCGGGCCTCTGCAGGGCAGGGCGGTGTGCGTTTCTGGAGCTTTACCGCAGGCGGGCCTCCGCCCTCTGCCGCAGGGCCCGGCTTCGCCGGTGCACCTCATCCTGCCGCAACATCTTCGAGCCGCCTCTACCGCGAGGGCGATGTCATCGATCTCACGACCCAAGATGACACCACGCCGTGAGCCGACCCGCCGACCAACGTTTCCGCCTCTCGCCCGATGGCTCCGCGCCGCGCACGCTCGAGGAGCCGCAGACGCTGCCGCTTCCGCTGCTCCGCTACCTCGCCAACGCTACGGTCGCGCTGACGAGCAGCCTTGCGTTGCTGCCGCTACGGCTGCTCATCGGCCTGCTCTCTCCAGACAGCCTCATCTTTGCGGGCGCCGTCGCCGCTGCTGCCGCTGCCGCCGATAGCTACGGGCTGCTGCGGCCTGCACTTGCTTCGCTCGAACAGCAGGCCCAGAGCTCACCTACGCCGCTGGCTGCCGGCATCATCCTCGTCCTTGCGGCTGCCACCCTCCTGCGCGGCCTGCTGGAGGCGCTCCATACCGAACTCCTCCGGAGCCGCCTCTGTGGCAGTGCCCAGGAGCCTACCGCGCCCCTGATGGCCCGCTGGGCAACGCACACGGGCCTGGGTCTGGTTCAGCTCGCTATCTTCGCAGGGACACTCACCGCATTCGCGCCGCTCTTCGCCCTGTCGCTCCATCGGATGGAGGCTGCCGGCGACGACCCGAAGGTGCGCCAGCTGAGCGCCGCTGCGGTCACCGTCGTGCTGCTGATCCAGGCGCTGTCGCAGTTCCTCGTCGCGCAGGGACGGTCGCTCATCGCCTGGCGTCACACCTTCTTTCCCGCTGCGGTCGCGCAGATGTTCTCCTCGCCGTGGCGAGAGGGTCGCATCTACGGCAAGCTCCTGCTCTGGCTGCTCGTAGGGCGTCCGCTGCTGGCGCAGGCAGGTGCCGTGCTGCTCTTCTTTGCCGTGCAACTCTGGATCACGGCAGAGCCGTTGCGGGTGGCGGGAGCCTGGTCGGTGGTGGCGGTGGTTGCACTCGCAGGGAGCGGCCTCGCGCTCTGGTTCGACCTCCTACTCTTCGGGCTCAGTGGCCACCTGCGCGGCCACCTGGTCTGGGCGCAGACGCGGCTCGTGGCGGCCGCAGCGAGCAGCGCGGAGCCGCTCTTTGCGCCACCGCAAGTAGGCTGGTTCATCCCCGAGCCCAACGCCGCCGAGCTGCACCGCTTCGGTTACGACCAGATCCTGCTCAAGCGTCCCGAGCCCCCACCGCTGCCGAAGCCAGAGGTGGTGCCACAGGATGAGCCGTCTGCGGCGTCTGCGGAGGAACCTGTGTTGCAGCCGGGGAGGGAGGAGCGGCCCGTGCAGCCAGAGCCGCGCCTGCTCTCAGACCTCGCTCCGGCAGCGACCGTCTGGCGTGCCCCCTCCGGCGTACGGGAGCAGCGCTGGGAGCCGCCTACAGGCCGCTGATGTCGATGACGATGACCGTGCCGCCTGTCTGCGGCGCCTGGTCGGGCTTTGGCTCGGCGTCGCGGTCCAGGTCGTAGAGCCGCTCGTTCTGAAGCGGCACCTGGAGCGGAACGGGCTGCCAACGGTCGGCCTGTTCACGCTGCCTGCGCAGCTGCTCTTCGATGATGAGATGGTCCGGAACCGCGGGTGCCTTCCACATGGCACTTCTCCGAGCAGCGGGAGTAGCCGACGCGGCCACTCGCTGTTTGTAGAGGTAGCACCGAAGTGTGAAGATGCAACCCGATGGGCTCCGCGAACCGGTCGCCCTGCATCCGGACATGGCCACCGCTTGCCCCTGACGCGCCCACTTCCTACGCCGCCCGCGAGCGGCTAGGCTCCGCTCCCCTCCCGCCGGCCCTCGCGGGCCGCTCTCTCAGCCCCCTCGGGTCTTCGGTTTGAAGATTCACTGCACGACGCGCGCGGCGCACCACACGGCATCAGCGCTCCGCGAGGGGCTTGCGCTCGTCGACCCCGAGGAGACCGCCTTCTATTGGCGTTCGCCCGACGGCGAGATGCTGCTGGGCGACCGACTGTTGCACAGCTGGGAGGTTGGGGCGGGCGACCGCTTCGCCCAGAGCCAGGCGGCGCTCGACGAGGCCCGCGCCCACTTCGTTGAGACAACGGACGGCTGCTCGGCGCGCGGCCTGCGGCTCCTCGGCGGCCTCGCCTTTGCGCCCGAAGTCGCGTCGGAGTGGCGCGCCTTTGGTGCGGGGCGCTGGCTCCTATTCGGTCGTATCCGGGGCATCACAGAGGGCCTCGCCTGGGAGCAGGGGCTCCGCATCGACGACCTGCCGGCCGCAGTGCCAGCGGCCTCCGCCCCTACCTCTGACGCACCGCCTGCGCCCTACGCAGACCGCTTGGCCGCGGCAGTCGAGAGCTGCAGGCGGGGCGAGCTCGAGAAGCTGGTGGTCGCGAGCTGGACCGACGCGCCCGTTTCCTCGTCTGTCACCCCGGCAACCATCGTCACCGCGCTCGACGCACGCTTCGAGGCCTGCACCACCTACGCGCTCATCACCCGCGGCGACTGCTTCGTCGGCGCCACCCCGGAGCTCCTCCTCGCCACCGATGGCGACAGCCTCCGCACCGTCGCCCTCGCAGGCTCTGCTCCGCGCGGTGCTGACGCTGCGAGCGACGCACTCGCCATCGCAGCGCTCCGCCGGAGCGAGAAGGACCTGCGCGAGCACTGCATCGTGCGCGACGACATCTTCGTCCGGCTCGGTCCGCTCGCCACCCACATCACGATGGGGGTCGCACCGGCGGTCTGGGCGCTGCCCAATATCTTCCATCTCCGCACTCCGATCAGCGGCCTGCTCCATCCCAGCGTGAAACCGCTCCAGGTCGCTGCGGCCCTCCACCCGACGCCGGCTGTCTGCGGTGCGCCGCGGGCCGCCGCGGCTTCGCGCCTCGCCGCAGACGAGGGTGGTGCACGGGGCTGGTATGCGGGCGCCATCGGCTGGCTCGCCGGCTCGGGCGATCTCGAACTCGTCGTTGCGCTCCGCTGTGCGCTGCTCCAACAGGGCAGCGCCCGGCTCTTCGCCGGCGTGGGCGTCGTCGCGGCCTCCGAGGTGCGTGCAGAGCTTGCCGAGACCGAATCCAAACTGGCAGCGATGCGCGGCGCGCTCGGCCTCACGGAGGCCCGCTGATGGAGCTGCTTCCCCCCTCCATCCGCTTCGCCGCGGCACTGCTCGGCGAGCTCCGGCGGCTCGGCGTTGCTCACCTCTTTCTGTCGCCCGGGTCGCGCTCTGCGCCGCTCGCGCTCGGCACGGCCGGCCTGGGCCTGCAGGTCCATACCTTCCACGACGAGCGCGTTGCAGCCTTCGCCGCGCTGGGCGCCGCCAAGGCAAACGGTCAACCCGTGGCGCTTGTCTGCACCTCGGGCAGCGCCGTTGCGAACTGGTTGCCGGCCGTCGTCGAGGCCGATGCGAGCGGCCTGCCGCTGCTGCTGCTCAGCGCCGATCGGCCGCCCGAACTTCGCGACCGCGGCGCCTCGCAGACCATGCAACAGGCGGGCCTCTTTGCTCCCTTCGTCCGCTGGTCCGGCGAGGCGCTCACGCCTGCAGATGGCGGCCCCGATCTCGTGACCGAGGCGCTCAACTTGGCCCGACAGGCTCTCGCCGCCGCGCTCGGTCCGAAGCCCGGCCCGGTGCACCTCAACCTGCCCTTCCGCGAGCCCCTCTACCCCGACGGTGGGCTCCCAGCGCTCGAGGCCTCGCTCCCGCTCGAACTCCCGCCAGCGCTCCCGCTCTTTGCCACCCGCGCAGCGCTCTCCCAGCCGGCCCTCGCCGCAGCCTGCGATTTGATGCTTCAGGCCCGCAGCCTCGCCATCGTTGTGGGCCCCGGCGATCTGGCGCAGAGCGATGCGGAGGCACTGCTCGAACTCAGCGAACGGCTCGAAGCGCCGCTCTTCGCGGAGGGCGCCTCGGGGCTCCGCGCCTATCCTGGCGTCATCGGCTGCTACGAGGCAGCGCTGCGCTCCGACTGGTGGGACGAGTTCCGCCCCGACCTGGTGCTCCGGCTTGGCGAAGAGCCCACCTCCAAGGCTCTACGCACCTGGATTGGCACCAGCCGCACAACCCACCTCACGCTTGGCCACCACCGCTGGCACCACCCCTTTGCGACGGCTGCGGTTCCGCTCGCGGCGACCCCTTCCGAGCTGCGCGACGCGCTCCTCCTGCGCCCGCCGCTCGCACCCCCGTTTCGCGCCTACCGCAGCGAGCTCCGCGACCGCCTCCGCGGTGACAGCGATGCGCTCGCGGCCGCGCTCCTGACCGCCGGAGCCGAGGGCGCGCTGCCGGCCGAACCCGAGGCGCTTCGGACGCTGCTCGCTGCGCTCGGCGACGGCCACCTGCTCCATGTTGCCAGCAGCATGCCCATCCGCGACCTCGACCTCTGCGCGCCGCAGACGCCATCCGGGCTTCGCATCACCTGCAACCGGGGCCTCAACGGCATCGACGGCACCCTCTCCACAGCGCACGGACTTGCTCTCGCGCTGCCCGACCGCCGCGTCGTCGCCCTGCTCGGCGACGTCGCAGCGATTCACGATGCAGGCGGCTTCATCGCGCTGGCAAACAGCCCCGCGCGGCTCACCGCTCTGGTCATCAACAACGACGGCGGCGGCATCTTCGGCTTCCTCCCCGCCAGCAAGTTCGGCGCCGCCTACCGCGACCACTTTGCCACGCCGCACGGCCTCGACTTTGCCCACCTCGCCGCACAGTCGAGGCTCGACTACCGCCGCGCGAGCAACGCCTCGGAGCTCGCTTCTGCCCTTGCGGATCAGCAGGCGGGCGCACCCTCCGCACTCATCGAGTTTGTGGCCTCTGCGGAGGCCAACCGGGCCGCCTACACGGCCCTCTGGCCCCGGCTTACCGCAGCGCTCGAAGCACGGCCCGTGAGCCCGCTTTCAGGTCGTCGACCTGCTGCCCATCCTGCCGCGCACAGCATCGTCACGCTCCACGGGTTTGCCGGCGACGCGGAGGACTTCGGTCCGCTCTTTGCCGCCGCCTCAGGCCCGCTCACTGCGGCCGCCGTTGCACCGGTTTTGGTGCGAGAAGGCGCCACGGTGCGGCCGCTCTCCGACCTCGTCTCTACCATCGGCTCCAGGCTCTCCGAAGGGCAGGGCGCGCCGGTGCTGCTCGGCTACTCCATGGGCGGCCGCCTCGCGCTCCACGCCGCCTTCGCACAGCCGCCCGCAGCGCTGCTCCTCATCGGCGCAGCGCCTGCGCTCGACGACGCCTTTACCGCGGCCATGGAGCCGCGCGCTGCCCGCGCCACCGCAGATACCGCGCTCGCCGAACGCATCCGTGCGCTGGGTACCGCGCCCTTCGCAGCGGAGTGGCAGCAGCTCCCCATCATCGCATCGCAGCAGTCCGCGCCACGCTGGTGGCAGGCACGGCGGCTTGCCCGTCGCGCCCCAGAACTCGCCGCTGCATGGGCCGCATCGCTGACCACCTACGGCCCGGCTGCGATGCCCTCCGACTGGTCGCGACTCGCCGCGCTTCACTGCCCCGTCTGCCTGGTGGTCGGTGAGCAGGACGCGAAGTATCTGGCGCAGAACCGGGAGCTCCTCCGGCTGCTGCCGAACGCCGAACTCCACATCATCTCGGGGGCCGGCCACGCGCCCCATCTCGAGCAGCCGGTCGCGACCGCAGCCGTGCTGTCCGACTTCCTCGCCCGACACCTTCCAACCACCCATCGCACGAGTCAGAACGCATGAGCATCAACTGGGTCTCCGCCGGCAGCTACACAGACATCCATTTCCACAAGGCAGAGGGCATCGCCAAGATCACCATCAACCGGCCCGAAGTCCGCAACGCCTTCCGCCCCAAGACGGTCTTTGAGCTCACCGACGCCTTTGCCAAGGCCAACGAAGACCCCGAGGTCGGCGTGGTCATCCTCACGGGCGCCGGCGACATGGCCTTCTGCTCCGGCGGCGACCAGCGGGTGCGCGGCCATGCCGGCTACGTTGGTGAGGACGGCGTGCCCCGCCTCAACGTCCTACCGCTGCAGCGCTTCATCCGCTCCATGCCCAAGCCGGTCATCGCGATGGTCAACGGCTTTGCCATCGGCGGCGGCCACGTGTTGCACGTCATCTGCGACCTCTCCATCGCCTCGGAGAATGCCATCTTCGGTCAGACCGGGCCCCGCGTCGGCTCCTTCGACGGCGGCTTCGGCGCCTCCTTCCTCGCCCGCGTCGTGGGCCAGAAGAAGGCCCGCGAGATCTGGTACCTCTGCCGCCAGTATTCGGCCCGCGAGGCGCTCGACATGGGGCTCGTCAACACGGTCGTACCCCTCGCCGAACTCGAGAACGAGACGGTGAAGTGGTGCCGCGAAATGCTGGCGCTCAGCCCCATCGCGCTCCGTTGCCTCAAGAGCAGCTTCAACGCGGAGCTCGACGGCCAGGCCGGCATCCAGGAGCTCGCCGGCAACGCCACGCTGCTCTACTACATGACCGAAGAGGGCAAGGAGGGGAAGAACGCCTTCCTCGAGCGCCGCAAGCCCGACTTCGCCAAGTTCCCCCGCCTTCCCTGACGAGGCCCTTTGTCGCTGCAGCACTGGCTCCTCGCAACCCGACCGCGCACCCTCCCCGCAGCGGTCGCCCCGGTCGTCCTCGCCTCCGCGCTGGCCGCCTACACGGGCCACTTCCGCGGTGATGTGCTTGCGGCCACGTTGGCCATCTCGCTTCTGCTGCAGGTCGGCACCAACCTCGCCAACGACTACTTCGACTTCGTCAAAGGGGCCGATACCGAGGAGCGCGTCGGCCCCATCCGTGTGACGCAGTCGGGCCTCATCCCGCCGCACACGGTGCGCAACGTGATGCTGCTCGTCTTCGCGCTCTCCGCCATCCCCGGCCTCTATGCCGTCTCCATCGGCGGCTGGCCGCTCCTGCTGCTCGGTGCCCTCTCCATCGCCAGTGGCATCGCCTACACGGGCGGCCCCTATCCGCTCGGTTACAACGGGCTCGGCGACCTCTTCGTCTACCTTTTCTTCGGTCTCGCCTCCGTGGGAGGGACCTTCTTCCTGCACACGGGTGATGTGGGGCCGTCGGCCTTCGTCGCGGGTCACATTGCGGGCGTCTTCACGACGGCCATCATCGTCGTGAACAACCTGCGCGACCGACACACCGACGCGAAGGTCGGCAAGAACACGCTCGCGGTGCGTTGGGGCGAGCAGGCCACCCGCCGCTGGTATCTGGCGCTCCTCGTTGCAGGCTTCGCTGGCATCCTGGGGCTCGCCGCGATTTTGGGCTCGCCCGCCCCGCTCGGCGCGCTCCTCGCGCTGCCGGTCGCACGTGCCACCTACCGCAACTTCATGGCCCGCGACGGCGCGGCGCTGAACCCCTCGCTCGGCGAAACTGCCCGTCTGCTCGCCGTCGTCTGCTTCCTGCTCGCCCTCTCCTTCGGCGTCGGCGCCCTCGCGGGGTTCTGATGGTCGCACGGAGCCTGCAGCCCTACCGGCTCCCCTGGCGCCAGCCGCCGACCACCGCCTCAGGGGTGCCCGCTGATCGCGCCGGCTGGCTCGTGCGGCTCAGCGACGGTGAGCATGAGGGCGTAGGCGATGCAGCGCCCTGGGAGAGTTGGGGAACCGAGTCCGCCGCCGCCTGCGAGGCAGCACTGCTCCGCTGGGAGGCGACCGGCGAAGAGCCGAGCATCGCCACGCCCGTCGCCCGCTCCGCCGTCCGCACCGCCGCTACCGCCCTGGCTGCTCATCGCGCCGGACTCCCCCTCGCCCACTTCCTCGCCCACCGCGAACCCTCCGAGCAGCTCGCTGCAACCAGCCATGCGCTCACCGGCGCCGGCCCCCTCGAACCCCAGTTCGAGGCCGCCGCTGCGGCCGGCTTTCGCGCGGTGAAGGTGAAGCTCTCCCCGTCCACCGCGGCTGCCGTCGGTGCACTCCTCGACGCCGGCCTTCATACCTCGCTCCGCCTCTCGGTCCGGCTTGATGCCAACTGCTCCTTCGCCTCCGCTGGCGACGACCCGCTGCTCGATGCGCTCCAACATCCGGGCATCGACTTTCTCGAAGAGCCTATGCCGGTCGCGCGCCGCGCCGACTTCTTCTCACGGCTCCGTGCGGGCCACCAGCGCTACGCCTTCGACGAGTCGATGACCGAGCTCTCACTCGACGATCTTCTGCCGCTCGCACCAATCGCAACCTTCGTGCTCAAGCCGGCCGTGCTCGGCGGCGTCGCGCAGACCTACGAGCTCGCCCGCCGCCTCCAGGCCGCTGGCGGTCAGGTGCTGGTGACCAACTTCATCGAGTCGGCGGTGGGGCGCCTCGCAGCCCGCCACCTCTCCGCAGCGGTGGAGTGCGCAGCAGGCGGCCTCTCCGGCGGCCATGCCACCGGCCACCTCCTCGTCGCCGACCTCTTTGATCTCCCCGACACGCCCCGCTGGGAGGTGCCGCGCAGCCCCGGGCTCGGCCTCCCCGCATCGCTCTGGGAGCAGGCGTGACAGCCCTCCGCGACCGGCTCGCCGCGCTGCTCGACAGCCGCGCCGCAACGCCTGCGCTTCGGCTCGGCACCACCACCTACACATGGGGCGAGCTCGACCGCGCCGCCGCCGCCCTCCCCACGCTCCTCGACCCGGCCGGCCCGGCCGGTCGCATCGCGCTCTGCGCCACAGACCCGGCACTCGTCGCGGCGGCGCTTCTCCTCGCCCTGCGCGGAAACCGCACCCTCATCCTCCTCCACCCCCGCCTCACCCCAGACAAACACCTCC
>CANMDT010000078.1 GCA_947496715.1 Myxococcales bacterium
CCAAGGACAAGCGGCGAGAGCAGGCGCGAGGTCGAGTCGAGCGGGTCGACGGCAGGGTAGATGCCCAACGAGGCGATTTCACGGTTGAGAACCGTGGTGGCGTCAAGGTGAGCGAAGGTGGTCGCCGGAGCCGGGTCGGTAAGGTCGTCGGCAGGCACGTAGACGGCCTGAACCGAGGTGATCGAGCCGTTCTTTGTCGTCGTGATGCGCTCCTGAAGAGCACCCATCTCCGTCGCCAGCGTGGGCTGGTAACCGACGGCGCTCGGGATACGACCCAGAAGCGCCGAAACCTCAGAGCCGGCCTGCGTGAAGCGGAAGATGTTGTCGACGAAGAGGAGAACGTCCTGGTTCATCGTGTCGCGGAAGTGCTCGGCAACCGTAAGCGCCGAGAGAGCAACGCGGGCGCGGGCGCCAGGCGGCTCATTCATCTGCCCGTAAATCAGGGCGACCTTCGAGTTCTCCCAGTCACCGTTGGGTGCCAGAACGCCGCCTTCCATCATTTCGTAGAAGAGGTCGTTGCCCTCACGGGTACGCTCGCCAACGCCGGCGAAGACGGAGTAACCGCCGTGCTTCATGGCGACGTTGTGGATGAGCTCCATGATGAGAACGGTCTTGCCAACGCCGGCGCCGCCGAAGAGGCCAATCTTTCCGCCCTTCGCGTAGGGGGCGAGCAGGTCGACGACCTTGATGCCCGTCTCGAACATCTCGGCGCGGGTCGAGAGCTCATCGAACCGCGGCGCAGCGCGGTGAATCGGCCGGAGCTCCGTCGCCTCGGTCTTGAGAGACTCGAGGATGTCGGCCTTCTCGACGACCAGCTCGGTGCTGTGGTGGATCTCCTTGGCGTCGACGATCTTCAGGATGACCTGCGTCTCGGTCTCGCGCCGGAAGAAGCCGCGGACCAGCTTGCCGTTCTTGAGCTTGAAGATCCGGATGTCGTCGGCGGGGTCGCCGACAACATTGAGGATGCGGCCGAGGACCTCACGACCCACCGGGACCATGATCGGGGCACCGGTCGAGCGGACCTCCATGCCACGGGTCAGACCGTCGGTCGTGTCCATCGCGATGGTGCGGACCATGTTCTCGCCAAGGTGCTGCGAGACCTCGAGGACGAGGTTGTCGGCCACATCCGAGATGGCCGGATTGGTGACCGTGATCGCATGCATGATCTCGGGGAGTTGGCCGCCGTCGAAGGCGACGTCAACAACCGGACCGATGACCTGCGTGATGCGGCCATGCTTGGTGGTCGAGGGAGTGGAGGAAGAGATGCCTTGGGTCATCGGATATCCTATCGGAGTCTTCGGGTATTGAACAAACTAGCCCTTGAGCGACTCAGCGCCCGAGGTGATTTCCATGAGTTCTGTTGTGATGATGGCCTGACGGGCCCGGTTCATTACCAGCGTCATCGTGCCGATGATCTCGGCGGCGTTCTTCGACGCGTTGTCCATCGCGGTCATACGGGCGCCGAGCTCCGACGCCTGCGACTCGAGGAGCGCACGAAGCACATTGCTCTGCACAAACCGGGGGAGCAGCTTGCCTAGCAGCTCTTCTCGGTTGGGCTCATACTTCATCTCGGCCGTCGAAGCGCCCTGGCCCGCCAGCTTGTCGGCTGAGAGCGGGAGCAGCGGCTCGACGATCACGGTCTGGGTCAACGCCGACTTAAACTCGTTGAAGATCAGGTAGACTTCGTCCACTTCGCCCGTTGTGAAGAGCCGGCTGAGTTCGGCCGCAACAGCCAGAGCCGAACCGCGATTGGGGCCACTCATCAGATCGCGCAGCTCGGTGTAGACGGGCGTGCCGCGACGGCGGAAGTACTCGCGGCCCTTGCGGCCGATGGGCGCCACGCCGATCTCTTCGTAGGAGCCCTTGTGGTCACGGAGGAAGGCCTCGGTGCGCCGAAAAACCGACGAGTTGAAGGCGCCGGCGAGGCCGCGATCCGAGGTCATCGGGATGAGCAGGCACCGCTTGGG
The DNA here is from genome assembly GCA_947496715.1 of Myxococcales bacterium. Lineage (GTDB taxonomy): Bacteria > Myxococcota_A > Bradymonadia > REDH01 > REDH01 > CAIWGR01. Next base: position 1,968 of record CANMDT010000078.1, read on the forward strand.
CGTCGGCGTCGTGCGGAAGAGCGGGTAGAGTTCCGGGTCGACCGAACCGGCCAGCGAGGCCACGACTGCGCGGAGCCTCACCGCATAGGGACGTGACGCAACGACAGCATCCTGCGCACGCTTGAGCTTCGCCGCGGCGACGAGCTTCATCGCGCGGGTGATCTTCTGCGTGTTTTTAACCGACTTGATGCGGTTTCGTATGGCCTTGAGGCTCGGCATGGGACTGCGCCGTAATCAGAGAGGGATGGGTTCGACTAAGCCTCGAAGGCCTTTCCGAAGGCCTCGAGGGCCTCCTTGAGCGCGGGCTCGTTGGCCGGCGTGATGGCCTTGGCATCGCGGATGCTCTTGGTCACCGTGGGGAAGCGCGACTCGAGGAAGGCAAAGAGACCCTCCTCATACCGGCCGAGCGTGGCGGTCGGGACCTCATCAACGTAGCCTTTGGTGCCAGCGTAGATGATGACGACCTGCTTCTCGACGGGAAGCGGCGAGAACTGCTTCTGCTTGAGGAGCTCGGTCATGCGCTCACCGCGCGCAAGCTGGCGCTGGGTGGCCTTGTCGAGGTCCGATGCGAACTGGGCGAATGCCGCCATGGCGCGGTACTGCGCGAGGTCGAGACGGAGGGTACCGGCAACCTGCTTCATCGCCTTGATCTGGGCGTTGCCGCCGACGCGGCTGACCGAGATACCGACGTTGATGGCCGGACGGACGCCGGCGTAGAAGAGGTCGGACTCGAGGAAGATCTGACCGTCGGTGATCGAGATGACGTTGGTCGGGATGTAGGCCGAGACGTCGCCGGCCTGGGTCTCGATGATCGGCAGCGCGGTCAGCGAGCCGGAGCCGTTGTCGTCCGACATCTTGGCGGCCCGCTCGAGCAGGCGGCTGTGGATGTAGAAGACGTCGCCCGGGTAGGCTTCGCGGCCGGGCGGGCGGCGAAGCAGGAGCGAGAGCTGGCGGTAGGCGACAGCCTGCTTGGAGAGGTCGTCAAAGACGATGAGGGCGTGACCGCCGTTGTCGCGGAAGTACTCACCCATGGCCACGCCAGTGTAGGGCGCGAGGAACTGAAGCGGAGCGGCATCGGTCGCGGTCGCCACGACAACCGTCGTGTATTCCATGGCGCCGTGCTCGCGGAGCTTCTCTACGACCTGCGCAACCGTCGACTGCTTCTGGCCAATGGCCACGTAGATGCAGTGAACAGGCTTCTCGGGTGTGTTCTCGTTCTTCTGGTTGAGGATGGCGTCGATAGCGACAGCCGTCTTGCCCGTCTGACGGTCACCGATGATGAGCTCGCGCTGGCCACGGCCAATCGGAACGAGCGCGTCGATGGCCTTGAGGCCGGTCTGCATGGGCTCATGGACCGACTTACGGGCGATGATGCCGGGCGCCTTCACCTCGACGCGACGCGTGTGCGTCTGGTCGATCGGTCCACGGCCATCGATGGGCTGGCCGAGCGCATTGACGACGCGGCCGACGAGCGCCGGACCAACCGGAACCTCGACGATGCGACCCGTGCGCTTGACGATGTCACCCTCTTTGATGTGGGTCGCGTTGCCGAGCAGCGCGATACCGACATTGTCCTCTTCGAGGTTGAGCACCATGCCGCGCGTGTCGCCCGGAAGATCCACAAGCTCGCCGGCCATCACCTTCTCGAGTCCGTAGACGCGTGCGATACCGTCGCCCACCGAGACGACCGTGCCGGTCTCCGACACCTCGATCCGGCTGTCGTAGTTCTCGATGCGCTTCTTGATGATGCGGCTGATCTCGTCGACGTTGATATCCATGTTTCCCTCAATGTGCGCGCGGAGCGCTGATCAAGTGTGAATCAAGCTGCAGTAAGAATGAGGCCGCGAAGCGCCTCAAGCTGAAGAAGGAGCGTAGAGTCGAGCACCTTGCCCTCGACCTGGATGCGGAGACCGCCGAGCAGGGTCGGGTCGACGATGCTCTCCACGACCACCTTCTTGCCGGTGCTCTTCTGGAGGGCATCTTTGATGCGGGCAAGTTGGACGGCGCCGAGCTCGGTGGTCGAGAAGACCTGCGCGCGGGCGCCACCGGTATGAACATCCAGCTGACGGTGAAATTCGGAGACGATGTCACCGATGAGCGCAAGGCGGCGTCGCTCGGCCAGGATGAGCAGGAAGTTCTTCGTGGTGACGGAGAGCTTCAGGGCGTCGGCCATATCAAGCACGACAGCGCGGCGCTCTTCCTCACGGATCGTCGGATTTCCGAAGACCTGACGGAGATCGTAGGAGCCGTTCGCCAAGGCTCCCACCCGCTCCATTTCGCCGCGCGCCAGATCGACCGTGCCCTGCGCAACGGCAATCTCTAGGAGCGCCTTAGCGTAGGCGATGGCTGTAGAGGACTTTGCCATGGTGACCTAAGCGACAGTGGTGTGAGCGGAGCCGGACTGCTTCGACAGCCGGTCGATGCCGGCATCGATGAGCCGGTGCTGAATCTCGGGGGTAAGCCCGCGCGACAGCTCCTCGCGGGCCTGCGCCATGGCAGACTCGACGAGACGGTGCCGATACATTGCGTCGGCAGCGGCGGCCTCCCGCTCGAGGAGCTGCGCTGCATCGATGACCATCTTGGCCGAGGAGACTTCGGCCGCCGCGACAACCTTGGCGGCATCCGAGACAGCTACCGCTTCCGAGTCGCTCAGGATGCGGGCTCGAATGGCCTCGAGGCCAGCGAATTGCTCCTTGGCGGCGCGCAGCGCCATTTCGGCACGCTCCGCGGCAGCCTTCGCCTCTTCGATGGCACTGGCAATCTTCGCCCGGCGACCCTCAAAGTGAGCCTTGAGTGGCGCAGCGCCGTAGCGGACGATGAGCCAGATGTAGACCGCAAAGTTGGCAATGGCTGCGCCAAGCTCCACCCAGTTCGGGCCGGCGTGAGCCTCCCCACCAGCGGCGAAGGCAGGCACGGAAACCAGAAGGAGGGAGACGACAAGCAGGCTCGCCAGCGAGCGGCTGCGACGATGCGTTACTGATGCCATTCCGCCCCTCATGACAGCAAGCGCTGGGTGATGGAGACCGCCAGGGCCTTCGCACGCAGGGGAAGTTCCGACTCGGCCTTCGCCGCGTCCGCTCCGATGACCGCACGCCGCGTCGCGAGGCTATCAGCCACTTTGGCCCGAGCCCCATCGAGGAGCAGTGATTCGGTGGCGTGGGCCGCGCCCAGAAGGTCGGCCCGCTTGAGCCCTGCCTGACGGTGCGCCGAAGCCACACCCTCTTCATACGACCTGGTCAGCGCCGCCGTCTCGGCGGTCAGCGCCGCAGCAGCATCCGCGACGCCGCCCGACAGCGATGCGCGACGCTCCGTAACCCGGAGGTAGGGCTCGAACAGGAACTTCTGCAGGACAACAATCAGGACAAGGAAGAACCCCACGTTGATCAGAGCCGTGGGATCGAGATCCACCAACCCCATCGGGTGAACGGCCTGAACCGCTCCGACTCCCGGCGGCGACTGCGCCGCATTCAGCAACACTTGTGGTTCCATTCGCTTCCTGCCCTCGTCGATCACCCCCACCGCGCCGGCTCGAGGGCCGTTGGAGGAGCGTTTTTCTTTGGAAAACAGCGTCTTGCGTCGATAGCTGCACCCGCGGGCGCAACTCGGGTGCCCTTCTAACCCGACTGACGCGATCCGTCAAGCAGCACAGAGTGCCCGACTGCCCCCTGCCCAATCGCCCCCAAAGGGTTGACATGCAACCTACCTTTGGGCCACAATGCCGCCTCCTTTCTGCTCAGGTTCAAGGAACCAGCCCCATGGCACGCGTTACTGTCGAGGACTGCCTCGTTCGCATTCCCAACCGGTTTGCCCTTATCCATCTCGCCACCAAGCGGGCCCTCCAGCTCAAGCGCAACGCTGAGCCACTCGTCGAGACCGAGAACAAGGAGTGCGTCACCGCTCTCCGCGAGGTCGGTGAAGGCAAGATCACCTTCCAGGGCGATGTAGAGGAGATTGTCTCCGGCCGTTGGCGCAAGGAGCGCAAGCGGGCCCGCCGGAAGACTCGGTAGCCCCATGCTGGCACGCCCGTTGGCTCTTCTGGCACTGCGAGGTCCCAGCTGGGTCTTGGGCTGCCTACTCGGTCTGGTTCTCTCGGCGGTTGCGGCGCCCGCTGCGGCTCAGGAGCTCCCCACCTTCTTCTGGACGGCGCGCGTCGGCGATGGCTGCAACACCAGCCGCTCCCGAGTGGAGTCGCTGCTAGGTGAGGTGCTCGAAAAGGCCCCCGACGCCCGTCACATCGTGGGCGTCAAAGGCATCGGAAAGGAGCTCGTGGAGCGCGGCTTCCCGCTTCCCGGCTGCCTCGGTGGTCTGTCGACCTGCGACTCGCCAGCCGAGGCGGTGGTCGACGCGATGGCTGCCTCCACGCTCATCGACTTTACCGTCAAGGATGGCTGCCGACGCGCCGAGGTAACCGTCGCCGACCCCGCCGGCGAGACCAAGGCCCCGCAGAGTTTCGAGGGCAAGGACCTTCGCGAACTGCTCTTCAACATTGCCAACGACCTCACCGGCTCCAAGGGCGAACTGACCATCACCAGCACCCCATCGGGCGCGACCGTCAGCATCAACGGAGAGGCAAAGGGCGAGACCCCCGCCCACCTGCTCCTGCCCCTCGGCGCCTACAAACTGCAGGTCTCTGCCGACGGCTACTTCCCCTTCGACACGAGCGCCGAACTCCGCGCCGGCGACCGGATATCGCTCGATGCGGCGCTGGCACGAAGCTACGCCGCCATCACCGTCTTCTCGGAGACTCAGGGCGCCTCTGTCTACATCGATGAAGACCCGACGCCGCGCCCCATCAACGAGCCGGTTCGGTTTGAGCCAGGCGACCGCAAGCTCACCGTTGCCGCCCCGGGGTTCAACCCGCTCATCGCCAACCTGCATGTTGTTGCCGGAGAAGAGCGCGACATGCGCGTGGTGCTCTTTGAGAGCGAAGCCACGCTCGACGCCCGCATGCGGTCCCAGCTGATGGCCTCGCCGCTGCTCCTTCAGGTCCGCGCCGGATATCTCGTCTCCTCCAGCGACTGGTTTGGCAGCGAGAGCAGCGGTGGTCGAAAGCTGGAATGCCCCACAAAGAATGCCGAACTCGGCTGCACAGATGGCGGCGCGTCACATGGATTCGAACTGGGGTTCGATCCCATCTTCACCTGGCGGAACTGGGAGCTGCTGCCGCTCGGCGGCTCCGTCGCCTTCGCAGGCGCTCCCGCTGGCATCGACGCCTTCAAGCTCAAGGATGAGCCCCTCGATGGTGTGGACCCGACCGAGACCAGTTCGTGGCGGATCCGCTTCCTGCAGGGCGGCTACCGGCGCCTGCTCAACCGCTACTGGGAGCCACACGTGCTGGGCGGCTTCGCCTTCGGCCGCAACGCCGTCCTCGTCGGCTCCATCTCCGACACCAAGAATGTGGAGTTCGTCAACGACGCCTTCGCGCTCGAGGTCCGCGGCGGTACCCGCTTCCACTTCAACTCGCTGGTCTACGCAACGGGCGATCTCATGCTGGCGAGCAACCTCTCGCAGGGCGGCCAGCCCTGGTTCGGTTTGACCGTCGGCGTGGGCATCAACCTACCCGACCAGACCGGCCTGACCTCCTGGCTCAATCGTCTGCTCCCCAGCAACGCGACCGAGGACAAAGAGTCCACCAGCCCACCGTTGGATCTCTGATGCGGAACCCCACTTCAACGCTCCTTGCCCTTGCGCTCTTCGGGCTGCTCTCGCTGCCGACCGCGGCCTCTGCCCAGGTCGGCCCGGACGAGGCAAACCCCTTTCAGCGTGGTCGCGAGCTCTACAACTCCGAGCAGTACGAGCAGGCGATTCCATACCTTGTGGAGGCCGCGCAGCGCGAGCCCTCCCGCGGGGACCTCTATCTGGCGATCGCAAGAAGCGCCCACTGGGCGAACAACTTTGAGCTCGCAGTCTTCTACTACGACATCTACCTGGGCAGGTTCGCGGACCGCGCCGAGCTCACCGCCCCTCCGCGCGACCGCAAAGACAAACTCTCGCAGGAGCGCGACTCGGCGAACAAGGGGCGCAAGAATCCGGCGGCTCCCGCCAGGGGTCCGGAGGCGCAGGAGACCATCCGCACAGCGCTGCTCGCAAAGCTGGACGACGGCGTTGCACTGACCGTCTCGGGCGGCGGTGCCCACGCGCTCTTTCAGTCGCTGCTCCGCGCTGGCTTTGCTCGCCCCGAGATCACCGACCTGCGCAACAAGGTGCGGGCTGCGCTCTTGGACGAGGCGTTGCTACTGGCACCTGCAAAGGCACGGTCCATGCCGGCCCTCTCGCTGCAACAGTGGCAGACCCAGAAGGAGCGGTTGACGCTCTGGCAGGAGCTCGGTGCCAAGACAACCGCGGCGCCTCGCGAGGGTGACGCCAAGCGGGTGTCGGCCGCGCTCGACACCGCAGAGGGGCAGTCTGCCTATCTCAACGAAGACTACGAGCGGGCCTTCAGCGCCTTCAAGCGGGCCCATACCCGCGACGAAAGTTACCTGCCGGCAACCTTCGGCCTGCTGAACGCGCTCTATCGCCAGTCGAGCGGCATCGCCGGCTGGGAGAAGGTGCTCGAGGATGCCAAGAAGAGCGTGGGCGCAGACGCAAACCTCGGAGCATTCCTGCCCGTCTACCGGGCCGCCTTTCTGAGCCGCGCCGGTGAACGGGACAAGGCGGCAGCGATGCTCGGCGAGGTGCTCGGCATCGCAGCGGAGCGCTAGGGCTCCGAGCGGGTCAGATACTCGGTCAGGAGCGCGACGCCGAAGCCGGTGCCGCCCTTGTTGATGTACTCCCATTCACGCTCGGCCATCGCGGGACCGGCGAGGTCGATGTGGGCCCACTTGGTGGTGCCGACGAAGCGCTTGAGGAAGAGCGCCGCGCTGATGGCGCCGCCCCAGCGGGGACCCACGTTCTTAAGGTCGGCGACATCCGACTTGAGCGCCTCTTCGAGCCGCTCTGCGAGCGGGAGCCGCCAGAGCGCCTCGTCGGCGCCATCGGCCGCAGCGAGGAGTTCGTCGGCAAAGGCATCGGTGTTGGAGAAGAGGCCGGCCGTCTCAAGACCGAGTGCCACGACGCAGGCACCGGTGAGGGTTGCGAGGTCGATGATGACGTCGGGCTCGAAGGTGCGGGCGTAGGCGAGCGCATCGGCGAGGATGAGGCGCCCTTCGGCATCGGTGTTGAGGATCTCAACGGTCTGGCCGTCGTAGGAGGTGAAGACCTCGTTGAGGCGGTAGGCGTTGCCGCTCACCATGTTCTCGGCAGAGGGGACGATGAAGTGGACCTCGATGCCCTTCGGCCGGAGGCGGCCGATGGCCTCGGCTGTGCCGAGCACGGCAGCGGCGCCGCCCATGTCGAGGTGCATGCCGACAATGGAGTCGCCCGGCTTGAGCGAGTAGCCGCCGGAGTCGAAGGTGACGCCCTTTCCTACGAGGGCGATGCGGCGCTCGATGGGTCCCTCGCCGCGATAGGTGAGGTGGATGAGCCGCGACGGCTCGTGCGAGCCGCGACCGACTGCCAGAATGAGTCGGAACCCTTCGAGTTCGAGCTCGCGATCGCCCTTGATCACGGCTTCGAAACCATAGCGCGCTGCGATCTCCTCGGCCTTCTCGCCCAGCCAGCTTGGTGTGCACTTTCCGGGGTGCTCGTTGGCGAGGTCACGGGCGAAGACAACGCTCTCTGCGAGCTCTCTGCCGAGTACGAGGTGGGCGGCAGCCGACTCAGAGGCGATGATGCTGAAGATGCTCGGTTCGGCCGGCTTTGCGGCGGCGCCCGTGCGGTGGTTGAGGAACTGGTAGCTGGTGAGGATGGCACCTTCTGTGGCGAAGCGGGCCGACTCCCCGTCGGTTCCGACGAGGGCTGCGTGCTTGGCCTTGAGTTCTCGTGCGACCTTCACGACCTTGCAGCCGACGCGGCGAAAGGCCTTGGCAGGGGAGTCGGAGCCAGCACCGATGAGGGCAACCCAGGGCGCATCGGGGCCGCCGCTAACGGCGACGGAGCTGCCGAGGGCGCCGTCGAACTCTACCCGCTTCGCCTCAGCAACCAGCCGCGCCGAGGTCTCGGCCGAGAAGGGGAGCGCGAGAGCTGCGTCAAAGGGCTTGGCGACTGCCACCGCGACGAGGTCGGCGTTCTGTTCGGAGAGCGCAGTGAAGTGCTGGAGTGTCAGGATAGCCATGTGAGAAACCTCAGAGTTGGGATGGCGCGTTGTAATGAGGGAGCGGGCCCCAGATCAAGGCGGAATCAGCGGCGCGGCGCTAGAAGCGTGGGCGCGGGGACGAGCCAGCCAGCGGCGTGGCCCTCGGTGAGAAAGGCCTCGAGCGCGGCGGACGCGCCGGATGTGGCGACGGCGACGGCAGCTTCCGGAGCGGTGATGGCGTCGGCGGTGCAGCTGACCTTCTCCTCTGCCTCGAGTTCCAGCGTCTTGGCGGAGGGTAGTTCGACGGTCAGCCGCAGGGTGCGGCGGTCGGCGAAGAGCTCCGCGGAGGCTGCTTGGAGCCGGCCCGGGAGTCGGAGCGGCGTGCTGGCGCAGATGGGCGTCGCGCCGTCTGGAGCCATGGCGAGCGCGAAGAGGCTGTCGAGTTGGGCCTGCGGGTCTGCGGCAAGTCGCTCGTCGAGGAGTGGCGCGACGGTGGCCTTGACAAAGCGGCCGTCGAGGGCCCCGTAACGATCCTCACCGATGCGGCGTAACGCCAGCTCGTGCGTGGATTGTCCGCCGGCTGCGGCAGGTGTTGAGGTCTGAAAGTCGATGCTCAGATTGCCGCTGCTATCGCGCGACCAGACGCTCCGCTCGACCGCCTCTGCGATGCCAGTGGGCTCCTGAAGGCGGATTGTGACCGAGCTGGTGATCGTGACGGGCCCGAGGGGACAGACCAGCGAGGGCCTGCAGCCGGGTGCAGGCCGGGTAGCGAGCACCTCGGCGGTGGCGTGGGCCACCTGCGAAACTTCGAGGGCGACCACCAGCGCCTGGCCGGCGGCGGGGTCTGCGCGGAGCGCCTCGTCGGACGAGGGCTGACAGCCCAGCAGGGCCAGGCTCAGGCCCAGCGATGCGAGCGCACGCTTCAGCGGCACAGGCCGCCGTCGAGGCAGACGCTGGCGCCTCCGACGTCACAGCAGACGAAATCGACAGCACAATCGGTCTCGGCGGTGCAGCTGCGGAAGCAGAAGGTCTGACCGCCGCCGACGTCGCCGCAGACGCCGTTGACGCCGCAGTCAGCGTCGTCGGCACAGCCAGAGGTGCAGAGGCCGGGGCCGAACTGGGCGAAGCAGACGGGAGCAGGTCCAACAGTGCACTCGGAATCGTCGACGCAGGAGGCAGCGATTTCACCAGGGGCGGGCCGATTGTCGACCGGGGTGGGCGCGGGCGCGGTGCAGGAGGCGAGGAGGCCGTCGGGGAGGCAGAGGGCGCCCGCACCAAAGTTGCAGCACTCGTAGGCGGTGCGGCAGGTGGTCTCGGCAGTGCAGGCAGAGACGCAGCGGCCACCGACGCTGGTGGGCAGGCAGGCAGCGCCGTCGCCGCAGGTGTTGGCGCCAGCGGGGTCGCAGGCTGCGGAGCAGGTGCCGCTGGGGAAGCCGTTGGCCTCCGAGAGGCAGAGGGCTTCGAGTCCGCCCGGGGCGGCACATTCTGCAGCGGTGGCACAGGCAGCGCCGATGTTGGGGCTCGAGGGCGGGGTGACATCGGTGCCCGTGTCGCCCGCGTCGCCCGAACCGTCGGTGCCGACGTCGGAGGTTCCGGAGGTGGGCGGGTTGCAGACGCCGATGCTGTTGCAGACGTAGCCGCTGCGGCAGTCGTCGTCGCTATTGCAGGAGACGGCGCAGTAGGCGGTGCCGGGGTCGGCGGCGAGGCTGGCGCAGATCGAACCGTCGGGACATTCGTCGGGGCCGTAGCACTCCGCGGTGCAGAGGCCACCCGGGAAACCGGCGGTCAGACAGGTGGCACCCGCGCCGCAGTCTGCGTCGGCCGCGCAGGAGTCGCCGACGGAGGCAGCGGAGATGGCGGCGGAGACGGGCGAGTCGGACGAACAGCCGGCTGCCGAGAGGGCAAGGGCAAGGAAAAGGAAGGCAGCGGAAGACTTCATGGCAGACACCCTGTCGGAGAGCGGCGGAATCGGGACAAGAGGGGCCTCGTGCTAACCAACCGCATGCGATTCGACAAGAAGCGGGAATGGCGCGGAGGCTCCGAAAGGTTGACCTGTCTGCCCGCCCGTGACTAGGACGGAGGCGCGCCGCCTGCCCTCAAAGGAGGCGCCTAGCGACCTCGAAGCAAGACAGGAACGCCATGAAAGTGTCGGCTGTTTGGATGATTTTGTTGACGGTCTGTCTGACGACGGGCTGCGGAAAGACCGAGGAGGCCCAGGCGGCCTCCGTCTCCTCGGCGAAGGCAGAGCCGGCGGCAGGGAGCGGCGCAACCGAGGTCGCGGCCGCGGCCGATGCGCCGTCGGCGATGAGATACGGCCAGAGCCTCCCGTTTGCGATTCTTGAAGGAGCAGAGCGCAAGCGTTTCGTGGCGCTGGCCACCGCCGAACTCTGCCCCTGCGATGGGCAGGTTTCGAGCCTGGATGACTGCCTCCAGAAGCCGGAGACGGCCTGCAGTCTGGCGGTCGAGTCGGGCCAAGCGATGATGCGCGCAATCAAAGAGAAGGCGAGCGACGCGCAGATCACGGACAAGGTCCAGCAGGGTGTTGCGAATGCTCGTAAGGTTCACACCTTTTCGCTCGAAGGACGGCCCTCAGAGGGAAGCGCGACCGCAACCGCGACGCTCGTAGAGTTCTTCGATTTTGAGTGCCCGCACTGCAAGCTGATGGCGGAGATTGTTGCCAAGGTGGCCGCGACCCGCAAATCGGAGCTCCGGGTGGTTCACAAGCAGTTCCCGCTTGCGAGCCATCGCAACGCGCCCCGTGCGTCGATTGCTGCGCTGGCCGCCCACAAGCAGGGTCGTTACTGGGAGTTCCACGATGCCCTGTTCGGACACCAGTCTGAGATCACGATGGCAGAAGACCCGATGCCTCTCTTTGAGAAGTTCGCCAAAGAGGCTGGGTTGAACATGACGAAGTTCAAGGCAGATCTGGCAGACCCGGCACTGGCGAAGATGGTTGCCGATGACCGCGCAGAGGGCGAGCAGGCGGGCATCGAAGCCACACCGACGCTCTACCTCAACGGGGTCAAGCTCACGGACGCCCATTCCGAAGAAGACCTTATCCGGATCATCGAGTCGAAGCTCGGCGGGGCCAAGAAGAACTAGTTAGGCGGACAGTTCATCAAGAAGGTTGATCTACGGCCGTTAGCAGCATAGTTTCGCAGCATGCACATGGTCGCCGGCCTCGGTGGGATTTCAGACCGACATTCAAAGAGACTCAATCAGCTCGAGGCGACGCCTCAAGGAGAACCGACGATGACGAAGAGAATGATGCAGTTTGTGATGATGGCGACCATGGCCCTTACGTTGGTGTTGCTCGGCGGCTGCCGGAGCTACCCGAACTGTGCGACCGACGCGCATTGCCAGGGCTACGCCAAGGGCACCAACTACTGCGTGGACACCGTCTGCCGCTCCTGCCGCGACGATGCCTCGTGCGGTGAGGGCCAGCGCTGCTCGAGCGGCGCCTGCTTCGCCATTCCCGGCTGGTGCAAAGACGACGCGATGTGCGCCTCGCCCGGCAAGTGCCGCGGCAACGCCTGTGGCCCCGAGTGCCTCGGCACGAGCGACTGCGGCCTCGGCCAAGAGTGCCGCGCCAACCGCTGCAAGGTTGCAGGCAGCTGCGACAGCGATGCAGAGTGCGCCAGCGGCTCGCGCTGCGAGGCCAACCTGTGCGTGGCCCGCATCGCACCGCCGACCAACGACAACTGCGAAGATGGCCGCGCCTTCCGCACCGTCTACTTCGACTTCGATGAGTCGACCCTCACCGAGTCGGCCCGCACCGACCTCGCCTTCAACAAGCTCTGCATCGCCAACAGCAGCGCGACCGTGGGCCTCGAAGGCCACTGCGACGAGCGTGGCACCGAGGAGTACAACCTGGCCCTCGGCGAGCGTCGCTCCCGCGCGGTCAAGAACT